>CABQYA010000010.1:0-21794 GCA_902468275.1 uncultured Urmitella sp. | reverse complement strand
GGATATTCATATAGTTTTCCCCGGTAACCCCAAACCAGCCTACCTCGGGGGAAATGAAGCCGATATAGAGAATTCCCAACAAAAAAATACCGCCCAGGTATCCCATACCCCAGCCGATACCGGAAACCTTCCCCATATTCTCTTTTGTGGAAACCCGTGCCAACATGGCGTTATAGTTCACTGACGCGAATTCGAAGAAGATATTGCCAAAAGATAGCATGGCGACCCCTAGCCAGAGCGCCCCGGTTTTTCCTAAAGGTGAAGTGGGATAGACCGCGAACATTAACGCCATACAAATCGTGACTAGACAAGAAAATAGCGCAAGCATCCGGGTACCGCGCCCTTTATGGTCGGCTCTCTGTCCAGAAACCGGTGCTACCAGAGCAATTACCAGTCCAGCAAACGCTAATCCGATTGATAAATCGGTGGTGGCTTCATTTCCGGGGGCGAATAAATCTTCGGTAGTTAGGTACACGGTGAAAACGAAAGTGGTTGCTACCGCATTGAAAGCGGCAGACCCCCAGTCCCATAACGACCAGGCAAAAATCTTGCCTTTGGTGCGGTCATTACTTTGTTCCGGCAAATTCTGCTGGTTATCGGCGGTCTCAGCCATAACTTCCTGCCCTTATTCGCGGTCGGGGTTTTCTGCCAGCCAAGTGGCTAGCTTCAAGTCTAAGGGATAAGTGATTTTTAAGGCGCTCATCGAGCCAGGAACAAAATATTGTTTGTGCCCGAGGGTGGCTACGAGTACAGCATCATCAACAGCTTCACCCTCGCAAATTGATTCCTCTCGGGCTCGGTCGTGAGCTGCAAAAATAATATCCCCAGCGAAACCTTGCGGGGTTTGTACGCAGCGCAGACGGGAACGGTCAGGAGTCGAACCGGCGGGGGTTATTTTGAGTCCCTGGCGGGTGAAGGTGTCGCCTTTAACTTCGCGTACAGTATCGATTAGTTCGGTGGCAGGCACTACTGCCGGGCAGCCGGATTCCACTGCCTGACATACCCTTTCAAACTGGTCTATCGGGGTGAGGGCGCGGGCTGCGTCATGGATTAACACAATCGCTGTCGGGTCGTTTGCTGGAAGCTGTCCGTTTCCAGGTTCAAAACTCAATAATCCTTTAAGACCTTCGTAAACAGATTTTTGTCGGGAGGAACCTCCGGGCAGTACTGTCCACGGATAGGATAGGGCGGCTTCGCGGGCAATCTGGGTGAAGGTCTGAAGATAGTTTGCGGGGGCAGTGATTGCTACCCCTGCTAAGTCAGCTAGAGGTTCAAGACCGCGCAGCGCATGGTGCAGTATCGGTTTTCCTGCCAGGTCTACCAGCGCTTTCGGTTCATTATGCCCCAAGCGAGTGCCAGAACCAGCAGCGGTAACGACGCAGTAAATGCTGCGTCCCATAGCCAGTCTTCCTAACCCTTATTTGTTATTGACGCGGTCGTATTCTATTTGGGCTTCTTCCATGATTTTGTCGAGGCGGTCGGAGGCGGCCTCTTCGTCCTCATGTTTAGCCAGGGCGAGTTCGGAAATTAAAATCGCGCGCGCCTTGGCAAGCATCCGTTTTTCACCTGCGGACAGCCCGCGTTCGTTGTCGCGGAATGTTAAATCCCGAACTACCTCGGAGACTTTTAGAATATCGCCGGTAGCTATTTTCTCGCCGTTAGCCTTGTAGCGGCGTGACCAGTTCGTAGGCTCTTCAATATAGGGCTGCTGTAGCACGTCAAGTACTTCTTTTAGGCCATCTTCGTCTACTACGTCACGAACCCCAACCATATCGACATTTGCTGCCGGTACCTGGATGGTCATATCACCATTGGTGACCCGCAACATCAGATAGGTGGTGTCTTCACCTTTGAGCTTACGGGTAGTGATATTTTCAATCACTGCGGCACCGTGATGGGGATAAACAACGGTCTGACCGATTTCAAATGTCATAACTTTTAGGCTCCCAATTACAAATTTTCCGGATACCATTCTACCGTAAAACCTCTTTACCTGCTAAAGAGGGTTTAGCCACAAAGGTCGCAGCCGAAATAGCTGTTATTTGCGGTGATGCGGCACTTTTAAAACCGCTTTCCGTGCGGCTTTTAACCGGGTTTATCAGGCACTTTACCTATTGTAAGCGTTGGAATCGCTATTTGGAATGACCAGAAACTGTGATTAGGGAAGCCTCAGGTGGGCAAGCCAGGCGCACCGGTGTGAACTTGGAAGTTCCTAACCCTCTGGAAATATGTACCCAAGTTTGCTTGAGTTCGCGGGTTGCACCAATCTGCTCGTCCTTAGCAATTTTTGCTAAATCGGGCAGCGGATAGGTTTTACCTTTATGTACCCGAGGTGCGGGGTTAGCTACCGTTCCGGTCTTCCATAAATGCAGTCCCCCAGAATAGCTAAGCGGCAGGTCAGTGTTGTTTACTAGCGCCCCAAATCCCGGTAGGCAAACTTGACCACCATGGGTGTGACCTGCAAGTACCAGGTCAGCTCCCCAGGTAGCGTACTGGTCGAGGACGCGGGCATAGGGGGCGTGGGTGAGGGCGAGACGCAACTGAGATTGCCCCCAACTGGGAGGTACTTTCACTGTCTCATCCCGTCCTATATGGGGGTCGTTTACCCCAGAAAGCGCTAGTGAGAGGGCTTTAGCGCTGCGTCCTTGCCGGGCAGGGGAAGTAACATTTAAGGTTGCCACCTGGTTATTTAGATCTATCCAGCCACCGTCAGTTAAGAAGCTTTGAAATTCCTCGGTGGGTAGGTCGGGAACGGTACGTAACTTAGGTTTCTTGTCTGGGAAAAAATAGTGCCACGGTATTTTTGCTCGTCCCGAATAGTAGTCATTGGAACCAAAAACAAAGGCTCCCGGAAACTTAAATAAAGGTTTTAGGGCTTTCTTTAGCATCGCTAGCCCAGAGGCATCAGAGAAGTTATCTCCCGTCAGAGCCACAAAATCAATCTCGTCGAACTCGCTAAGGGAAGCCACATATTCACATAGCCACCCACTTCCAGACCATAAATGCAGGTCGGAAAGGTGAAGTATCCGTAGCTGCCAGTCGGAGGGCAAGGTGTTATCTTCAGGGTCTCCCGGTGGGGTTAAAACAGGTAGACCAGGCATTTTTTCCAGTTGATAGCGCCGCATACGGGGTCGACGTGCCTCAATAAAAGGATAGACCGTTGCCCCCATAGCTAAGGGAGCTAAAGCACCTAAGTACCGCAAAGGTTAGTCCTCTTCGTAATAGATAGTTTCAGAAATTTCATTGACCGTAGGGCTTGGTGAGTCAGGGGCATCATCGGGATTAGTGGGCTTGGGGCGAGGTATGCCCTGGTTAATCGTCTTGCCCTCCCCGATGTTGGCGCTTGGGAAACTAGCTGCTGGCAGACCTTGTACCGCAGTGGACATATATTGTCTAAACGCCACCGAGGGAACGGTATTACCGTAAACAATTCCATAATATGAGCCATTAATCCGCAATCCCGTCAAGTTACGGGTACCTCCCTGGGAATAGCCGACCCAAACCGCAGTTGCCAGATTCGGGGTTGCCCCCACAGTCCAGGCAGCTTTCGGACCGTCAGTAGTCCCGGTTTTCGCCATCACCTGACGACCTATACTTACCCGTCCCCCATAGCTATTAGCGGTAGATACCAGTACCTGAGCGGTTTTATTAGCCACGCTTTCTTCAACGGTACGTTTACAGTTTCCCGAGGGAACCTTGAAAGATTTGCCATCGGCATCCACTACTTTTTCGAGCGCTACCGGTGAGCAGAGCATACCCCCTGAAGCAATTGTGCCAAATGCGTTCGCCATGTTTAGGGGGGTCACGGAAGCAGACCCAATAATGAAGGGCGGATAAAAATCCTGTTTTAGATTAGGATCGCCACTCACCGCGCCAAGATTCTCGCCCATTTTGTAGATATCGCAAAGATCGAGGTTGGTAGCCATCCCGGCATAGGTGGTGTTCAAAGATTTTTGAGTACCTTCTAAAACCGATGTGGCATAGTTGTTACCCCCGGTGGCGTTCTTTAAATCCCAAGAGCTGGCATGTACCGGGCAGTTGCCAGAAATTTTCCAATCGCGCGGGGAATAGTGGTTACGTCCCCCTACTACCGAATAGGCGGAATAGCCATTATCAAACCAAGTAGCCAAAGTTACCGACTTATATGATGATCCCGGCTGGAAGCCTGCGCCCCCACCATGAGCCTTATCAACCCCGAAAGAGGTTTGAGTTGCTCGCGGATTCTGCTTATCGGGATTACCGTAAGTGGTGTTCTGGGCGATCGCACGAATTTTTCCACTGCCGGGTTCAATAGAGGTAATACTGATTGAAAGCCCCGAACCGTCTGCCTCCGGGATTCGGTTAAAAGCGGTGTCGGTTGCCGCATTTTGCATATTGGAATCCATGGTGGTGTAGATTTTTAGCCCCCCACGAAGCAACAGACGCCGCCGGTCATTAAGGGACTTGCCGAAAGCAGGATTATTGTAGATTTCATTAACCGCGTAAGCGCAAAAATAAGAAGCCTTACCAGCAGCCTCACAGCCCTGTTTACCAGGAGAAACTTTCAACATATCGGCAACTTTTATCGCCTTGGCTTCATTGTATTGCTCGTAGCTAATCATCTGCTCGCGCAGCATCGCTTTCAATACCTGGTCACGCCGGTTCTGACTGGCATCTGGGTGGATAGTGGGGTCATATTTTGCCGGCGACTGGGTGATGCCAGAAAGCAACGCGCCCTCACTAATCGTCAGGTCTTTCGCGCTTTTTGAAAAATAGTATCGGCTGGCGGATTCTACCCCGTAAACCGAAGTCCCATAGGGGGCGATATTTAAGTACCCCTCTAAGATTTGGTCTTTAGAAAGCTTCTTTTCGATAGCGAGGGCGTCCTTGGCTTCCCGCAATTTGCGGGAGATGCTCTGCTCGCGGGCTTTGCGAACCTCGTTCATATCTCCAGAACGCAGACCCTTGTCTATTAGGGTATTCTTTACTAGCTGTTGGGTGAGGGTGGAAGCTCCTTGAGTGTCGCGTTCGGCTAAGTTATTGACAATAGCGCGGGCAATACCCTCTAGGTCTACTCCGCGGTGCTGATAAAAACGGTGGTCTTCAACCGCGATTGTCCCTTTTTGTACCCAGGGGGACATATCTTTTAGTTTGACGATAATCCGGTTTTCTGCGTAAAAGCGCGCGATTTCTTTGCCGTCGCGAGAGTAAAGCACAGATTGTTGGGAGGGCTGCGTGGGTTTGAACTCGCTAGGAATTTCGGTGAGGGCGCTTACCCCTACCCGGGCGGTTAGCCCGGCTGCACCGATGACTGGCAGAGCCAATCCTGCCAGCAGTACTGCTGACAGAGCAATCAAAGCTGCCAGCGCTGCTAGAGTACGGCGTAGCTGCTGGCGTGGCAGATAACGATTGGTGCCTTTTTGCATAGTCCTAGCCTACTTTGCCACCCTATATTTCGGCATCTTAAGCAACGTAAATAAACAGAATGTGGGCAATCACTATCTGGGTTACTAACTAAAGCTAGCTTACGGTTTCGTTTTGTGTTTTCAGTAAAATGTAGGTACGGTCACATATAAAGGCAATGTAGCCATAAGAGTTCAAGGAGTGAACAATGGACTTTAGACAGGACGAGACTTGGGCAGCTCAAGCTTTATGTGCTGGTCAGGAACCAGATGCTTTATTTGTGCAGGGTGCGGCGCAAAGACAGGTTCGTACCCGCTGTTTTTCCTGTCCGGTACGTCTTGAATGTTTGGCTGATGCTCTCCAATCCGAGGCTAACTACGGGGTTTGGGGCGGTCTGACCGAGCGGGAACGGCGCGCGATGCTGCGCTATTACGAGGACGTAACTGATTGGTGGGATTGGTTAAATAACTCTGCCGACGAGCTTGCGATAGAGCTGCGCCAACCAGCGACTCCCAACGTTTTAGCGAGAGTGCGTTAATGCGCTAACTGTCGTTAAACTGAGAACATGACGAAATGGGAATACGCGACAATCCCGCTACTGTCGCATAATACGAAAGCAATCCTAGATAATTGGGGCGAGGACGGCTGGGAACTGGTCAGCGTCATCGCCGGTCCTAATGGCTGGGAAAACCCGGTAGCCTATCTTAAACGTCCGCGTGATTGATTAATGTCTGCGGTTTCAAAGCGTTTAGAACAAGCAGGTTTGGTGCTACCTGCGGTGGCGGCTCCGGTAGCTGCCTACACTCCGGCGATTGGTTTTGAAACCGAGGGCGGATTACTGGTGCGTACCTCCGGGCAGATACCGGTAAAAGACGGCGAACTGGTAGCAACCGGGCTGGTAGGGGCAGAAGTTAGCCCTCAGGAGGCATATAGCGCCGCCCAGGTGTGCGCCCTGAATGCCCTGGCTGCTGGTGCCCAGGTTGCCGGTGGGGTAAACAGGCTAGAGCGGGTGTTAAAAGTGACCGTGTTCGTGGCATCTATCCCCACCTTTACCGGTCAGGCAAGCGTGGCTAATGGAGCCTCCGATATTTTTGGAAAACTATTTGACCAGCCCCATATTCGTTCTGCGGTTGGGGTAGCCTCTCTGCCGTTGGGCGCTCCTTGTGAAGTAGAGGTAGAGTTCCTGGCGCGAGTCTAATAACCCGTAAAGCTAAAGGTTTGTTTTAGGAGCGTTTGCGTCCTCTTTACGGGTTTTTGCGCTCACGCTTGCCGCTCGGCGCGCTGCCCAATACACAATGCCGGTGAAAATTGCGGTTCCCGCAACCATGCTAAGTTGCACGAAAAGCTCAGTTTGCGCACTCAAGGTAGCAATCGTGAAGCCGTTAAGAACGCACACAAACGCGGTTGCCCCCAGTAGGGGCGCGGCTGCGCGGTGGGCACGCCCCCAGGTGTATTCATCGGCTGTGGTCGCTTTATTAACGATTCCGAGTGGGCTGCCAATAGGTAGGCGGTGGTGATGAAATAGAATCAGTCCCGTTCCCAGATAGGCTGCCAAAAGTAGATAAACGATTCCTATAATCAGTGCAAGCATATATTTATTTCCCTCCTGCCAGCGGTGTAGCCTAAGGGCTAACGAAGTAAAGCTGTGAATGCTATAACTATTCTAAAACTTAGGGAGTAAACCTTTTGGGACGCAAAATTTCTGATTCTCTAGGGCGCAGGGCGATAGCGGCTTGGCTTGCTTCCCGGGCAGACAGGGACGCTAAAGCGTGCGCCGTGCGTTATAGCCTGCAAGTATTGGCAGAGCGTCACCCTGGGCAAGCCGTAGAAGTGCGGGTACCTCCTTTTGGGGCAGTGCAAATCGGGGCGGGAACCGTGCATCGGCGGGGAACTCCGCCGGCGGTAGTCGAAATGGATACTGACACTTGGCTGGCTTTAGCTTGCGGGAATATCGCCTGGGAACAGGTCCTAGTGGACGGTCAGATTAACGCCACCGGGGTCGGTTCGGATTTGTCTGCCTATTTGCCGGTATTTTCAGCTCCATCTGCACTATCTGAGTCTGTTTCCGCCCCTTCCTAGCGGTGTCATTAGCGCGTTTCGCGCAGCGAAAAACTTATGCTGGGCATAAAACACCACGCAGGGCATAGAATGGATAGTAATTAGCAAAAACTGCTCTCAAGAATGGATAGGAGAGATTTTGATTATGCCAAATCCTCAGCGGTCGATACCGGCCACCCCCGGATATCATTCTGCTCCCTCGGCGGCGCCGGCTCACCGCGCTGTCCCCGGAGTTCCTGCAACTCCCGGTTTTCATGCGAGGCAATCAGGTGTCCCTCACCACGAGCCTGACACCCCCAAAGCTACTGAGGACTCTGCAGCTTCGACGCGTCCTAATCTGGGTAATCTGCTGTCAAAGCTCTCCGATCAAATACAGGCTCTGGTAAAGGGCGAGATTGAGCTGGCGAAGGTTAAAGCTACCAATATGGCTAAACGTTCCGGAATGGGGATTGCCCTCCTGGTAGTAGCGGGGGTGCTCGCCCTCTATATGTTGGGATACCTATTTGGGGCAGCAGCTAGTGCCCTGGCATTAGTTGTTCCTCTCTGGGCAGCTAAACTGATTGTTGCCGGGATACTACTGGTTGTGCTGTTGATATTGGCGCTGGTAGGCAAGGCTTCTTTGCAAAAAGGAATATCTGACAAACCTGCTCCGCAAGAGGGGATAAAAGAAAGTATTGCTGCGGTAAAGAAAGGGCTTGAATAAGATGACACAGCGTAGCGAAAGCCAAATTAAGGCCGACCTGGAGGCTGCACGTAAGAATCTGAGCGGAACCGTTGAGGAACTCTCTGATTATCTTTCCCCGAAGGCTAATGTGGAGCGAGCAAAAGCGGATGCGCAAAAAAAGGTACGCGCCCTCGCCGATAAAGCCCAGGAAACCGTGGAAGCGGCAAGCAATGGCAAACCGGAAGCAATCAAAAAGGTGGCGGCGGTTGCCGGCGGGGCTGTGCTGCTCGGTGCGCTAATCGTGCGGCGTATGTTAAAGTAATTCTAAAGCTAGGGTTGGTGAAGCGGAGGATTTTCCGTGTACGACATGGTGTGCCGTACACCTCAACCGTGGAATCAAAATGGTCTTGATGCCCGCAATGGGGTATCTTTTATACAGGATATTTAAGGTAAGTTTTAGGGTACGCTAACGTACCCGCGATTATTGTGGAGGGGGTCACGCCATGGGGCGCGGCCGTCAAAAGGCGAAACAGACAAAAGTAGCACGTAAGTTAAAGTACTACAGTCCCGAGACGGACTATGCTGCATTGCAGCGCGAACTGCAGGCTAAACAGCGCGATAATGTCGATGTCGATGATGAGCAAGGCGAAGACCTAGAGGATTGGCGTAAAGACATTCCGTCTGCAACTGATGACGATTGGTTCAACTAGCTGTCGCTCATCAAGACAGAACGCATCTTTGAATTAGCCCGACCTTTATGGGGACTAACTGTCCAGGCTGCAGTTTTAGGGTTAATACCCAGATAGACATTAGTTCCAGTTTTACGATTAGTCTTCGGTGGCTATTGCCTGGAGCATAGGTATTTTTCGAGCACGTCGTGCCGGGATTGCGGCAGCAATCGTGCCTACTAGCACCGCCATTAGGCAAATCCAAGCAAGGGAAATCCACGGTATTTCAATCGCGGTTATTCCTGCCTCAGCTAGATATTTGCAGATGAATACCGCTAAGGACACCCCGCCGGTAATCCCCAACAGCGTTCCTGCCAGAGTAATAAACACAGATTCGACAGTAATCATCAGGGATAGTCCGAAAGAAGACAGCCCCACCGTGCGGATTAGTCCCAGTTCTCTAAAACGCTGCTGTACCGACAGTGACAGGGTGTTCATAATTCCTAAAGCCGCGATTATCAGCGATAATGCTAAGAGGGCATAGAGAACTGTCAGCACCTGATTAATGGTGGTTGCTACTTTGTCGACTGCTTGTTCTTTATTTTGTACCACCATAAAGGGGTTATCGGAGATTGCTTTTTCTATCTCTTTTTGTACCTCGCTCTGATTTGCCCCTGCTTCAAGATTAATGGCGCAGCTAGTGGTAATATCTAGCGCCTGCGATCCCAGTTCCCTGGCTAGGGAACGCTCTATTAGCACATCCCGGAACAAGAATCCCGCTTCGATGGTGGCAGCGATAGTGAGCGTTTTTGATGCGTTAAAACCGCTGATTCGGAAAGTATCTCCCACGGATAGTCCATGAGATTTCGCCCAAGAATTTGAAACTAAGGCTTGAGGGGCAGATAAAGATTGCGAGAAATACTTATTAACCGAACCGGTAACTACCGGGACTTTTCGGTACTGGCTGAAATGGGGATAGGTTACTTGGGCAATGGTCTCTTCCGGGGTTTTCGCGTCAGTTATCACCCTAAAAAGTCCCATACCAGCGACCGGTTCCACCTGTTTGACTCCAGGAACGGTTGCTACTTTGTCTATTAATGTATCCGGAATTGAAACAACCTTAGGGCTGGGGCTAATCATTAAATCTGCGTTTATCTGCTGATTCAGGGTAGATTCGGTGGAAGCCTTTGTAGAAGCAGCCAGCGTTGCCCCTACGGCTACCAAAGCCACCCCAATCATTAACGCGGCGGCAGTATTGGCGCTTTGGCGCTTATTTGCAGTCAAGGTACGCATTGCCAGGCGGGCATGAGGACGTAGCCACCAGATAAGCAAAGCGAACGTCCTAACTATTATCGCTGTAAGCGGCGTAACCAGAATCAACATGGACAGCAAGAATAGACAAGCCCCGATAGCTAAACCCGGTCCGCTCTTTGCGTCCTTTGAACAAGCCCAAACTAATATCCCGATAGCGAAGGCGAGAAATACCGTCCCGATAATCGCACGCGGCCAAATAGGTTTTTGGGTTTGAGTATTCTGCCGCATCGCTTCTACCGGGGCAGTAAGGGCAGCTGCGCGGGCAGGCCAGAGGGAACCAAATACGGTTACTATGATTCCTACCGCTAAAGATAGCCAGGTAATCGACCATGACCAGCCGATTTGTAAGGCTTCGTATCCGGTTTTAACCAGCGCCCACGACACTAGCCGGGTCAGTAAAAACCCTGCTCCTACCCCGATTACAGATCCTATAATCCCTACCAATAACCCCTGGAGCGCAACGATAGAAAATACCTGGGTAGGCCCGGCTCCGATTGCCCGCAGCATCGCGAATTGGGATTGCTCGGCACGCACCATCATTTGGAAAGTGTTCGCGATGATGAACGCCCCCACAAATAGGGCGATTGCTGCGAATACCAGCAAGAATACGTTCACAAAAGCTAGGGAGCTTGCGGCTGCCGCATTGATTTCATCGTTGTATTGGGTTTGGGTCATGACTTCGGCAGTACCTGAAAACTCTTTATTAAGTTCTGCTTGTAGGTTCTGGGAAGATACCCCTTTTTCGCCGGTAATACCGATAGCGTTAGTAAGGGTGGGAAGTGGTTTTTGGGTGAAGCTCGCGAAGCTGTCTGCCCCTACAAATACATAGTTAGTGAATGCTACCGGAGTGGGGAAACGGTAAATCCCGCTAACCTTGGCGTCTTTTCCCTCGCTAGAAACATAGACTTTAAGAGATTGACCAGTGGTTATTCCCAGGCGTTTGGCGGCGGATTCCTCTAAGGCGACTTCGGAACTGCCCGTAGGGGCATATCCTTTAACTAGGCGTGGTTGGCTGGTGTGACCGGGGAAAAATGCCTGTAAAACCGACACTTGTTCCCCTTGCCCTAGACGTTGATTAACTTGATCGGCAAGCATACAAACATCTACCAAGTAGGGGTCGGCGTCCTTTACGCCAGTTACGCTAGTTGCCTGGTCAGCCAGTTTTATAGGGAGGTTTGCTCTTACCGGGGCTTGCCCGGCAACCTTTTCACCTTGAACCTTGCCTACCAGGTAAAACTGATAGGTGTTCGCAGAAGAAATCAATGAATTATAGGAATCAGCGAGGGTGGCGCGGAGGGCGAAAATCCCGGATAGAAACCCCACTCCCAGCACTACCGCTAGCAGCGCCATTTGAAAACGTACCAGGTGGGCACAAAGATTACGCCAGGCTAGTTTTATCATGCTTTATCCTGTGAATCTTGCAGAGAATCAATCGCATCTTGTGAGGACTCTAGCAGCGCTTCTGCTTTTTTAATCATGTTGAACAGGCGTTGTTTTTCTTGATTTAGGGTCTCCTCGGGGGTGCGCGCTATGGGTGACGAGCTCTCCCTGGGTTTGACTTGATTACTTACAAACGCCTGCGAACTGGATTTAGTGCCGGTTGGAACTGCCGATTTAGGTTTAATGGGGGAAGCGGCTCGGGGTTTGACACCCGTGCTTTCCCCAACGTTATTTGAGGTGTTGGCACTACGAGAGTGAGTAGAGTTAATAGTGTTTGCGGCGTTAGAGGCAGATACTGTCGCCTGTGCCTTGGTTTTTACGTCACGATTTGGGTTCTCTGGTTCTATTTCTGAGGGCGCGTCCTCCCAAAAACCAGAAGTCTCGTTTACTGGATTCGAAAATACCGAGTAAAGCCCTGACCATCGCTTATTATCGGCGTCGTGGCGAGACTCTTTAGCGGGTGTCGCCTTTTTGGGTAGTTCCCGATTTGTTTGCCCGCTAGCCTTTTCTTGCTCTTTACTGGTTGTAGGCGGTTTTGTCTCTTTAGGGCGCGGCAATGAATCTTTTTCGCTGGCTAGCTGATTTTGTCCTGGCTTTGGTGTCCAACCTCGCCAAGTAGTGCCACGTTCATCACGGCTTTCCCAGGCGCTTCCGTTAAGTCGCTGTTTGGGTAGCTTATTAGTGCCGGGCGTATCCGTTTTAGCGGGTGCGGGTTTTAGCGGTATCTTCCGGGTATTGGGCGCTGTTTTAGTAGTTTGCGGTTTTTCTTGCCGGCTTTGCGCCAGGGCTCTCCGCGCGCCCTCTTTAGTTAGTAATTCCGCTGGGACTACCGGTTTTGCGGTTCCCATTAGAGCGTTAAGGACGCCCGCATCTATCGCCGGTGCTTTGGTTTGTGGCATGGCGGCAGGAGCGGTATCTATTTTTGCTCCCCGCGCTATCTGCAAGTTCGCCAGGCGGGTCTGCATTTTCTCCCTATCTGGCCAGGTTCCCGCCTTATTGCTGGCGGGAAGATAGTCGAGACTAGATAGCTCACCGTGTTGAGGTTTATCGGTATTTCGGGAAGTAGAGCTGAGCGGATGAGTTTGTATGAAGTGAGGCAATTCGCTTTGTGCCGCTAGCACGCTTTCACGTTCAGGATGGTTCAGTTCGGCAACTATTTGACCGTCAGAGAGGAAAAGTACCCGGTCAGCATAGGCAGCAGCAGCGGCCTCGTGGGTAACCATCACCACTGATTGCCCAAAATCATTAACAGCTTCCCGCAGGTAGCGGAGCACTTGCTTGGAGGATTCAGAATCTAGGTTTCCGGTTGGTTCATCGGCAAACAGCACTACCGCATCTTGCATTAGCGCCCGCGCGCAAGCTACTCGCTGCTGTTGCCCACCAGAGAGTTCACTGGGGCGATGACGTAGCCTATCTTCTAGTCCTAAAGCCGTAACTACCTGCTCGAAACGGTCTTGGGGAACTTTACGGCGGGAAATTTCAAAAGGTAAAAGAATGTTTTCTTTCGCGCTGAGGGTGGGGATTAGGTTAAAGGCTTGGAAAATAAAGCCGATATGGTCGCGGCGTAGCCGAGTTAGACGACGCTGATTCATTCCCACAATTTCGGTGCCATCAATTTTGATAGAGCCGGAGGTGGCAGATTCAAAACCGGCTAAACAGTGCATAAATGTGGATTTTCCAGAGCCAGACGGACCCATGATTGCGGTAAAGCGTCGCCTGGCGATTCCTATTGAAATATGGTCTAGGGCGCGCACGCTGCCCGCGCCAGAAACATAATCTTTGGTCAGCTCATTGACCTCAATTACCGGATCGGGAACGCTTGAGGGCAACTTCAGCCCTGACTTCAGGCGAGTTTGTGCGGGTTTCACCATGTGTTTCATGTTATCTCATAGGGCGAGCTCTGCCGTTAGTCTCTTGCGCGCGTTTAGTGCACACCGGGTAATGGAGGGTAGTTTTCCCGGCTTAGTTATTGCCGAAACGAATAGTGAATCTTCTAAAAGTTAGGGTGCGAGTAACGAGTCGAGAGGGGTAAATATGGCAGGTGAGATTGCGATAGTCTCCAATATCGCTACAAATATGCAGCAAGCAGCGTCCCTAGCTGGTAGCAGTGCGGCGCAGTTAGCGGCGATAAATCTGCGTGAACAATGGGAATCACAAGCCGGGGTGGTTGCCCAAAGTGTTTTGCAGCGCCGACAACAAGATATGGGCGCACTGGCTCAAGCGGCCGTAAATGCTGGCCGGTTGGCAAGGGAAACTACCGGAGCGCTTTTGGCGCTGCAACAAGCTGGCAAACTATGATGAATAGGCAGGGCGTGGTGGATTTGGTGGATAAGGCAGGGTGGATTGTTGCCCGGAAAACTTTATCTAGAGTTCGGCTCTATGTAGCGTAAGGAGGCGTCATGACCGAGAATGATAATCTGCTTCCTATTAGCGTAAATGGCGGTCACCAGCTGGGGATTAATACTGCCAATATCCGCGCTAATGCCCGTGATTTGAGCGCTGCGATTTTGAAAGTATCGAAAGTGAAAGAAATTTCTTTCGCGGCGCTTACTTCCGCTTGCGCTTTGCCTAACATTTACGCCACTACTGCTTTGAAAACCGCTCTACGTGGGTTAATACAAGCAGCTACTGATTTGTGTTCGCAAATTATGGCTCTGCAAAACAGTTTGGATTTAGCGGCAGCTCGCTACGAGAACTGTGAAGCTCGTTCTCGGCAATTGTTTTCACCGCTTTCTACCCTGCCCACTTCGGCAAGTTTAGGACTGCCAGTAGCGCTTAGCTGGTGGTACTTAAATAAACAGCTAGATATTAATGCCGCTGCTGCTAGCAAAACCTCGCCGCAAAATGAAGAATCTTGGCTGAACTATTTTCAAAATGCCCGCGAGAGTATTTCTGGCTTCTTTTTAGCCCTACCATCTGCCCATTTAGCGGGAGTAATCGCCCTTGCCAGTGGTTCTCCGGGAGTATCGGTTACGCCAAAAATTGGTTCTATCCAGCAAAGAGTTCCGGTTCCTCTTTCGGTATCCCAACTGGTTACCCAGTTTAATCAGGCGAGGGCTTATCCAGATCACGGAGAGCTGAGGGTAGTTAAATACCGTACAGGTAATAAAATCGCCTGGCGGGTAGATATTCGCGGTACCCAGGTTTGGAGCGTAACCGGTGCAAACCCGCAAGATATGCGTACTAATCTACAAACGAATGCTTGCGGATTGGCGGGTAAATCCGATATGACCAAGGCGGTTACCCGCGCACTTGATCAGGCTGGTTACCGCAGCGGGCAACCGGTAGAACTGATAGGTCATTCCCAAGGCGGCGCGGTTGCCGCCCAAGTAGGTTCCGACCCTAAATTGGCGAAGAAATATAACGTAAAAAGCGTGGTTACGCTAGGTTCTAACACTGGAGGGTTCCGTCCCGCTCCGGGGGTTCACATGGTGGCGCTAGAAAACACCGCCGATATTGTGCCTCGCCTAGATGGCAGAGCAAATCCCAACGTGCCTAATCTGACTACGGTGCAAACCTACAAGAATGCTGGCGGTATCAGCGCCAATCATTCCAAAGAATTATATGCCCAGGTGGCAAGGGCGTGGGAACGGTCTGGGGATGGTGATTACGCGCGTTTTATTGAAGCTAGAAATTACAACCTGGGGATTAACCACACCACCCAAGCAACTGCCCAATCCTTTGTAGTGCAGCGGGAGGCCAGTCCCAGCAGTTTCGATCCCAAACTATATGAAAAGGTGGTGAAACGCCTCAGATAGCTTAAAACTAGGCTTGCCTTAAAACAGCAAGGTGATTATTACCAGCATTGCCACCGCGACCTCGATGAAACCAATCCTCGAGATGGTGACGGTCTGCGGGAAACGCTGCTGAATCAGGGGGACGGCAAGGGAGCGTGCGAATAGCCCTAGCCACACCAAAAGATGCCAGAAAGTGACCCAGCCCAGAATAAAAAACGCCAAGATTACAGCGGTCAAAACAGCGTGAACGCCAACCGAGAAAGCCAGGAATGTCTGAGAGCCGCGAGCCCTAACCAGGGAACGCACATACGGGATAGTTACCCAATAATAGGAGGTGATAGCCCAGGCAACTACCAACATCCAGCCCCAACCTTGCAAGGTGCCGGTGGGGGAAACCACCCAGTCTACATTGGCGGTGCCGGTATGCTCTAGCCAAGAAATAGCTGCAAAAGAACGAGAAAACTGGGTTCCAATATCGTAAGAGACCAGACTCATAACTCCGGTTGCCAAAATAGTGCTGGTGCGCGCCAAAAATGAGCGTTCGCGGTGACGTACAGACTCGGTTACTGCAATAAGAATCAGCGGGAAGAAAACTAACGCCCACTCCAGCAAGGGCGGAGCCAGTAGAACACTGATTATTCCCAATACCAGGGTTATTGAGCCATAGACCTGCAAGGGAAGTAGGTAGCGGTCTTTACGGCGCGAGCGCAGCCAAATTCCCCCCACATTAAAGGCAAAATATCCAAAAATCCATAAAGCAAAAACCAGCCAGTGAATCCAAAGTAGTGACGACTCGATAACCCCAACCCAATAGGGGATTAACGCCATTGCCCACGCGCCCTCTTGAGTGGGAATCCAGCCAGCGCGCGCCCACTGCCTAAAGCCTTTACCTTTATTGCTGTTGCGGCTAACTATTTCTGGGTTTTCGGTGTTTGCCTGGGTTTTCGCGGTGTTTTCGCTCTTGTGTACCCGCCGAAATCGGGAGGTGCGTGCCTTTACGCCTGGCAGTTGCAGTTTCTCTAATACGGAAGAACCGTTATCTGCCGCTGGTTTAACCGCAATCTCCTCCGAAGTAGGTTCGCTCGCGGAGCCGGCGAGATTAGAGGTATCTTTGCCTAGCAGCGGAGCGCGAACTTTTTGAATATTTCCCGTGTTGGGAACGGCGGTAACTCCGCCGGTGGCGGTAACCGTATTTCCGTCCTCGGCGCTAAATCCTTGAGGTTTACGCACCAGCAGTGAACGCCGGTTAGGGCGATTTTCCGGTAGGGGGCTAGCGGTGCCCTGCTCGCTGCTTAAGGGGATAGTGGTATCGGGTATGTTTGTGCGCGAAGTATCGCTTAGTCCCTCTTGGCTATGAGGGCGTTCGGCTTCGTTCGCATTTAACACAAGGGCAACCATACTATGACCAAATCAGATTCTGCTTAATCCCCGAGATTCACCTAGGGATGACTAGCACAACTCACGGCGTATTATTACTGGTTAAAGGCTTTTGTAACACTTCGATTACATTTTTGTATCAACCACAAAGGGTGATTTTTCTTATTTAAGATACATCGGTGTCAGGGAATCCCTGAACAGCTCTAATAAAAATGGACATTAAAATTGCTGGTAGCGCGAATTTAGAACAAAGGATACGAATTGTCTGGGACAGCAGTCCTAAGGTGAAAGTATGACTGAAGTTCGTATTCATGGCAGAGGCGGACAAGGGGTTGTAACCGCAGCCGACCTGATTGCCTACGCGGCATTCACCGATGGGCATCATGCACAGGCATTCCCCTCTTTTGGCTCTGAACGCACCGGTGCGCCGGTAGTTTCCTATTGCCGGATTGCAGATAAAGAAATTCGCACTCGCGAACCCGTTCAAGAACCAGACCTGGTAGTGGTGCAAGATGCCACCCTCCTGGCGATTATGGACGTGTTTTCGGGGCTTAAACCCGGTGGCTTCGCCCTAGTAAATTCGGCAAAAACCGCTGAGGAGCTGGGGATAGCGGAAGTGGTAGCCGCTCACCCCAAAGGTCATGTGGTGATGATTCCCGCAACTGATCTCGCTAAGAAGCACCTGGGTCGCCCGCTGCCGAACGCGGTAATGCTGGGGGGAGCCGCCGCCTTAACTGGGATGGTTAGGCTATCTAGTGTTACCCAGGCGATTCAAAACCGTTTCCACGGCAAAGTCGGTGAAGGCAATGTGGCCGCCGCGGTCGCCGCCTACGAAATGGTCAGCTCAATGAAAGAAGAGGCCAAGTAACGTGCTAAAACAGATTGAAGGTTCGCAAGCAATCGCGCAATCGGTTGCCGCCTGTAGCCCCGAGGTAATCAGCGCCTACCCGATTAGCCCGCAAACTCATATCGTTGAGGCGCTATCTGCCCTGGTTAAAGCGGGCAAGATGGGCAGTGCGGAATATATTAACGTAGAATCCGAGTTCGCTGCCATGTCGGCGTGTATCGGAGCTTCGGCAGTGGGGGCGCGTACCTATACCGCTACCGCTTCGCAGGGTCTTCTCTACATGGTAGAGGCGGTTTATAACGCTGCCGGACTGGGGTTGCCCATCGTAATGACGGTGGCTAACCGGGCGATTGGCGGTCCTATCAACATTTGGAACGACCATTCCGACACTATGAGTCAGCGGGAATCCGGCTGGCTGCAACTATTCGCCGAAAATAACCAGGAAGCCTCGGATCTGCACGTACAAGCGTTCAGGATCGCCGAAGAACTTTCGGTTCCCGTGATGGTCTGTATGGATGGCTTCATTTTGACCCACGCGGTCGAACAGGTAGATGTACCTGAAAAAGAGCAGGTAGAACAGTTCCTGCCTCCCTATAATCCCCGCGTCGTCCTCGACCCGGCAGACCCTATCACTATTGGGGCAATGGTGGGACCGGAAGCATTCACGGAAGTAAAGTATCTCCAGCACGTAAAGCAGCTGCAAGCTTTAGAGTTGATTCCGCAGGTACAAGCCGAATTTAAGCAGGTATTTGGGCGCGATTCCGGGGGGCTGGTTCGCCCCTACCGGATTGAGGACGCAGAAACCATTATCGTGGCAATGGGCTCGGTGCTGGGCACGATTAAAGACGTGGTGGATCAGCGCCGTGAAGCGGGCGAAAAAATCGGGGTGCTCGGGATTTGTTCTTTCCGTCCTTTCCCCTTCGAGCAGGTAGCCCACTATCTTGGTGGCGCTAAACGCTTCATTTGCCTAGAGAAAGCCTTCAGCCTGGGTATCGGCGGAATCGTGGCTCCTCATTGCCGTTCCGCCCTTTCGATGGCCGGAAAATCGGTTCGCGACTACGAAGTAATCGCCGGCTTGGGCGGACGTAACATTACGGAGCGTTCCCTAAATCAAATGATTGACCAGGCACTAACTGACCAGCTTGAACATTTAACGTTCTTAGATTTAGATCGCGAACTGGTCGAAGCGGAACTTAAACGCGAACAATCTACTCGCCGTTCTGGTCCGGTCAGTGAAAACATTCAACGTCACGCCACTCAGCGTGCCAATGCGGCGCGCGGAATCTAGGAGGTTGGCAATGTCAGCAACTATGAGTGTTCCTCTTCCGACACCAAGTTTTCGTGAAAGCGCCGAAACCGCGATTCCAGCCCGCGAGAACGTAAAGTTTTACCAGGTAGGCTCCTATGCGGTGGGTAACCGCCTGGCGGAACTTGATTATCGTTCGGTGCAATCTGACCCGAACCGGGTTAATTCATTAACTTCCGGTCACCGCGCTTGCCAGGGCTGCGGGGAAGCCTTGGGGGCGCGTTACGCCCTCGACACCGCGATGGATGCCGCCGATCGCGACCTGGTAGCGGTTAATGCTACCGGCTGTTTGGAGGTTTTTTCTACTCCTTACCCGGAAACTGCTTGGACGATTCCCTGGGTACATTCCCTGTTTGGTAACGCTCCGGCGGTTGCTTCGGGGGCGGCGGCGGCGCTTCGCGCTAAAGGTAAGAAAACCCGGGTGGTTGCCCAGGGCGGTGATGGTGGCACTGTCGATATTGGCATGGGTTGTCTGTCGGGTATGTTTGAACGCAACGACGACGTTCTCTACATTTGTTACGACAATGGTGCCTATATGAATACTGGGGTGCAGCGCAGCGGGGCAACTCCGCCTGCTGCCCGTACTGCTACCACCCAGCCGGTAGGCGAAAAACCCGGAAACGTGTTTGGTCAGGGTAAAGATGTGCCCCGTATTGCTATGGCGCACGAGGTTCCCTATGTCGCTACCGCCACGGTCGCAGATTTGCGCGACTTGGAATATAAAGTACGTAAAGCTATGACTTTTAGCGGTTCGCGCTATATTCATGTGCTGGTTCCCTGCCCGCTAGGTTGGGGCGCGCCCTCTAATCTGACTATTCGCCTGGCGCGCCTAGCCACCCAATGTGGGCTTTTCCCGGTTTATGAGGCAGAGCATGGCGAGATTACCTCGGTAACTAAGCTGCGCCGCCCGGTGCCGGTTACTGAATATATGCGTCCTCAGCGCCGTTTCGCTCACGTGTTTAAGCCAGGTCAAGAGGATGTCCTACAAAGAATGCAGCAAATCGCTGACCGGAATATCCGTCGCTACGGTTTGATTGATCCTGATCAGCTTGACGAGGACGTTTTGGAACGTATTTTGGCGGCCGGGGAAGATCCCGAGGGCCGCTACACGAAACGAATTATCGAGGAAGCGTCAAAAGCTAAACGTACCCAAAGTGACGTTTTAGCGGCGCAACCTGCTTCGGGGGAAACTTCGGCTTCTGCAATGCGCCATCTTGCCGCTAATGCGGACGTAAAGGGGGAAAACTAAATGACTGCGACTGAGCTGCCTACACCTAGAGTTCGGGCTGAGGAGAGCGCTCCTTGGGCGGTGACTTTGAATGTGGGGTCTTCGCTGGCGAACGAAACTGGTTCTTGGCGTACTGAACGTCCGGTTTATGTGCATATGCTTCCTCCTTGTAATAAGGCGTGTCCGGCGGGCGAAAACGTGCAGGCTTGGCTATACCACGCCGAGGAGGGCGACTACGAAGCTGCCTGGCGCGAAATCATGGTAAATAACCCACTACCGGCAACTATGGGACGGGTGTGTTATCACCCTTGCCAGACAGCCTGTAACCGAGGTCAGGTTGATGAAGCGGTGGGGATTAACGCGATTGAGCGTTTCCTGGGCGATAAAGCCATTGAACAGGGCTGGAATGTTAGTGTTGATGCTGCTCCCAGCGGTAAACACGTGCTGGTAGTGGGTGCGGGGCCTTCGGGGCTTTCTGCTGCCTATCATCTGCGCCGTCTCGGTCACGAGGTCACGGTTAAAGATGCCGGTCCGATGGCGGGCGGAATGATGCGTTTCGGGATTCCGAAATATCGTCTGCCCCGGCAGGTGCTCGATGCAGAGATTAAACGCATCGAGGATTTGGGGGTGCATTTCGAGTTCAACTCTAAGGTTGAAAACGTTGATGACGTGGCCGATGATTTTGATGCCGTATTTTTGGCAGTCGGTGCCCATATTGGGCGTCACGCCGATATTCCTGCTGGCGGCTCCGCGAAAGTTATGGACGCGGTTCAGCTGCTTGCCGATATGGAGGGCGAGGACAAGCCGATGCTAGGGCGGCGGGTTGTTATCTATGGCGGGGGTAATACCGCGATTGATGCTGCCCGTACCGCGAAGCGTCTGGGCGCAGAGGAAGCGGTGATTGTGTATCGCCGCAACCGTGACCGGATGCCTGCCCACGATTCTGAGGTTACAGAGGCCGAGGAAGAGGGGATTATGATGCGGTGGCTGTCCACCATTAAACATATTGATGGCGGTAAGCTTACGGTCGAAAAGATGGAACTGGACGAGAACGGTTTCCCCCAGCCGACCGGCGAGTTTGAAGAGCTCGGTGCCGATTCGGTGGTGATGGCTCTGGGGCAGGAATCAGATTTGGGTTTGGTTGAGCGCGCCCGCGATATTGAAATCGAAAAAGGGGTCGTTCAGGTCGATGGTCAAATGATGACCGGTCGCCGCGGCGTGTTTGCTGGTGGTGACATGGTTCCTTCCGAGCGTACAGTTACGGTGGCGATTGGTCACGGCAAGAAAGCTGCCCGCTATATTGATGCTTTCTTGCGCGGCGGCGAGTATCACAAGCCCCCGGTGACTGGGGACGCTACCTACGATCGCCTTACTAACTGGTATTACGCGGATGCTCCGCACCGGGTACGCGCCAAGATTGAATCTGCCCGCCGTTCTTCTACTTTTGACGAGGTAGTGCAGGGATTAGATCAGGATTCTGCCCTATTCGAGGCGCGGCGTTGTATGTCTTGTGGCAACTGTTTCGGTTGCGATAACTGTTTCGGGGTATGCCCGGATAACGCTATCAAGAAGATTAAGCCCGGCGAATACGAGTTCAAGTATGACTACTGCAAGGGTTGCGGTATTTGTGTCGAGGAATGTCCTTGCGGTTCCATCATGATGGTTCCAGAGGAAAACTAGCCGGTGATTAGGCGCGCTAGCGAGTAAATCGGAACCGATATAAACAGGGTGGGCAGCAGGGCGAGGGCTAGTTGTCGCCAGCGATAGTTTTTG
>CABQYA010000009.1:0-22349 GCA_902468275.1 uncultured Urmitella sp. | reverse complement strand
CGCAGTAGACATACCTAAGGTCAAGGTTAATCGAAAATTCGCTAATAAGTATTATCCCAGGGTTAATAGGACGAATTTATAGCAACTTATTAGGGGATAAAAGCTGCCGTCAGTCGGCAATGTTTATCCTCGCAGAGGAAAAACAGAATTATTACTTGTGAAACGTAACGCCTTTTGCTCCTGGGCTTGCTCCCGCCTTTGGTTTCGGGGTAGATTTCTATTCGTTGGTTAACGCTTCCGGGCGTTAATCTCAAGCGCAAGTGGCGGAATTGGTAGACGCGCACGGTTCAGGTCCGTGTGCCCTTTACCGGGCATGGGGGTTCAAGTCCCCCCTTGCGCACCAGGCTTTAGGGCTTAAATCAGGGTAAATAGAATTGTTTAGGCTGCGAGATTTAGACTAAAAACCTCCCCACGGTTCTAAGGTTTCTCCCCGGCAATCAGTCTTCTGCGCTAACTCGTCCTAATCATCCACAAAGGCACAGGTGTGGGTGCCGGAAGCGGTAAGTTTGCCGTCCTCGGAAAAAATCTTTAAAAAATAAGTTGCTAGGGTGCGCCCACTTTGAGCTAAGGTCGCAACGCAAAACACCCTACCCGCAAGCGCCGGACGGTGGTGAGTAACAAAAATATTGGAACCAACCGCGTGCTTTCCGGAAGGTGCTACATAGTTCGCGGCTAAAGAGCCGGTAGTTTCCCCGAGTACCGCGTTCGCTCCGCCATGCAGTACCCCCAAAGTCTGACGGTTTCCCTCTACCGGCATCGAACAAATCATTACCTGCCCACCCAGGTGGTGAAACCTGATTCCCATTGATTCGATAAGTTGAGATTTAGCAGAGGGACATCTAGCTGAAACATCAGGTAAGGAAAGAAAAAACTGGGAAGTTTGGGCAGGGTTATTGAAATCCGGTAGCGCAATCGGGGTGTCTACTTCATCGCGGTAAACCAATTTTTTATGCATATCCTCATTCTATGGTTAGTGCTGATGTCGGAATAACTGTTACCCCTGGTCTATTACCTGTGCTTTTGGGATGATTTTATCTCCTCGCCTTGCAGGAATACACTGGTATCCTGACCGTACATACGCAGATTGATAGTTTTCAAAGCGGCATCTGCCGGGTAATAACCTAAAGTCAGGTGCAGTCCAGAAAAACAGGCAATCTCTACAGGTAACAGAGGCAAAATGTCTACTAACGATCAGATTTCCCCAAATCAAGAACGCTCCAATTTCGCTGAGCTAAGTAATAAGAGTTCCAAAACCACGAAAACAAGCCGAGCCGGAGCTGCTAAAACCTCCCTATGGAAACTACATGGTGATGGACGCACGATTGCGCCGGGCGAAGTGGTTATGCCCAATGAGCGGCTAAGCTGGTCGCGTACTACCGGTATCGGTATGCAACATATCGTTGCCATGTTCGGCGCTACTTTCCTAGTGCCACTATTGACCGGATTTGACCCCTCAACCACTTTGTTCTTCACTGGTTGTGGCACGCTGTTATTCATACTTATCACCGCTGGTCGCCTCCCCTCATATTTGGGGTCTTCTTTCGCGTTAATCGCTCCCATCGGGGCTGTCACCATGTATGACCCGCAAGCGGGAATCCCTCTAGACGGAGCAAAGCAGTCTCTAGCTCAAGGCGGAGTTATCTCGGTAGGTATTCTATTAGCCCTGGTTGGATTGATTGTGCATTTCGCGGGGTCAGGATGGATAGACAAACTGATGCCTCCGATTGTTACTGGCGCGATTGTTTCCTTGATTGGTTTCAACCTCGCCCCCAGTGCCTGGAATAACGTTAAACAGGCTCCCATTACCGCCACGGTAACTATTGTGACTATCTTGCTGGTAACCGTACTTTTCAAAGGAATTATTGGGCGCTTGTCTATCTTGATCGGAGTGCTGGTCGGATACGGTTGCGCAATTGTTCGCGAAGAGGTCGATTTTGCAGCTATCGGAGCGGCAAAAGTAGTGGGATTACCGGCTTTCCATGCTCCGGCTTTTGAACCAAAGTATTTGGGACTATTCCTGCCAGTAGTTTTAGTGCTGATTGCAGAAAACATTGGTCACGTTAAATCGGTATCCGCGATGACCGGACAGAATCTTGATGATTTAACCGGTAGGGCACTATTTGCAGATGGGGTTGCTACCGTACTGGCTGGCTGCGGTGGAGGTTCGGGAACCACCACCTATGCCGAGAATATCGGAGTTATGGCTGCAACCCGGGTCTATTCAACGGTTGCCTATATTATTGCTGCCTGCGGCGCATTAGCCTTATCTTTACTGCCAAAATTCGGGGCTGCTATTGCCACCATTCCGGCCGGGGTATTAGGCGGGGCTGCCACGGTGCTTTACGGAATGATTGGGATGCTGGGCGTTCGTATCTGGGTACAAAACAAGGTAGATTTTGCTGACCCGGTGAACCTAAATACTGCGGCAGTCGCAATGGTACTAGCAATCGCTAACTACACTTTGGTAGCTGGTGGAGCCACGTTTGAAGGAATCGCTTTAGGCTCGTTCGGGGCAATCATCATTTACCATGTGATGCGGGCAATATCGAAAGTGCGGGGAACTTTCCTAGAACAGGCTTCTCCGGCATCTGCTCCCGCCGGAACTGACTTAAAGTCACGTTCCTATGAAAAGCGGGTCGCGTCCTCGGCAGAAGAATAAGGGAACTAAGCTTTATCCCCTGGCTGGAAACACCGAGGGAGCGGGTTAGCTCTTAGCTTAGACCTTGACTTTGATTAGGCGATTTGCACGAGTTTGCAGCCGTCAATCTTTTCAAGGTCTTTGCTAGCAATCTCTTTGAACTTTTCGGGACTAACCATATCTGAATACTGAGAGCCGATAGTTACAGTTACATCGGGAGTGGGGCGCGGATCCATAATGATTTCCGTATCTTCAAAGGCACGCGCTAAAGTGTATGCCACATTAACACCGGTAGGACCAGTAACGATGCGGATATTGCCCTCATAAGAACCGGAACTGATATTTCCGGTATCTTTCACGGTGATGCCGCGAGCCTTTAGTTCTTTAGAGATCTTGCTAGCCAAACCGGAAACATCGGTGCCATTAACAACATGGATTTCCATCTTGTCCAAAGGGAATGCTTTATCGGAGGTAGGGCAGGGTGTGTCTCCCGCCTGCGCGTATTGAGGAGCCTGTTTGAAATCATCAAAGAACGGGAACGGGACAATTCCAAATCCCACCAGGATTGAAATCACCAACAGAACTGTCATTACCGAACCGATAACCGTAAAAACCATGGTTTCTCGTTGCTGACGGCGGCGAACATAGCGCTGATAGGGACTTAAGTTATCCAGCGGGTTAAAGCTTTCCGGCTCTGCTTGCAGTTTTGACTGTTTAGCATTTGGGGTACTGCTGGGGCTTACCTGCGTTTGATTCATGCTTGCTACTTTACCTCTCCTAGGGGTAGCTGCGGTTAGGTGGGTACTGTCTGGGCGCTAAACCTAGTAAGGTTAAGCCAGAAAACCCACTGAACTAGAGGATTACATGGCGAAGAAACTCTCACTTTCTGGTCCCGCAGGGATAGTAGCGATTGTTACCTCTGTGATGCTTACTTTGGTTTCGGTTTTACTGGCGGCGGGTTTTACGGTTCTAGTTGGTTATACCCTGGCACAGGCGTTTTCAGGCAAGAGTATATCGGGGCAGCTTGGGGGACTATTTTTCCTTGCCATCGGGATGGGAGGATGCGAGAGTCTGCGAGTAGCGATTGAGCAGCGCTGCCAGCTTAGTGAACAGGAAGCGCTACAGTCCCGGCTGTTGTGGCATATTTTCCGCATCGGACCGGGAATTCTTGCCCAACGCCGGGTAGGTTCCCTAATCGACATGATGACTGCGGGGACGGAAAAAATTGAGCGCTACCGGCAAGGCTTCCTGGGTAGCATGATTGGTTCGATGCTTACCCCACCGCTGGTGTTAGTGTTGATGGCATTATTTATTGACCCGATTTGTGCGTTGGTTCTGTTAGCTTTCGTCCCGCTAGTTCCTCTAATTATTTTTGTTTTCTCCAAACTGACTCGCAAAGTATCAGGTAAATCTCGTAGGCAACGTAACCAGCTGGCAGCAGCCTATTTGGACACTATTTCCGGACTGGAAACCCTTACTCTAGTGGGAGCGAGCGAGGTTCAAGGGAAAAAACTAGCCGCTGCCGGAGAGAAAAACCGGCTCTCTACTATGCGCCTGCTGGCAGCAAATCAGCTAATCCTGCTGGTTATTGATATGGGTTTTAATCTACTGTTGCTGACGAGTGGATTTGCTCTTTGCCTTTGGAGGGTTCTGTCAGGCGCTTGGGGAACCGGGGTTGGCGTGATAGCGCCGATGATTTCTATGTTGGGACTTACGCTGCTGCTTTTAGAACCAATGAACAATATCGGTGCTTTCTTCTATATCGGGATGTCGGGGAGGGCGAATCAGCGTCTAGTGCGCCGATTCTTAGGTTCAAAAACCTCCTTAACAGCCCCGAAAGTATCCCCGGATACGGGTTTGGAATCCTCAGAAAATAGCGACCTAGCCCGGCGGAAGGCAGAATCGGAGGACGAAGCGCCCGCGAACTCAAAACTTTCGTCACCGGTGAACTCGAATCAAAGTGTCAGTTCCGCTGTAAACCCTGCCTTGCCTCTAATCCAGATGCAAGGGATTAACTTTGCTTACCCTGGCGGCAAGCCCGTCCTCAAAAATCTTGACTTAACGGTGAAAAAGGGAGAGTGGGTGGCAATCTGCGGAGCTTCCGGAGAGGGGAAATCGACCCTCATCGAAATGATAAAAGGCAACCTATTGCCAAATAGCGGTCAAGTTTACCTGCAAGGACAGTCTTTAACGCCGACTAATCGTGACTGGTTTAGGGCGCGTTCAGCCTTGCTACAGCAAACCACCTGGGTTTTTTCCGGCACAATCCGCTCCAATTTGATGATGATAGCTCCGCGAGCCAGCGAAGAGCGCCTATGGGAGTGCTTGGAAAAAGTGGGATTAGCCGCAGAAGTTCGCGCTTTTGCGCAAGGGCTAGATACTACGGTAGGGGAGGACGCCTACGCCCTATCGGGAGGGCAAGCGCAAAGGCTTTCGCTAGCGCGAGCCCTGCTTTCCGAGCGAGATTTATTACTGCTAGACGAACCAACCTCGCAGATAGATTTAGCATCTGAAGCAGCCATTATTCAGGCGCTCGCGGAAATAGCTAAGGAAAAAACCCTTCTGCTGCTCACGCACCGTGCCAGCGCCCTGAGATATGCCGACCGCGTCCTCTACCTGAAAGACGGTGCATTGCGGGAGGTGAACAGTGAATAAAACCGGCAAAAAGAGCTGGAAGTTCTTAAAACGCTTACGCCCCGCCAAAGCTGCTCTCCTGTCTGGTAAACCCGGTTCGACCGGGCAAAAGGATAACGAAGATTATTTAGTAGCTGACAAAAAAGCGGGGACTTTCCAGCTAATCAGCTGGTTAGTACGCATTACTCGACCGGTGCTTAAACCCCTTTACCTATCGGGTGCATCCTCCCTACTGAACCAAGGTTTAGGTATTGCGCTGGTAGCTTTCGGAGGGTATCGGGTTTGTTTCGCAGCCTTGACGGTTGCGACCGGGGGCGCGCTGCCCCTTTCCTATCTGTGGATAACCGTAGGGGTAATGGCTCTCTTGGCAGCGCTGAAAGGGCTTTTCCGCTACCTGGAGCAGTTCGCTGGTCACTATGTGGCATTCAAAGCGTTAGAGCTGCTGCGTAGCGAAATGTATCGGGCTTTAGTACCACAGGCTCCTGCATTAATGGTGGAAGCAAAAAGTGGAGATTTATTGACCCGGGTTACTAGCGATATTGACCGGATTGAAGTGTTTTTTGCGCACACGCTGGTTCCGGCTTTTACCGCTTTAGTCATCCCACTGGGGGTTTCTGTTTTCACCGCAGTGATGGTCAATCCCCTGAGCGGTATTTTGCTGTTCCTCATCTACTTGGCGAATTTAATGGTTCTTCTGCTGCTGGGAACCGGGGAAGGAAACCGCGGGGCAGATTTGGCAGCGAAAGCGAAAGGTCAAGTAGCGCAAACGGTAACGGATTCGGTAAACGGGATTAACGAGGTTGTCGGATACGGTTTGCAGCGTATCCGAATTATTCAGTTAGAACGCTATATGTCGATTGTTAGCGCCACCTCGAGGGTAGTGAACTCACTTTTTGCTGTGCGCAGAGCATTTACCCAAACCCTGATGTATCTGGCGCTTTTGTTGATTATATTAGTGGCAGCGCCAGCTAGTAGTAGTTTTGATACCCTCCCCTCTTTGGTGGCGGTGCTATTTGCGGTGCTGCGTTCGTGGGATGTTTGTCGTTCAGTGGAAGATTTCTCAACTAACTTAGCTAACTCTTTCGCGGCTGCGCGCCGGGTTTGGACTCTCGCTCACACTCCCCCTCAGGTTAAAGGCGGAGTAAAAGAGCTGGAAGAAAAGCCTTTTCCGATTATTTTTAAGGACGTGTCCTTTAGTTATCCGCAAAAGGGCGAGCGTGTGGGAGCCGCGCCGGTAGTCCAAGAGGTTTCGTTTAGCGTTCCTGCCGGTTCGTGGACCAGTATTTGCGGAGCTACTGGCAGCGGGAAATCCACTCTAGCTAGCTTATTGCTGCGATATTGGGATGTAGATAGCGGAGAAATTCTTTTAGGAGACCGCCCCCTATCGCAAATCGATCCGCAAGCTATTCGCCAGGCAATCTCTTACGTTACCCAGCGGGTACACATTTTTTCGACCTCTATCGCCGAAAATCTGCGTTTAACCAGCCCCAAAGCAGATGACGCCCAGCTTTGGGAAATGCTAAAAATCGTGGAGCTAGACCAGATGATTCGGGATTTACCGGCAGGCTTAAACACTCGCCTGGGTTCAAGGGGAACCGGTCTGTCCGGGGGACAGCGGCAAAGATTAGCTTTAGCCAGGGCGCTGTTGAAGAAATCTCCGGTGCTAGTGTTAGATGAGTTTACCGCCCATTTAGACCCATCTTTAGCGGCAAGAATTCGCCACCGAGTACGGCAGAAGCGTCCAGAAGTTACCATTATTGAAATCACCCACACCCTAAGTCAGATTAAACAAGCAGACCAGGTGCTGGTGCTCTCGCAGGGAAAACTAGTACAACAGGGAGATGCGGAAAAACTATTACAGCAAGAGGGCGAACTTGCCAAGCTAGTTGCCCACGAGAAAGCAGCCCAGTTTAACCTGCTGATAGAGCCAGCTCAAGCGAGCGTACAGTCGTTGCGACCAATCTAAAACGCCCTAATTTGAGGGCGGAGGAAATTAATCTGCCCCGCACCCCCGCCAAAGCTGTGAAAATGCGCACGTCCTCGCCCTCTATCTGGCATCCAAATAAGTTTCAAACTACCATTAATACTTGCGTTTACCGTAGCCCGATGTGGTTTGGTCTGCTGATTAGCCTCTAAAATGCGCAAGGCAATCCGAAAGCAACCATTCCCGGAATGGGGCGGAGACCTGAAATATGCGCTTAAGTTACGTCGTCCGAAAGGAATCCTTTTGGCTGCTGAAACCGCATCTGCCAATAAGCCCTCTCGCCTGTCGTTTGCGAAACTACAGGAAGTTATGGCTCCCCCGAATCTACTAGACATTCAAAGGAAATCTTTTGAATGGCTTCTTGGCACCCCGCAATGGCGTCAAGCTGAAGAAGAAAACGCGAAAGCTAAGCATCACAACCTGCCTATGCTTTCCGGTCTAGAGGAAGTCTTTGAAGAGATTTCCCCTATCCAAGACTTCGCGGGGTCAATGTCACTATCATTCTCCGACCCCAAGTTCGAGCCCCCCAAGTATTCCATTGAAGAATGTAAAGCCAAAGACTACACCTATGCGGCTCCCATTTTCGTAACTGCGGAATACATGAATGAAAACACTGGCGAGATTAAATCTCAGACCGTGTTTATGGGGGATTTCCCGCTGATGACTCCGCGGGCAACTTTCATTATTAACGGCACCGAGCGGGTAGTTGTATCTCAGCTGGTGCGCTCTCCGGGTGTCTACTTCGAGAAAGTTGCTGACAAGACCTCAGACAAGGACATCTACGGCTGTAAGTTCATTCCTTCCCGGGGAGCATGGCTTGAGCTCGAGATTGACAAACGCGAAAACGTAGGCATCCGTATTGACCGGCGGCGTAAGCAGTCGGGTACCGTATTCCTGCGCGCCCTCGGCATGAGCGCCCAAGAAATTCGCGAAGAGTTCAAAGACTATCCGATTATGCTTTCCACCTTGGAAAAAGACTCGGACAATATTCAGTCCACCGATGATGCTCGGGCAGATATTTACCGCAAGATTCGCCCCGGCGAACCTGCCAGCGCAGAAGCCGGTCGTAACCTGATCGAGGGTTTCTACTTCAACCCCAAGCGCTACGACCTGGCAAAAGTCGGTCGTTACAAGCTGAATCGGAAACTGGGACTTACCTCAGATATCAACTCTTCCACGCTAACTTTGGACGATATCGTTGCCGGTTTCAAATACCTGTTGGCACTGCAAAAAGGTGACCAAACGGTACCTGCCACTAACGAGGACGGCGAAATCGTTGATTTGCGGGTCGAAACTGACGATATTGATCACTTCGGTAACCGCCGTATCCGTGCGGTTGGCGAACTGATTCAAGCTCAGATTCGCACCGGTCTATCCCGGATGGAGCGGGTAGTACGCGAACGTATGACCACCCAGGACGCGGAGGCTATCACCCCGCAGTCACTGATTAACATTCGTCCGGTAGTGGCCGCCATCAAAGAATTCTTTGGTACTTCGCAGCTGTCCCAGTTCATGGATCAAAACAACCCGCTTTCCGGTCTAACCCACAAGCGGCGTCTATCCGCGCTAGGTCCGGGCGGTCTTTCTCGTGACCGCGCTGGTATGGAAGTTCGTGACGTGCACCCCTCCCACTATGGCCGGATGTGCCCGATTGAGAGCCCTGAAGGCCCGAACATTGGTCTGATTGGCTCATTGGCAACCTATGCTCGTCTAAACTCCTTCGGCTTTATTGAAACCCCCTATCGGGTAGTTAAAGATGGTCGCGTAACTGAAGAGGTTCACTATCTAAGCGCCGATGAAGAATCTGGATACAACATTGCCCAGGCCTCCGCACCGCTAAACGATGATGGCTCCTTTGCTGAAGAACTGGTTCTGTGTCGGATTGCCGGGCATGACCCGCAAGAAGTTCACCGCGATGAAGTAGACTTCATGGACGTTTCAGCCCGGCAAATGACTTCAGTCGCCGCCGCGCTGATTCCGTTCCTAGAACACGATGACGCTAACCGCGCCCTCATGGGGGCAAACATGCAGCGCCAAGCGGTTCCGCTGCTAACCACCGAGGCTCCGTTAGTAGGCACCGGTATGGAGCGGCGCACCGCTATGGACGCCGGCGAAGCCATCGTTAGCGAACACGCCGGGGTAGTTGTTGAAGCTGATGCGGCGCACGTCCAGCTCATGTGCGATGACGGCTCCTACTTCACCTATAAACTGGACAAATTCCACCGTTCCAACCCCGGTAACTGCTACAACCAGCATGTACGGGTGGCAGCCGGGGATCGGGTAGAGGTCGGAGACCTAATCGCTGACGGTCCGGCAACCGATCATGGCGAACTCGCCTTGGGTAAGAACCTGCTGGTTGCCTATATGTCTTGGGAAGGTCTCAACTATGAGGACGCGATTATTCTTTCCCGCCGAGTAGTCCAAGATGACGTGCTCACCTCGATTCATATTGAAGAACACGAAATCGATGCCCGTGAAACTAAACTTGGTCTAGAGGAAATCACTCGCGATATTCCTAATATCTCCGAGGACGCCCTATCCGACCTTGACGAACGCGGTATTATCCGCATCGGTGCCGAGGTTCAAGCTGGCGATATCCTGGTCGGAAAAGTAACCCCCAAGGGTGAAACCGAGCTGACCAGCGAAGAGCGTCTGCTGCGCGCTATTTTCGGTGAAAAAGCTCGCGAAGTTCGAGACACTTCACTGCGCGTACCTCACGGTGAATCCGGAATCGTAATCGGAGTACGGGAGTTCACCGATGATGATGACGAACTACCTCCTGGGGTAAAACAGATGGTGCGGGTCTATGTAGCCCAGCGCCGTAAAATTACTATCGGCGATAAAATGGCTGGTCGTCACGGCAATAAAGGTGTGGTTTCCAAGATTTTGCCGGTTGAGGATATGCCTTTCCTAGAGGACGGAACCCCGGTCGATATTATTTTGAACCCTATGGGCGTGCCGGGACGTATGAATATCGGTCAGGTGCTCGAATTCCACTTGGGCTGGATTGCTCATCAAGGTTGGGATACTTCCCTGCTGGCTGAAGAGGGCGCCAAGTGGATTGAGAAACTACCAAAGGATGGTCTCCAAGCCCCTGCTGGTCAAAAAGTTGCTACCCCGGTGTTTGACGGTGTACAAGAAGACGTATTGACCGGTCTGCTCGGTTGCACTCGCCCGAACGCTGACGGGGATCGCCTGATTAACGCAGACGGCAAAGCCCGCCTGTTTGACGGGCGCAGTGGTGAACCGTTCCCCTACCCGATTTCGGTAGGCTACAAGTACATGCTCAAGCTACACCACCTGGTAGACGACAAGATTCACGCACGTTCCACCGGTCCTTACTCCATGATTACCCAGCAGCCTTTGGGTGGTAAAGCCCAGTTCGGCGGGCAGCGTTTCGGTGAGATGGAAGTTTGGGCGATGGAAGCCTACGGCGCCGCCTATTCGTTACAGGAACTACTGACCGTGAAATCGGATGATATTACCGGTCGTGTGAAGGTCTATGAGGCGATTGTCAAGGGCGAAGACATTCCGCAACCTGGCATTCCGGAATCCTTCCGCGTCCTCATACAAGAAATGCGCTCCCTCTGCCTGAACGTGGAAGCCTTGGACGCTGAAGATAACGTAGTGTCCCTGGCTGAAGACGATGACGGTGCTGAGCGCGCCAGCGAAGAGTTGGGGATTAACATTGGCTCGCGGCCAAACCCCAATGTTTCTTTGGAAGAAATCTAGGCAGCAGGGAAAAGAAGGTAAGAGTCGATTATGGATGCAAATAAATTCGATCAACTACATATCGGCATGGCGACCGCTGATGCTGTGGCGGAATGGTCATTTGGCGAGGTCAAAAAGCCGGAAACAATTAACTACCGCACCCTAAAGCCCGAAAAAGACGGTCTGTTCTGTGAACGGATTTTCGGTCCTACTAGGGACTGGGAATGTGCTTGTGGAAAATACAAGCGGGTGCGCTATAAAGGCATCGTTTGTGAGCGCTGCGGGGTAGAGGTTACTCGCTCTAAGGTGCGCCGCGAACGTATGGGTCATATTGAACTCGCTGCCCCGGTTACCCATATTTGGTATTTCAAGGGCGTGCCCTCCCGTCTGGGTTACCTGCTGGATTTAGCACCGAAAGACCTGGAAAAGGTGATTTACTTCGCGGCCTATATGATTACCGAGGTCGATGAGGATGCTCGCCACCAGGATTTACCGAATCTGGAAAACGAGCTTAGCCTGGAAAAACAGCGTTTAACTGAACGCTGCGAGGCGCAGATTGTGGCTCGCCAGGAAAAACTGGAAAAAGATTTGGCAGCCTTAGAAGCCAATGATGCCAAGAACGCTGAAAAGGAAAAAGTTCGTAAAATCGCCGATAAAGAGGTTACTCAGATGCGGCGGAAGCTCGATCGGGAACTGACTCGTCGAGACGAGGTATTCACCCGCTTCAAGGAACTACAGGTAGGTGACCTCGAGGGTGATGAGCGGCTTTACCGCGACTTGGAGATGCGTTATGGCATTTATTTCAAGGGCGACAAGGGTGCGCAGGCAGTCCAAAAGCGTCTGCGGGACTTCGACCTCAAAGCTGAAGCTGAAAAGCTGAAAGAGGAAGTAGAAACTGGTACCGGGCAGCGTAAGATTCGGGCTCTAAAGCGCTTGAAAGTCATTTCGGCTTTCTTGCAGACCGGGAACAACCCAGATTCGATGGTGCTTGACCGGATTCCGGTGATTCCTCCGGATCTGCGTCCGATGGTACAGCTAGACGGTGGTCGCTTTGCTACTTCTGACCTGAACGATTTGTACCGCCGGGTGATTAACCGTAACAACCGTTTAAAGCGGCTGCTGGATTTGGGTGCTCCCCAGATTATCGTGAATAACGAAAAACGGATGCTGCAAGAATCTGTGGACGCCCTCTTTGATAATGGCCGCCGCGGACGTCCGGTGACTGGTCCGGGTAACCGTCCGTTGAAGTCCCTATCCGATATGCTCAAGGGCAAGCAGGGACGTTTCCGTCAGAACCTATTGGGTAAACGGGTTGATTATTCTGGTCGTTCTGTAATCGTGGTAGGTCCGCAGCTCAGGCTGCACCAGTGCGGTTTGCCCAAGCAGATGGCTTTGGAACTGTTCAAGCCGTTCGTAATGAAACGTCTGGTTGAGCGGCAAGAAGCTCAGAATGTCAAGGCTGCGAAGCGGATGGTGGAACGCCAACGCCCGCAGGTGTGGGACGTGCTCGATGAGGTAATCACCGAGCATCCGGTGTTGCTGAACCGTGCTCCTACCTTGCACCGCCTAGGTATTCAGGCTTTCGAACCGATTTTGATTGAGGGTAAAGCAGTTCAGCTGCACCCGCTAGCTTGTGGAGCGTTCAACGCGGACTTCGATGGTGACCAGATGGCTGTTCACCTGCCGCTGGGCGCGGAAGCACAGGCAGAAGCGCGGATTTTGATGCTATCTTCGAATAACATTTTGAAGCCGGCTGATGGTCGCCCGGTAACTATGCCTTCCCAAGATATGGTGATTGGTATTTACCACTTGACCTCCGATCCGGATCCGGCATTGCCGGTTCCGACCGACGAGGACGGAAACCCGATTACTCCCAAGTTCTCTTCCTTGGGGGAGGCGATTATGGCTTATGACCAGAACCGTCTGGACATTAACGCAACCGCTTTGATTCGTTTCGAGCCGGGTATGGTTCCTCCAAAGGATTGGCAGGCTCCGGAAGGATTTGAAGAGGGCGATCCGGTAGAGTTCGAGACTTCGATTGGGCGTTGTTTCTTCAATGAGGCGCTGCCGGTTTCTTACCCGTTCGTAAACGAGCAGGTAGACAAGAAAGGACTGTCCCGGATTGTCAATACCTTGGCGGAACGCTACGACAAAGGTAATGTGGCAGCCTCACTGGACGCTTTGAAAGAGACCGGTTTCCACTGGGCAACCTGGTCGGGTACTACCATCGGCTTTGCTGACGTAGTAGAGCCCCCGATAAAGGCAGAGATTCTAGCCAAATATGACGAGAAAGCTGCCAAGGTGCAAGAGGACGCAGATTTAGGTTTGATTACCGCCCAGGATCGTTACAACGAACTGGTGGATTTGTGGACCGAATGTACTGCTAAAGTTGCCGAGGCAATGCGGGAGAATTTCCCGGCTCGTAACCAGGTGAACCGGATGGTTTCTTCTGGTGCTCGTGGTAACTGGGATCAGATTCGACAGATTTCCGGTATGCGTGGTCTGGTGGCTGACCCGAAGCAGAAGCTGATTGAGCAGCCGATTAAATCGAATTACCGTTCCGGTCTATCGGTTCTGGAATACTTCATCGCTACTCACGGTGCGCGTAAAGGTTTGGCCGATACCGCGCTACGTACTGCCGACTCGGGTTATTTGACTCGTCGTCTGGTGGACGTTTCGCAGGACGTTATTGTGCGTGAACAGGACTGTGGTACTCGCCGCGGTCTAGTGCTGCCGATTGGTGGTGTTTCTGAAGATGGCAAGGTTTATAAACTGGACATCGTAGAAACCACTGCCTATGGACGTACTCTTTCCAAGGACGTTACCGACGCGGATGGCAATCTGGTATTTGCCAAGGGAACCGATATTGGTGACGAGAAGATTGATGCCTTAATCGAGGCGGGGGTAACCGAGATTCCGGTACGCTCGGTTTTGACCTGTGAATCTGAGGCCGGTACTTGTGCGTCTTGTTATGGGCGTTCGCTGGCGACCGGTAAACGGGTCGATATTGGCGAGGCCGTGGGTATTATCGCTGCCCAGTCGATTGGAGAGCCGGGTACTCAGCTGACGATGCGTACTTTCCATACCGGTGGTGCGGCTGGCGCAGCCGATATTACCCAGGGTCTGCCGCGTGTACAGGAGCTCTTCGAGGCTCGTACCCCCAAGGGCGAAGCTCTGATTACCGAGGCTGCCGGGCGTATCAAGATTGTTGATGAACCGGGTGAGCCTCGCCAGTTGGTAGTGGTGCGTGATGATGGTCAAGATGACTTGATTATTGACGCTCCGCGCCGGATGAAGCTGATTGTCTCCGACGGTGACCATGTAGAGGTTGGCGAACAGCTGACTGAGGGACGCCTAGATCCGAAGAAAGTTTTGCGGATTTTGGGTGTGAACTCTACTCAAAGGCAGCTGGTCAATGAAGTTCAAGAGGTTTACCGTTCCCAGGGCGTGGATATTCACTCCAAGCACATTGAGGTGATTGTCCGTCAGATGCTACGGCGGGTAACCGTCCTCAAATCGGGTGATACCGAGCTGTTGCCGGGTACTTTGGTGGATTCGATTCGTTTCCGCTCGATTAACCGCAAGGTAGTTTCCGAGGGCGGGGAGCCGGCTGCGGCTCGTCCGGAACTAATGGGGATTACTAAAGCCTCCTTGGCTACCGATTCTTGGTTGTCGGCAGCGTCCTTCCAGGAGACTACGAAGGTGCTCACTGACGCGGCCATGAATCATAAGAAAGATCCGCTGGTAGGTCTGAAAGAGAACGTTATTCTTGGTAAGTTGATTCCGGCGGGTACCGGTCTGGCCATGTTCCGTGATGCCAGCGTGGAACCCACTGAGGAAGCAATGTCCAAGATGGGTTGGTCTGCTGATGATTTCAAAGTTCCTGAAATAGACGATGATTTCTTGGCAGGAATCAACTTTGAGGATTCTTTTGGTCTGAATCTTTAGTTTTCTAACCTAGGAAGCTGTTTAATCGGGGCCTGACTTCATAGTCAGGCCCCGATTATGTATAGCTGCACATCTTGAAGCTACGAAGAGGAGTTGATACCCAAAAGAAGTGGCTGTGCGATTAGCTACTAAGGGTCATTTTTATTGAAGCCTCAATAACGAGGTAGATATGAAGAAGTTCTCAACTGAGATATTATTTTCACCTTGCTTTAATCTTTCGGCTTAGTAGTATTTAACTATGACAATGACAAGGAAAAAGAATGTCCTATTAGGAACCCTAACTATGGTGGGGTTGGCGCTAGGAGGACTGCTAGCGGTTTCTGGTAATCAAAATGTACAGGCAGCCGATCGGACCCCCACGGTGCGAGAATGCCGGGTAATGCACAACCAGGTCGCCAAAGGGCAACCAATTAGCAACCTGGATGTTTTCTTGATTGGCGCTACCAGTGCCGATTCCTATACTTTGTCACTGTACTTGGGGAACACTAAATTCCGCCCGGCGATTGAAGCCGCCACCAAGATGTGGACCGAACGCAGTGGCGGAAAAATTACTTTCAAATTCGTGGACTCGATGGCTAATCGCCCAGTACGGGTAATCGATTCTCCTTATTCCGAGGGCAAAGCTATCGGCACCGCCTATGCTGCACAGCGCCTTCTGTACCTGCGTCTCGATCGCAGCGGCTGGCTTACCCAGGTTTCAACCGTTGCCCATGAGCTGGGACATCTTTTAGGAATAGACCATACTTGCAAAGGTGATTTAATGGCCGCCGGTATGGCAGGGGTCAAAGACTTCAAAAACCCGATTACAGATGCAGATGTGGCTTTAGCCTTGCAAGGTCTGGAACGGCATTTGGGATACCCCGCGGGTTCACAACCGGTTCTGCCCAGTGAGGAACCCCCGGTTTCTCCGAAACCTAGTGAAGACCCGAAGCCAACTACCCAACCAACCCAACCGGAAGTGCCATCCGAAACTAGCAAACCTTCTCCGGATTCCTCTGTGCAGCCCAGCAGCACGCCCAGTGAAGAACCGGGTACTCCCTCTCCCTCGGCTGAGCCTACTCAAGAACCAACTACTTCCCCGTTGCCTACTTCGGAGCCGGAAGTAGAACCGGAACCCAGCATCAAGCCCAGCACAGAACCAACTATCTCTACCCCTGAGCCGACCTTCACGCAAGCGCCAACTCCAGACGCTCCTCCCACCGCAGTACCAGAACCAAGTGTTACCCCTGATAATAATGCAGAGGAATCTGAGAGTTTCGTAGTTAAGGTACGCGTGTTCTTCGTGCGAGTATTCTCTTGGGTAGGCGGATTCTTCCGTTCTTTTACCTCTTAAAATAAGTGAATACCTGCATATAAATCGGGGGTTATTTCCCATGGGAAATAACCCCCGATTTCTTTATGTCCAGCAAATAATCAGTTATCGCTGTAGCGCAGATTCAGCCCCTAAAGTTACCTTAATTTGATGTTCCCCATCAGAACGCAGCAAGGTTAAAGTAACTTGGTCACCTGGTTTATACCAACGTACATACCCGGTTAAAGCCGTTCCAGAACTAATATCGTGCTTGTCAATCTTGGTAATCAAATCGCCACTCTTTAGTCCAGCCTTGTCGGCAGCCGAACCAGGAACCACTTGCTCTACAGCAGCTCCTACTTGGGATTCCCCAGCTACTTTTGCTATCCCGGTCTTAATAGTTACCCCCAAGACGGCGTGGGTAACTTTCCCGGTCTTAAGGATTTGATCTGCCACGTTTTTAACCAGATTCACCGGAATGGCGAACCCAATACCAATCGAACCGGATTGACCGGAACTATTCGAGCCCAAAGAAGCGATTGAGGAAGTAATCCCGATTACTTGACCAGATGCGTTAAATAACGGACCACCTGAGTTACCAGGATTGATGGCCGCATCCACCTGAATAGCGTTAGTTACCACTTGCTGCCCACTTCCCGAGCGCTCATGCAGTCCCGGAATCTCAATCCCGGAGCGTTTCTCCCCTGAAGATTGAGTAACCGCCACCGGTCTGTCTAGGGCAGAAATAATGCCGGTAGTTACCGTGTTTTCGAGTCCTAGCGGAGAACCAATCGCGGCTACCGGTTGTGCTACCCGCAAATCAGTGGAACTACCTAGCGAAGCCATCTCTAGCGTCTTTGGAGGGTTAGTGAATTTTAGAACCGCCAGGTCAGTAGAAGCATCTGCCCCCACCACTTGCGCATCATAAATTTTTCCGTTGTGCAAGGTGATTTGTACTTTGCTATTTCCAGTAATCGCTGCTGCTACTACGTGATAGTTGGTGATTACGTGTCCCGCTTGATCAAAAATAACCCCGGAACCGGTTTCCCCTGAGCTCCCCGAAGCTACCTGAATAGCCACAACGGACGGCTGGACAGTTTTTGCTACCGTTTCCCAATCAGTTGCTTTACCGCTGGCCTGTACCACTGGTGCTTGAGTGGCGATTTTACTCTGGGAAGTTCCCAAAGAGGTGGTGTTATCGGCGTTCATATAGGCTACTAATCCCCAGCAAGCCAGCGAGGCGGTAACTGCAATCGCAATAGTTGCCAGCCAACCAGGTCCGCGTTTGCTCTTTTCCTTCCTCTTTTCCGGCATCGGGGAGGGTTCCCAAGTTCCCTGCCCACTTTGATGGAACTGTCCTGCCACCGAAGCGGGCTGGTAAGGAGTTTGATTATAAAAACTGCCGTCAAAGGCGGGGTTGGCGCTTTCATAAGGGGAGGAGGGCGGGAATTGATTTTCGGAAACCGAGGGCGTTTCTGCCTCTTGTCCAAAGCCATTGTTCAAGGAGTTATTGGTCTTGGGCTCTGCGGACATTTCATAGGACACTGAGTGAGCACCTTGGTGGCTGTCGCTTACTTTAGGAATGGCGAAAGGATAAGCCGCGGTTCTATTGTCTTCTACCGGCAAACCGGTAGAATCTGGCTGGACACTGGTGATTCTTCCCTGTAACTCAGGCATGGTTGCCGGGGAATCCTCCTGGTCGCCTAGGTTGCTAGCAGCAGTATTACTTGTTGGTATCGAAGTATTTACTGCCGACACAGTGGGGTGGTCACTTTGGGTGTCACTTTGAGTTTCACCTGGCCAACCGGCACTTTGCCAGTCGTCCATTTCCCAGTTATCAATCGGCTGATTCGGGTCTTGAGGCCAGTTCGAATTATTGTTATTGGTCATCAGTTTCAATCTCCTATTCTTGCTATGCCCCAATAGTGACACTAAGAACTGTCTTATATCTGGATGATTTCTGGAAGTTATCTGGATGGCTAAAATCGCTCGTAGATTCTATAAAGCAAGGTAACTCTAGCGACAGCGTCTTAGCGCGGTTTACGTTTACTGCGATTTTCTTTCTTGGACTGTTTCTTAGCTGCGCTCTCGATAGTAGGCTCTGCTTTACCCTGAGCGGTGCGAAGTCGCGGGTTCTCCAGATGTCCATCCTGGAGGTGCTCGCGATACCACTTTGGAGCCAGAGTTAAGCCGCGAGAAGGCGAATAGCCCAGGAGACAGTAGTATTCACGCAGCCAAGCCGGTCGTAGCCCCTCAGGATAGTAGAGATTAGTCAATCCCCAAACCATTCCTATTAACCCCACAATCGCGCCAAACAAACACAAAGTAACAAACAGATAGCTCCAGGGTTTACCGAACGCATAAGCCGGAAGTATAGCGCCAATCATCAAGAAAAAAAGACCCAGGGCAGGTAAAAACACTAACACCCAACGTTCATCAATAATTAGAATCCCAGAACGAGAAATATCTTTCCTTTTCTTTGGAACCCAAAAACGCGCCCTCGCACTGCCATGCCGAATCCAAACCGAACCCGCCAGTAAAACCACGCCCATAACTAAAGCAACAATATGATTCATGAAAACTAGCCTAACCTGTTTTTCCTGTACCTAACATGAGCACCAAAACGCTAAATCGAAAAGTCCCTAATCAGTTAAACAGCTACAAAAACACCGAACAGAGTCTAAACCCGCACGTTCAAAACCTACGCCCCATCGTCCTCCCCAAAAACCTAAAAACTGCGGAAAGCATCGCGAGAACCCAAAAGCTATAAGTATTGACGCGCCAAATCCACCGTATGAGAACCATAAGAACCACCAAAAAGATTCGCATGAACCGCGAGCATATGTATTTGATGCAGATTAATCCGTTCCTGCCAGCCGGAAGCTAGGGGAGAAACCTGGTTGTACCCCCGGTAGATTTCCTCCAGATAAGGCTGCCCAAAAACCCCGAGCGCAGCCAAATCCGACTCCGCGTGACCCCCAGAAGGAGCCGGGTCAATTAACACCCCCACCACTTCGGGAAGAGGCGAATTCCGGTTATCTCCCCGTCCTGCCAAAGACGGAAAGCGCTTTAAAGCCCTAGCGGGTGCCCAAATAATATTCCCAGTCCACAGGTCACCATGAATACGGGAAGCCCGAGACTTCACCAGCTCCGGTTCGGGAACGTCAAAAACCCCGTCGCGCAAACGCTCCGCCAGCTTTTCTAAAATCGCAGCCCCCGCCCTATCGATAGAGCCATTAGTAAGGGCAGGCGGCAGATTCGGCATAATCCGGTGAACCGCGAAAAACTCTCCCCAGCTTTGCCCATCGTCCTCGTAAATCAAATCCAAACTGGAACGTCCCATAAAACCAGGACCGGAATAGCCTAAAGGCGGCTGACCATACCAATCCGCCCCGCCCGCATGGGTAACCGCCAGTGCCGCCCCGAAAGCCCGCGCCGCCTGGAGAGTAATCGCCGCCTGCGGAATCAGCTCAGTATCAAGGTAGCCGCGTCCAGAACCCGCAACCCGCACCACATGCGCCCCGCCGCGACACATCGGCTCAGCCAGCCACTTTAACCCCAGCTCCTCCAATTCCAAAGCTTCCGGGTGGCGGTTATCGACTTTATGGTAAACCTGGTCAGTCATATTCCCATTCTGCCAGCCAGCAAAGATGTGGGCTAACTCGCCAGATTTGGCAGGAAATACGCCCGGCAGTCTAGGCTTAAAGTATGACTCCAGAAGAACTAAGCGCCCTAATCCGCGAGATTCTAGGAAATCTGAGCGAAGAAATCGGCTTAACCACAGATACCATTCCTGCCACCGTAAAAGTGGAACGACCCCGCTCGCGAGGAAATGGTGATTGGTCCACCAACATCGCCATGCAATTAGCCAAAAAAGCCGGGATAGCGCCGCGCGACCTCGCCACCAAAATTACCTCCCAACTCGACAAAGTTGAAGGAATCACCAAAACCGAGGTAGCCGGCCCGGGATTCGTAAACATATGGCTAGAAGCAGGAGCGGCAGGCGCACTGGTAGGTATCATCCTGCAAGCCGGGAAAACCTATGGTCACAGCCAAGATTTGAGCGGAAAACATGTCAATGTGGAATATGTTTCCGCCAACCCCACCGGTCCAATCCATCTAGGCGGAGGTCGCTGGGCGGCAGTCGGCGACACCCTCTGCCGGATTTTGGCAGCCTGCGGGGCAGAAGTCACTCGCGAATACTATTTCAACGACCACGGAGCACAGATTTCCCGTTTCACTAAATCATTAGTGGCGCGCTGGCAAGGAACAGAAGTGCCCGAAGATGGATACGGCGGGCAATACGTCCTCGACATAGCTAACAGAGTTGCCGAGCAAGCCAAAAAAGAAGGCATAGAACTGGAAAACCGCACCCAGACCCAAGTGGAAGAATATTTCCGTGAGGTGGGCACCGGTCTGATGTTCCAGGAAATTAAAGACTGCCTACACAGCTTCCGAGCCGATTTTGATGTTTTCTTCCACGAGGACGAGCTGCACACTTCCGGGGCAGTAAACGACGCAATAGAGGAGCTACGCTCGCGCGGAGTAATCTATGAGCAAGATGGTGCTACCTGGCTAAAGTCCACAAAATATGGTGACGACAAAGACCGGGTGATTTTGAAATCTGATGGCGACCCTGCCTATTTTGCAGCCGATATTGCCTACTATCGGGATAAACAGCGCCGGGGAGCCACCGAAGAAATCTTGATTCTAGGAGCCGACCACCATGGTTATATCGACCGTATGTACGCCATGTGTGCCGCATTCGGAGGACAACCAGGAGAAAGCCTAGAAATAATTATCGGGCAGATGGTTAATCTGAAAGAAAACGGCGTAGAAGTAAAAATGTCAAAACGCGCCGGCACAGTGATTACCCTAGATGACCTGGTAGACGCGGTAGGAGTGGACGCGGCTCGCTATTCGCTGGTGCGAGTATCAATGGATTCCACCGTAGATATAGATTTAGATTTACTGCGTTCACATTCAAATGAGAACCCGGTCTACTATGTGCAATACGCGCATGCCCGCACCTGTTCAGTAGGGCGCAACGCAGACGAAGCCGGAGTGCTAGCTGACGGCAAATATGATGCCTCAACGCTTTCCAGCCCTGCCGATAACGAACTATTAGGAATCTTGGCGCAATACCCGGCAGAACTTAAACTGGCGGCTAACGAACGCGAACCTCACCGGATTCCCAGATACCTAGAAAAACTGGCAGCCGGCTACCACACTTGGTACAACCAGTGCCGGGTCATTCCTCGCTCCGACGAAGAGATAACCGCTGCTCACGTGGCGCGCCGGCACTTGAATGAGGCCGTGCGGCAAGTGTTGGCAAATGGTTTAGAGCTTTGCGGCGTGGTAGCTCCCGAGCGTATGTAGCGGAAAGATAAAGGCATGGGGACAGTACCAACTACTAAAACTGCACGTGAGGAAGCTATTCGCGAAATTCTCGGTCAGCATGAGATTTCCAGTCAGTCACAGCTGCTAAGTCACCTAGCTGAACGGGGAATCCCTACCACCCAAGCCACTTTATCGCGAGATCTCTTGGCTCTACGCGCCACCAAAGTTCGATCCGCCAGCGGCAAAACAATTTATATGTTGCCCGACCCCTACCCGGTACGGGTACGGCGAGGACAGGAAGATTCCGGGAATGAAAAGCTGGCAAAATGGTGTCAAGATCTGCTGGTATCTTCCGCAGTAGTGCATAACCAGGTGGTGCTGCGCACCCCGGCAGCGGGCGCGCAACTGCTCGCGGGCGCTATCGATATGGCGTGGTTTGATGCCGTGCTCGGCTGTATCGCCGGTGACGATACTATCTTGGTTATTTGCAAAACCGATGAGGACGCCCAGGCCTTAAATGAGCTGTTCATGCAGTTCGTTACAGATTAGGTTGCCGGTATTAGTGGTTTCTAGTTGCCGCGTAGGGGTGTCGCGGGCAGGAGGATTTTGCCTCCCGCCCAAAAACTTAGAAAAGACTAGAGTCTTTTCTAAGTTTTACGCCCGCCTAGCCTGATCGGCATAAATCCTCCTCCCCGCTCTCGCTAAATAGCGTGTCCCTCTGGTGTCTATTGCCGGGCGCGCAGGGGCAGATTTTGCCTCGCGCCCCGAAATCCGGAAAATGCTCTGGCATTTTCACGGATTTA
>CABQYA010000008.1:0-23671 GCA_902468275.1 uncultured Urmitella sp. | reverse complement strand
TGCCGCTAACTGTGCCATGGGGACGTTCCTTAAGTAAAAGTAAATAAAAGTAGGTATTGAAATTATATCGGGTGGAAATAAAAACAGGGTTTGGGGCGAAAACTTGAGATGTTTCGCCCCAAACCCTGCTAAAGTTTTAGCCTTTTACAGCCCCGGCAGCGACGCCCTCGATAATGTATTTCTGCATCAAAATGTAGAAGATTACAATCGGGATAATGGCTAGTACCAGCATAGCCATTAAAGCACCCATATCGCGGTTTCCGTTCGATCCCAGCAGGAACTGTACCACGATGGGGATGGTTCGATAGCTACTGCCCGGTCCTAACACCAGATTGGGGAGCAGGAAGTCATTCCAGACCCACATGGTGTTAAGGATAGCCACCGTAATCGCAGTGGGTTTTAGCATAGGTAAGACTACCCGGAAATAGGTTTGAAGAGGGTTACAACCGTCAATGGTGGCAGCTTCTTCGATATCAATCGGGATTGATTTTACGAATCCAGCGAACATGAACACGCTCAAACCGGCTCCAAATCCGAGGTAAAGCACCATTAATCCGAGCGGGTTATCCAGGCGGAGCAGACTGGATACCTGTACGGTGGGGAACATTACCATCTGGAATGGAATTACCATCGAGAAAACAAAAATATAGTAGAGGGCGCTCGTCCACCAGCTCTTAACCCTGGTGATGTAGTAGGCAGTCATAGCGCAAAGCATTACTATAATCGCTACCGATCCGATAGTAATTACGAAAGACCACAAAATCGAACTGAAGAAATTCGATAGGTGCAGACCGGTAACGTAGTTTTGTAAACCTACAAAGGAATCCCCGAGGGGGATAGAGAAGGGGCTGTTCGATAGCTCAAATTTCGATTTGAACGAGTTCATAAGAACGAACAGAATCGGTCCCAAAAATATGCAGGTAAGAGCAATTAAGACCACGTAAAGCAGGGCTTTGGTGAGCGGACTGGTTCCTTTTTTATCTTCTTTCATTATCATTCCTGTTGAGAGTAGGGGAGCTTGTGTTTGTACTGCGCTCATGCTTCAATCTCCCTTGCTCTGGTGGTTCGTAGCTGGAACATGGCGATAACTACCACGACTACTACGAAAATTACGGCTTTAGCTTGACCGACGCCCTCTGCCCCTACCTCGGCAAACATGGAATTCACGATATTAAGGGCGACCATCTCGGTTTTACCGGAGGGCGCACCATTGGTTAGCGCCAGGTTTTGGTCGTACATTTTGAAAGTGTTTGACAAAGTTAAGAATAAACAGATGGTAATAGAGGGCATAACCATGGGAATAGTAACGTTACGCAGCACTTGCCAACGACCTGCCCCATCTATTTCTGCTGCTTCGGTAAGCTCTGGGGGTACGTTTTGCAGTCCGGCAATATAAATAATCATCATATAGCCAATCAGCTGCCAGTTGATTAGCACGATTAACCCTAGGTATCCATATTTCCAGTCACTTACGAGGGTAGCTCCGTATTCTGACAAGATGGAATTGATAATGATTTGCCAGGTGTAGCCCAATACGATGCCACCAATCAGGTTGGGCATAAAGAATACAGTCCGGAAAAAGTTTGTTCCTTTTAGTTTACGGGTCAATACCCAAGCGATTGCGAACGCAAACAGATTAACCGAAACGATAGATACGATTACCACCATAACTGTAAAAATAAATGCAGAGGTAAACCCATCACGACCATCGAATATATCGACGTAGTTTTGGATTCCTACAAAAGTTGCATCGGTTATGGTGGTGAAATCACAAAATGATAGGAAAAAACCGATAATAAAAGGCACTAGGAAAGCAATAAGAAATGCCAACAGTGTCGGTAATACGAAAATTGGGAAGTAATATTTTAACTTTGACTTCATTGTCTGTCCTTTTCCTGATCATGGTTAGTGTCTCAGGATGAAACTTGTTTTGCTTGTAGTTTTGAAACTAATTAAATCAGAATCTGCTGTTTGTCCTGCATAACTTGGAGGTTTGCTGGGAGGGGAGTAAAACTCCCCTCCCAGCCGGGCTGTCACCCGATTTGTCTTACTGCAGGGTGGTTAGCTATTTCTTTTCAGCTGCCCAACCGTCAGTGAAGTTCTTTACTACCGCATTCCAGTCCATGTTTCCGGCAGCATACTGTCCTAGCGCCTGACCGAAGTCATCCTTGAACTTTTGTGAGGGGTAAATGGTGAACGACCACGGTACCACGCTACGATCTTTGCTGCTTAAAGCAGCAGCAACTTCCTTAGCTAGCGGATCATTGGGGGTTTCGCTAGCGCTGAAGCTCTTGAACGGAGCGATGAACCCAAGATCTTCAACTACGAATTTCTTGCCGTTAGCGCTGGTGAATAGCCAGTTAGCGAAATCAATAGTAGCTTTTTGGTCAGCCTTGGAAGCTTTGGCATTAACAGCTAGGAAGTTTTCGGTTCCTACTGCCAGTCCTTGCTTTTCTTCACCTTGATGACCGGTGTAAATGGGGAGCATCTTGATTTTATCTTCTTTAACTTTGTTCCCCTCAACATCTTTTACCTGGCTCCATGCCCAGTTACCGTTTTGTACCATCGCAGCTTTTCCTTGAGCAAACTCAGCCATGGAGTCAGTCACGGTCTTGGAGGGAGTAAGTTTCTTGTCAACAGTAGAGTCCGTTAGGTAAAGATCGAAAATGTTCTTGAACTCTTTGTTGTATTTGAATTCTGCTTTGGCGATATCGTTCGCTTTAGCGTCTTGCAATTCGTAATACATGGGGATGTTGGAGAGGTGGGTTTGCCAACGCCAATCTTCACCGCTGGCTAGCGAGGTAGAGGCGAATACCCCGTCGATTCCCAGGTCGGCTTTGTGAGCCTGCATATCGTCAGCAACTTCCTTCAACTTGGCGAAGTTGTTGATTTCGTCCATCTTGGTAGCTTTAGCGCCCGGCATTGCGAAATACTTGTCCATGATTTCTTGGTTGTAGATGATGCCGTAGCCCTCTACCGCCAAGGGGACACCATAAACCTTTCCGTCCTCGCCCTTGAGAGCCAGGTTGGGGTCATTTAAATCTTTAGCGAACTTCGCATCGGTTAAATCGGCGGTGTATTTCTGCCAAGTCTTTAAACCTACCGGACCGTTTACCTGGAACAAGGTGGGTGGCTTGGGTTTAGAAATCTCCGATTTTAAGGTTTGCTCGTATGTGCCCGAGGCTGCGGTAACGACTTTAACTTCTACTCCGGTTTCATCGGTGTAGGCTTTAGCAATTTTCTTGTAGGCTTCTTCTGCTTCTGGTTTGAAGTTTAAGAAAGAAACAGAGCCTTTTTCGTTAGCGTTGTCAGAACCAGATCCGCACGCGGCTAGACCGGTTAGCGCAAATGCTCCAGCAACAGCTGCTGCCAGAATACGAGTTTTCCTTTTCATTAACGTCCTCCCTTGGAGCGTTGGTAAAAGACGGAAGTGATTACTTGCGTCCCATCGGAAACGTTTCCGATGTATAGAGATAACCTACCTCATCTTGCTTTCTGATGGAAGTCTAATTAGGGAAATTGTTATCGTCTTGTTAAGTTTCAGGGGTGAAAATTGAGGTTAATGCCCGAAATTAGCTCAGCTAGAATGTTGAGGCTAGCCGCGGTGCGTTGATGAAAGTGAATATGTAAAAAGATGGCGGCGCGGGGATTAAACCATCCGCGCCGCCACCGGGCATTTCTATTTATAGTTTTAGAGGACGTGCCTAGTTACAGCACCCGCACGTATACAGGATTCCCATATACTTTGGCAATCTTGACTTTATCTCCAGGTTTGGGGGCGTGAATCATATAGCCATTCCCAAGGTAAATCCCAACATGGTGGTTATAGTTCACCATATCTCCTGGCAATGCTTGTGCTCTGGAAACACGCGTTCCTACGTTCCTTTGTGCTTGAGAGACACGAGGAAGCTTCACTCCCACAGAGTTGCGGTAGACGTACTGGACTAATCCCGAGCAATCAAAGCCGGCGGGGGTGGTGCCACCCCACACATAAGGAACGCCCAAATACTGTTTGGCATAAGAAATAACCGCTGCCCTAGAGCCGCTGGCATTAGCTGAAATCTGCGGCGATGAGGACTTCTTTGTGCTTTGTGTACGAGTTGAGGTACGTGTGGTTTTTTTGGGAGTAGACGTTGAAGACGATGTACTCCGGGATTGCCGAGCCTGGCTGCGAGCAGCTTGGGCAGCAGCTTCTTCGCGAGCCTTCTTCTCGGCTGCCTTACGGGCGGCTTCTGCTGCTTCGCGCTTTGCCTGTTCTTCAGCGGCCTTTAGAGCAGCTTGCTTCGCGGCTTCTTCGCGGGCTTTCCGTTCAGCCTCAATCTGGTCTTGACGTTCTTTTTCTGCCTGCTCAGTTACACCGCGTGCAGCAGCTAGTTTCTTCACTAGCTCTTCACGCTGAGCCCCAAGGGAAGCTAGCTTTTGCTCAGTGTCAGCCTTCAGCTTGTCTGCCGCTTCTTTTTGAGCTTTTAGATCCCGCGCTGCCTCAGCTTTTTCATTCTGTGCCACTTTAGCTCGCGCTTCCAAAACGCCTGCAACTTTGGCAATCGAGTCGAAGGTCTGCATCTGGGAATCCGCCTTCGAACCGAATAGTTCGACGGAGACCTTCCTCATTTCCACAGTTTGCAAACCGTCTGCATGTAGATAAGGAGTTAAGGAAGACAATGAGCCTTGCGTGGTATAGACCGTGCGTGCTAGTCCACCCAGAGCCTTACGGGCTTCCTCAACTTTGCCCTTGGCTTCCTGAGAGTCCTTCGCGGTCTTGTCGGCGGTTTCTTTGGCAACAACCAGGTTAGAGATGGCGTTGTTATAGCCGGCTTCTGCGTCCTCTGCTTGGTCGCGGACATCTTGAGTGTAGGCGCTGAGCTTGGCCAGCTGAGCCTCAATGTCTGCCACTGAGTTTGCAGCGTTCTTTTCTGCCGCCTTGGCTGCTTCAACCTTGTCATCTGCCGGTGAAGCAAAGGCAGCGGGTGCAAATACTGAAGCGGAAGCAGCTAGGGCGAGACTGGCCGAGACTACCAGCGCGCGCCTACCGGCTTTACGCTCCGTAGATATGTGGAGCTTCATAAGCTATCCTCCTAGAGCGACTTTTGGGAGTTATAAGTCGAGCTAAGTGCCACAATACCGCGCTTTAGTATCTCTAACAACATATTTCACATTAATAACATGTGTAACAAAGATGAAAGCTGAAGCTTGTTTTTAATTAAACCGGCAGTTTCAAGGTCTTATAGCTGGTGCCACAAAGAAAAACACGCGAGAAACAGTGAGGTGTGAAATAGCCCACAATGTAGGGTATTTGGTGTTTCTCGCGTGCTTAACAGAAAAAACTACTCGGTTATATGTCCGTCGAAAACATCGGCAACCAGTCCGAAATATTTCTTGCCGTTTTCTGCTTCCCAATCTTTCATGCGCTGGCGAGAACGGCGAATCTCTTCCTCGGCCTCTTTACGTCCAACCCAATGCGCGCCCTCTACCGATTTACCTGGCTCTAGATCCTTATAAACCTCGAAGAAATGCTGAACTTCAAGGCGGTGAAACTCGGAAATGTCCTCAATCTCGGTACGCCACGAAGCGCGCTGATCTGCTGCCGGAACGCATAACACCTTGTCGTCTCCACCGTTTTCATCCCGCATCCGGAACATTCCAAGCGGACGGCAACGAATAACGCAACCAGGGAAAGTACTTTCCTCTAAAATCACCAGAGCATCAAGAGGATCGCCATCCTCGCCCAAAGTCCCATCGATGAAGCCATAGTCATCAGGGTAACGAGTAGAAGTAAACAGCATACGGTCTAGGCGGATACGACCCGTTCCATGATCAACCTCGTACTTGTTGCGGTTACCCTTCGGAATCTCGATAGTAACGTCAAATTCCATTTCCCTTTCCCCTTTCCGCCTTTTTAGCGAAATATGCGACAATCGGGGCAAAAGTATTTACCGCCGAAGTCATGGCATCTACTTTTTATATTGTAAGAATACGTTGAAAATTCGTCAGCTAGGGGAAGAATGCGAAAATCCGTCCTATTGCCGCTAATTCTTCTGGTCGCCCTAGTAATCGGAAGCCTCGGATATGCGGTGGCCGACGCTTACAATCTGGTTCCAGGAATCCTAACAATAGAAAAACAATCCCTAGATTTACCGCAAACCGTCCAAATTGACCTCAACGTTGCGAAGGCTGAGGCTACCAAAGGAATAAATGATCAGGCTAATCAAGTCACGCCAGAACAGTTAAAACCCCTGATGGATCAGCTAGTTACTCAAGCGCAACACGGAGTAGACAATAAATCCCAGGTATCAGCTTCTCCGGATACTAACGCCAGAGCGGGAGCAGTCGTAATCGATACCGCAAGCGGGAAGACTATTGCCCAGATAAACGGAAACCAGCTGATGACCCCTGCCTCTTCCTCAAAAATAATTGCCGCCGCCACCGCGTTGGATACCCTTGGGGTGCAATATCGCTTCACCACCTCAACCCATTTCGCAGCCGGGAAACTGTACCTGCGAGGAAACGGCGATCAGCTATTATCCCCTAATGCGGGCAATCCCGCAGCTATCTCTGGACACGCCGGTCTGGGAGATTTAGCTGCTCAAACCGCGAAGAAACTCAAATCGCAAAAAGTCAGTTCCACGCAGCTGTTCCTAGATGAGAGCATTTTCGGAGACCAAAATCCGCTTCCCAACTGGAAAGCGCAAGGAAACGACAACTATGAAAGTAAGCCCACCCCCATAGCCATCAATAACGGATTGGCAAACCCGCAGCTATCCTACGGATACCTGCCCGATCCGGGGCTTTCAGCGGCTCAGCAATTCGCGCAGCGAATGAAAGATAACGGGATTAGTGTCGAAGCGGTTCAACGCGGTACTGCACCTAAAGAAGCAACAATGTTAGCGGAAGTAAAAAGCGCTGCCCTGCACGAAATCGTTCACGAAACTCTAAAAGAATCCAATAATATGCTGGCAGAGGTGCTTTGTCGGGCATCGGCTGCCAAAATTGGTACCGGAACTAACTTTGCCGGAGAGATAAAAGCAGCGCAGAAAGTCTTGAAAAAACTGAATCTAGAGGGCGCAGATTTCGCTAATCAAGACTGTTCTGGTCTATCAACGGAAAATAAAATAAAACCGGCTCTATTAGCGGCAGTCATGCAGAAAGCGGCAACAGGCAGCGACTTGCAGTTACGCCCCATAGTGTCCTCGCTACCAATTGGAGCTCTGGATGGAACTTTGGATACCCGGTATTCGCAACAGGCTGCATCCGGTAATGTACGGGCAAAAACCGGCTCATTGCAGCGAGCCAGATCTTTAACCGGTCTAGTGACCACCAAATCCGGTCGTACCCTAACCTTTTCCGTAATCATTGATTCCTATAAAGAAGGAACAGGGGAAAACGCCCGCGCCGCTATTGACAACTTTGTAAACGGAATGGCATCCCTGTGAAAGCACCGGAGCTAACGGGTGCGTATCCGGGCGCTGGCGGGCGCGTACAGCGCGCCGTATTGGCGCATCTTAAACGGCTGGAAAAAACTAATCCCCACGCCACCTTGCTAGTTGCTTGTTCAGGTGGGCCAGATTCCCTGGCGCTGGCTGCTGCCTGTAGTCAGCTTGCCTCCTCTAGAAGCTTTCGCCTGGTAGGCGTAACCGTAGATCATGGTTGGCGCAAAGAATCAGCGCTTCAAGCAAGGCAAGTATGCCAAACCCTCAAGGAACTCGGATACGCAGATATCTCCCTATTAGAGCTTTCCGCCCAAGAAAGCGGTAGCGGTAAAGAGGGCGCAGCCCGTAAAGCGCGCTACCTCGCGTTAGAGAAGCAAGCTAGATGCTACGGAAAAATAGGGTCAGAAGTATTTATCCTATTAGGACACACCCGTGATGATCAGGCAGAAACCGTTCTATTAGGGCTGATACGCGGCAGTGGAGCGCGTTCGATTTGCGGAATGCGCCCTTTTAAAACCGTAAAATTAAAGGACGTAGCTAGCGGGCATAGCGCCAAGAGAGCCGGGTATTTACGTCCCCTATTAGACCTACCGCGCGCCGATACTGTCGCTGCCTGTAAACAGTGGGGCTTACCCTATATTGATGATCCCTCTAACTATCCAGATGGGCCGGTACAGGCAGCAGACGGAACCCCATTGCGGCGCGCTGCTTTACGACATCTTGGGCTACCCGCCCTCGAGAAAGCCCTCGGGGTAGATCCGCGCCCCGCCCTCGCGCGTACCGCTCTGCTTTTACAAGAAGACCTCGATGCTTTAGATGCCCTCGCGGAAAAATGGTTTAACAAAACCAGGCAGGACGAGGCGGGGACAGTGGCAGTAGACACCAAAGAACTTCTTTCCCAACCGGCAGCTATCCGTAAGCGAGTGTGGCGCTTGGCGGCGCTTACGGTTGGTGCGCGAGCCTCAGACCTGCGGAAAGTTCAGCTAGATGCCGTGGACTTTTTAGCGACTGCCCGCCGGGGAACCGGTCCAATCCAGTTACCTGGTCAGGTAGTATGTTCGCGAACAAAAGGCAGTTATAAGCTTTCATTTAGGCAGAATCAAACAAAATCAAAAGGATAGACTGGGAAAATGGACGCAAACGATATGGGCAATGCGCTCGAAAAGGTATTAATCAGCGAGCAAGAAATCGCAGATAAGCTCGCGGAGATGGCGAAAAAAATCGATGAAGATTATCGAGGACGCGAAATACTGCTGGTGGGAGTGCTAAAGGGAGCCACCATGGTGATGGCTGATTTGGCTCGCCTTATCCACACTCCTGCCGAAATAGACTGGATGGCAGTTTCATCCTATGGAGCTGCTACTAAATCATCTGGGGTAGTGAAGATTCTAAAAGATTTAGACTCCGACTTGACCGGCAGAGATGTGCTTATCGTAGAGGACGTGATTGACTCGGGGCTAACCTTGGATTGGCTTACCCGCAACCTTTCTTCGCGGGGTGCAGCCTCGGTAGAAGTTGCGGCTCTGCTACGTAAACCCGAGGCCGCAAAAGTTGAAGTCGAGGTGAAATATATCGGTTTCGATATTCCGGACGAGTTCGTGATTGGATACGGTCTGGATTATGCAGAGAAGTATCGAAACCTACCTTTCGTGGGTACGCTTGCTCCTCACGTTTATCAGTAGGAGTTTTTCCTCAGTTAATTAAACCGCTGCGCCGAAAGCATAATAATTGGGGTGAAAAGAACCAAAGTAAGCATTTAGGGCGCAAAGCGTTTAGGCTTAAATCTATCGAGACAACGCCGCCTAGCGGCACCGGCTAATAGGGTATGAAACCGATAAATGGCGAATAAGAAAAAGAATAGTAACAAGCAATACTGGCTCAAATGGGGGATTCCGACGATTGTCGTGATTGCCGTGTTTTGGGTATTCTCGCAAGCCATGGCGCCCACAGTGGTCGATACCTCCGAGGGTATTGAGCTGTTAAAAGGTAAAACTGTGCAGCGGGCAGTGATTAATGATGGTACTCAACAGGTAAAACTGACGCTTTCAAAGAAATACACCCCAAAGAATCTGGGGCAGGATACGCAGATATTCCCGCCAAGTGCCACCAAAGAAGTCACTTTCACGTTTGTGCAGCCACAAGCAGAACAGATTAACAAACTGATTCAAGACTCTAACCTTAAAAAGGGCTATAACTCGATTTTCCCCACCGGTTCTTGGTGGTCAGCCCTAGCCCAGATGATGATTCCGCTGCTGCTTTTCTTTGCCTTGATTTGGTGGGCAATGTCAAGAATGCAAGGCGGCGGCTTTATGGGGTTTGGTAAATCGAAGTTCAAGAAACTTGATGCCAGTGCCCCCAAGATTACCTTTGGTGATGTTGCGGGAGCCGATGAAGCGGTAGAAGAATTACGAGAGATACAGGAGTTCCTGGCTAACCCAGCTAAGTTCCATAACCTGGGAGCCAGAATACCCAAGGGCGTGCTGCTGTGTGGTCCTCCGGGAACCGGTAAAACTTTGCTGGCCAAAGCGGTAGCTGGGGAAGCTAAGGTACCATTCTTTACCCTATCGGGTTCCGAATTTGTAGAAATGTTCGTGGGTGTGGGGGCTTCGCGGGTACGTGACCTATTTAGCCAAGCCAAAGAATCCGCCCCCGCAATCGTGTTTGTTGATGAAATTGATGCTGTCGGTCGTCACCGCGGTACCGGCATGGGGGGCGGAAACGATGAGCGTGAACAAACCCTAAACCAGCTGCTGGTAGAGATGGATGGGTTTGATGAAAACACTAACGTGATTTTGATAGCCGCCACCAACCGTCCCGATGTGCTAGACCCGGCTTTGCTGCGTCCAGGACGCTTTGATAGGCAGATAAACGTTGATGCGCCCGACATTAAGGGGCGCAAAGCGATTTTGCAGGTACATTCTAAAGGCAAACCCATGACCACGGATGTTGATTTGGAACAGATTGCCAAACGCACTCCCGGCTTTACCGGTGCCGACCTGGAAAATGTGCTTAATGAAGCTGCACTGCTTACTGCGCGTTCTAATGCCGATGTGATAGATATGCGAGCAGTTGATGAAGCTATCGACCGGGTGATTGCCGGACCGCAGAAACGCACTCGGGTAATGAACGATCACGATAAGCTGGTTACCGCTTATCACGAGGGTGGACACGCACTTTGTGCCGCTGCCTTGCGTTATACCGACCCGGTTACCAAGGTTACGATACTACCGCGTGGGCGCGCCCTCGGATACACCATGGTGATGCCCACCGAGGATCGTTATTCGCGCACCCGCAACCAGCTATTAGATGAACTGGTTTATGCCATGGGAGGGCGGGTAGCTGAAGAACTGGTGTTCCTCGACCCCTCTACCGGTGCGTCCAACGATATTGAAAAGGCCACCGCTACTGCCCGTCGCCTAGTAACCGATTTTGGGATGTCCGATAGAGTCGGGCCGGTAAAACTCGGGAAAGACGACAGTGAACCGTTCCTGGGGCGTGACGGGATTTCCAGCCGAAACTATTCAGAAGCCGTAGCCAGTACCATTGATGAAGAGGTACGTAACTTCCTGGATAGTGCCAACCGCGAAGCCTGGGAGATTCTGACGCGAAACCGCACTATCCTCGACGATTTAGCCGCCCGCCTCATCGAAAAAGAAACTTTGCTAGAAGAAGAGCTAACAGAGATTTTTGCTCCGGTAACTAAGCAAGCCGAGCGAGAAATATGGTCATACGGCAAAGACGGGGCTGTTCCTGGGGCAGTAATCGGACATCCGATTGCGGAACCTAGCGCCCCAACTACCGCTCCGATTCCTAAAGACCTGGAAGTGGAAGGTAAATAACTGGTGGGCTATAACCAAGAGGGAGTTGAAAAAGCGGTTCGCGACCTGCTAATCGCTATCGGAGAAGACCCCGACCGAGAGGGATTACAGGAAACCCCTGCCCGGATGGGCAGAGCCTGGAAAGAAGCTGTCTCCGGGATGCTAACCGATCCCGCACAGCCTTTAGAAAAACAGTTCCAGGTTGATGATGACGAATTGGTGATGGTGCGGGGAATCCCCTTCTACTCCCTGTGTGAACATCACCTGTTGCCCTTTTTCGGGGTTGCCCATGTGGCATATATTCCCCGTGATGGTCGCATAACCGGATTGTCGAAACTGGCACGAGTGGTCGAGGGTTTTTCTCATCGCTTGCAGGTGCAAGAGCGTCTAACCGCCCAGGTGGCGGATGCCTTAATGGAAAAGCTAAATCCTCGCGGGGTCGCAGTGGTAATCGAAGGGGAGCATCTATGTATGTCCATGCGGGGGATTAGAAAACCGGGAGCCCGCACCACCACCTCGGCTCTACGTGGAATTATCCGTTCAGATTCACGTAGCAGAGCAGAAGTGCTCTCCCTGATTCGCGCAAACTAGCTTTCCCCAGAGGACGTTCTCGGCTTTACGAACCAGAAAAATCCAGTTTCGACCTCCTAGTAAACACCAAGGGGCTTTAATCACGGGTAGGCTAGAAGTATGCAAATTCTGGAGATTCGGGATTTTTTTACGCCCGGGCGCACCAAAGTCATGGGGGTTATCAACGTAACTCCAGATTCCTTTTCCGATGGTGGACAATGGTACGACCCTGATAAAGCAATCGCTCATGCCCTGGAGCTAGAAGCACAGGGGGCAGATATTCTCGACATAGGAGGGGAATCCGCCCGTCCGGGAGCTAAAGCGATTACTGCCAGCGAAGAGCAAGACCGGGTTCTACCGGTGATTCGCGGGTATCTGCAACAATCCTCCCACCCGCTACCTATTTCTTTAGACACTGTAAATGCCTCCACTGCCCAGGCGGGAATAGCGCTCGGGGTGCAAATAATCAATGATGTTTCAGGCGGAGTGATGGATTCGCAGATGCTGGAAGTAGTGGCACAAAATAATGCCTACTATATTTGTCAGCATATGCGTGGTAACCCGAAAACTATGGATAACCTGTGTGATTATGGGGGAGACGTTACCGGCGGGGTTTGCCAGGGTTTGACCAAGCGTGTTCACGCCTGCCGGGAGGCCGGGGTTAATATGCAGCGTCTGATTCTTGATCCGGGGCTAGGCTTTGCCAAAAAGGCCAAACAGTCCTGGGAGCTGCTGGGAAATATCGATAGATTGCATCAGCTAGGTTATCCACTGCTTATCGGGGCTTCAAGGAAACGATTCTTAGACTTGGCGATACCTAAGGTTTGTGACAGTCAGATTCCTGTCGGGGTGCAAGACGAAGCCCTAAAACGTGAGGTGCCAACCACGGCGGTGAGTGCCCTGTGTGCAGCTAAAGGAATTTGGGCAGTGCGAGTACATAACGTTGCGGCTTCAGCCAGCGCGGTCGCAGCCGGCCAACTGTGGAGGGAAGCAGAATGTTACTAAAACCCGACGAAATCAGGGAACGTCTCCAATATCTCGACCACATCAGCCTGGTCGGTATTAAAGAACGCGGTATGCACGGCGTGCTTGACCATGAGCGCCAGGATGGGCAACTTTTCTCAGTTGATGCGGATATTTACCTGGATATGCAGCCGGCAGGACGCAGCGACCACTTGGCAGATACGGTTGATTATTCGCAGGTAAGTAGCATTATTAGCCGTATCATTAGCGGTGAGCCCCAAGATTTACTAGAAAAAGTAGCCACCCAAATCGCCGAGGAAACCCTAGCACTTCCCAATGTGCAGGCAGTTCGGATTTGCGTACATAAACCAGACGCGCCGCTGGGCGTAGAAAAAGAAGATGTCTCGGTAACCATCTGGCGGGGTTTAGATAACCTTAAGCCTTATCTGCCGGAAGAGGTCGAAGATTCTCAGCCTGACACTGAGCTGTTAGACCTTAAAGAGATTACCGCTGCCGCGCCCTCGCCAAATAAAGAAGATATTATCCCGTTCGACCAGAATAACTCCGATACGTCAAATACCGATGGCACACAGGCAGAAAATCGCTCTGCCGAGCAGCGAACTAAGCAGGAAGATAGGGCTAGTGGGGGGCTAGATAGCCCCTTGGAACAGATTCCTTCCGCGCCCCGACAGGCAGTAATTGCCCTGGGCGGAAATATCGGAAATGTTTCCGACACTTTTCGGCAAGTAATATCGCAGCTATCGGCGGCGAGCGGGGTCGGGATTGTTGAAGTTTCTCCGCTGGTGCGAACCAGTGCGGTACTCGCTGCCGGACAGGAAGAACAGCCCGATTACCTAAATGCGGTAATAATTGTTTCAACCATGCTCTCACCTCTGGGCTTATTGGATTTATTGCAGGGTATCGAGGACGAACATGGACGGAAACGAACCGAGCGTTGGGCAGCACGCACCCTGGATCTAGATATTATTGATTATCAAGGTGTGACCAGTGATGATGAACGTTTAGAGCTGCCGCATCCTCGTGCCGCCAAACGCGCCTTCGTGTTATTGCCCTGGTCGCTAATTGCTCCTACCGCCCAGCTTGCGGGCGCGGGAGAAGTGGTGGTTCTTGCTGACTATGCCGCTGATCGTGACGGCGTTAAAGAGATTTACCCCAACTGGTTGGGCAGTGAGCATCCTCAAACAGAAGCAGGTTCCGGGGCGCTTCCCTTACCTCGCTGGTCAGCGCTGACTCGTCCTCCAGCAGCTCCCAGAGTTTTAGATGATGCGCGCGAGCTGCACCCCAGTGCAGAAATCCCGCAACTGGATTCGGAGGATGCTGCTGCTTCGGATAAGGAAGCGGTAACCTCCTCGCCGCTTCCCCCCATCCCCGCGGTTAGTAACGATTCACCGACACTGCCCACTCCGGCATCTTCGGAGCCGCTGCCGCGCCTAAATACTGAAATTCCCCAGCAACCAGTGATATTAGATGAGGGAATACCGGCAAAGAACGCTCCACAATCCGATATTGCGGATACCAGCGCGGGGGAAGATTTGGTTTCTAAAGCGCCCAATCCTCCTGATAACTGGGATAATTCCTCTCCAGTAGAAGAAGTTAAGAAAAAGAGCATTTGGCAGCGGATAAAAGCATTTTTTATTGGAGAAAAAACCGGCAGCGAGCAGTATTTGAATGAGCTTTCACCAGCAGTTGAAAGCAACCTATCTCAAGACGCGGCGCAGCCGATATGGCAATCTGTTTCTCCCAGTTCCGCGCCTTGCCAGTTCTCAGATGATGAACAGTTATCTTCCGTCCCGAATAGCGCTACAACAGCAGAAAGCCCGGAGGATTTGGAGGAAAACTCCAGGGGAAATACCGTTCCTGCGCCCTTAATGGAAGAGGATTCCAGATTAGAAAATCCTGCTGAAAGCACTGCTCAGGGCGGTGATATCCAAGCTAAGACTGCCGAAAATGAAAACCGGGAATCCGATACTGATATCGAACAGGTTGCGGAAGAGCCAGAATATGGCAGTGGTCGTCACGCCGGAAAACTGGTGACCGGTCCGATTCCCACATTGGAGAATCCGCCCCGCCCTGACAGTCTAGAAATTACAGAACAGGATTTATCTCGCGCTGATGATAACGCCTCGCACGATACGCCTACAGTAGAGCGACGCTCGATTTTACGTCCTACCACTACCGGAGCAATTCCGATAGTGAAACCGGAAACCGATACTACTGATCAGCCCACCGAGTTTCTTGACCCGGCAGATAGGGGATAGGCTCCTATGAAACCGCTTAGCAGACTATCCCTCCTGTTCCTAGGAGCGATTGCGTTAATAGCTGGCTATTTTCTCAGTGATTTAGCGCTGAAAATGGGGGGGACTCCTTTACAGTTCAGTCCGGTTTTAACGGTTATTGTGTTTTGTGGCGCGATTGTTTTGGGGATTTTCGGGCAGTCAGTTAAACGTTTACGAGAGGGAAAATCTTCTTGGATTCAGTTGGCGAAAGCACCCTTGGTGGCGCTGGTTGCCCAGGCGTCTGCAGTTTGGGCATCCCTGTTTTTAGGGTATCTGCTGTCGCAACTGATTTTGGTGTTCCAGATACGTCATACCGAAATTGCGGGTTCTTTTGCCGCCCAGGTTATTGCGTTGGCATTGGCTAATGCTTTGTTATTAATAGTCGCGTTACTTGTGGAATCCTGGTGCATGATTGATGATAGCGACGAGGGAAAGCCGGGTGGAAATAGCGCTCCGGGTGGTGCCAATCCGGTTTCTGCCTAAGGACGTGCGGTAACCTGGTGGCATGAATTTAGACCGTCGCCAGCGCCGTAATACTAATGGGCGTCCCTCGCAAGCAACATTTTGGGTGCGCCGGGTAGTCGCTCTTTTAATCTTGGCAATACTAGTTGCCTTAGTGGTTTTCGTTGTTCGTTTTGCCTGGGCCTGGATGCAGGCGGCGGATGATACTCAGCAGCGTGCCCAAGCGGAACAAACGACGAAAGAGCTGGTAACCCAACCAACGACTTGCGATATGGCTAACATTGCATACAAGTTGCAGCCAGAAAAAGCAGAAAACCAGGTTGGCTCCCCAGTCAAATTCAAGATAGTTTTACGTAACACTAAAGGCGATCAACCCTGCACCATGAATGGAGCCTCAGACAAGGTGGGGGTAAAAATTGTTACCGGTCAAGATACGGTTTGGCAATCTTGGAAATGCCAAGGTAGCGCGCAGGAGCAGCCTTTGTTGCTGGGAACTGCCGTGGAATATAACAGTACTTTAACTTGGGATGGCAAAGTCAGGAATGGCTGCGATAAGGGCGATTTAGCGCAAGCGGGAACCTATCAGGCGATTCCCGTCCTTAACGATAAAGAAATAACCGAAGCTAAAGCAGTCTTTACCCTGAAGTAGTCCCCTCCGCTGGGAGGGCGGTCATAACTGCTTCTGCCAGGTTGGTTACCGGATGTAGGGTCATTCCCTTGGGTGCGGCAACTTCCTCGGCTCCTATGCGAGGTATTAGGGCGTGGCTAAAACCTAGCCGCGCTGCCTCGGATAATCTCCTCCCGCACCCTACTGTGGCGCGGATTTCCCCGGTCAGGGACACTTCTCCGATAGCCACCATTTTCTCTAGGGGAGGACGCGACTGGGCGGCGCTGGTAATCGCTAACGCCACCGCCAAATCAACTGCCGGTTCACTGGTTTTTGCTCCCCCCACGGTAGAAACATACACATCACAGTTGGATAGTGCCAGGCGTAAACGAGACTGTAATACCGCGAGGGTCATTGCTACTCGCGAGTATTCTAGTCCCGAGGTGGTACGCCGAGCCGACCCTCCCGAGACTAGCGGGGAAACCAGGGCTTGAATCTCGGTAGGCATAGGACGTCGCCCTTCTAAAGTCACGGTTACGCAAGTACCAGGTACCCGTGAGGAGGTTTGTGAAAGAAACAGTCCCGAAGGGTCTTCTAGCCCAATAATTCCTCGTTCAACCAGTTCAAAACAGCCAACTTCATCGGTGGCGCCATAACGATTCTTTACCGCACGCAGTAGTCGTAAACGGGTGTGGCGATCGCCTTCGAATTGGGTTACGACATCAACTAAATGTTCGAGGACGCGTGGACCCGCGATTCCGCCGGATTTGGTTACGTGTCCTACCAGCAGAATCGGGATTCCGCGACTCTTTGCTACCTCTATTAGCGCTTGACAGACGGCGCGCACCTGAGTAACATTCCCGGCTTGCCCGCTGACCTGGGCAGAAGCAATTGTTTGTACCGAATCTACGATTACTAGGGCGGGGGAACATTGATCAATATGCCCTAAAACGTTTTCTAGTTCTGTTTCCGCAGCTAACAGTAGATTGTCAGCGAGAGCGTCAATTCGTTGGGCTCGCAGACGGACTTGGGCTGCCGATTCTTCTCCGGTTATATATAGAACTGATTTGTTTTTCCAAAAAGAGCCAACTTTTCCAGCTACGTCTAGCAGCAGGGTTGATTTCCCGACCCCTGGTTCACCTGCTAGTAACACCACGGATCCTGCCACCAGACCGCCGCCCAGCACCCGGTCAAGTTCCCCAATTCCGGTGGGGATAAATCTAGCGTCAGCAATATCAACTTCACGGATTGGAAGGGCTTTATTGCGAGGTGTTTTACCCGCAATTTTACCGGATTGGGTGTTGGCAGTTTCTACGGGTACGGTTTCTTCTAAAGTTCCCCAAGCCTTACAGTTGCGGCATTGTCCCAACCATTTGCTGGATTGCCAGCCACATTCGGAGCATTGATAGCTAGTTTTTACCTTGGCCATGCTTTAACTCTAGCGCGGGTGTCCTAACAACGGTTGTTGCGCGGTAGGCTGGAAGCATATGGCGTAATTATCTACGTCTGGGAACATAAGGAGGACGTATATGGCTAAGCGGGATTCCGGCACTTCTGGAGTGCTCGTTATTGGTCTGGGACGTTTCGGATCGGCAGTGGCGGCATCTTTAGACAGTCTGGATCGTGAGGTTTTAGCTGTAGAGAAGTCCCCGCGGATTGTTACCCAATGGCAGTCGCGACTTCCGGTAGTTCAAGCTGACGCTACCAGTGCGGAGGCGCTCGAACAATTGGGGGCGACTGATTTTCAAGCCGCAGTGGTGGGGGTAGGAACCGCCTTGGAAGCATCGGTGCTTATTACCGCTAATCTGGTGGATTTGGGGATTGCTTCGATTTGGGCGAAAGCCACTTCGCTAGAGCATGGCTCTATTTTGAAGCGGATTGGGGCTCACCATGTGGTTTATCCGGAATATGATGCCGGTGTGCGTACTGCTCACTTGGTGGGTGGTAAGATGCTGGACTATATCGAGATGGATCGTAAGGGCTTCTCGGTGGTGAAAATGCGTCCTCCTAAGGTTTGTCATGGTTTTACTTTGGAGGAGTTGGATTTGCGTTCGAAGTATGGGGTTACGGTGATTGGGGTGCTGTCTGCGGGACAGCCATTTGAGTATGCCTCTCCGCAGTCTCGTATTGATGCTAATGACATTATTATTGTGTCCGGTGATGCTGAACTTTTGGAGCAGTTCGCGCAGATGCCTTAGCCTGCTTTTTGTCAGGATTTTGATTTAGGAATTTACGAGGACGGGGCGAGGATTGCTCTTAGCGCCTATTTTCTCTTTGTGGCAGCTCTAACGGGTGTTGCTATTTTAGGGTCAGTTTTCGCTAGATTTTTGGGTATTAACCTAGATTTTTACCGGGATTATCCGATGATGGGGCGTTCTTCGGGCATTCTGATAACTCGGCGGCGCTCGCGCAGCGCGAGCGCCGCCGCGACCGTCATAGTGCCAGTCCTACCAGCAAACATGAGGATTACTAGGGAATATTTTCCGATTATTGGTAAATCGGGGGTAATTCCGGTTGATAGTCCTACGGTGGCAAAGGCAGAGATTACTTCGAATCCGATTACGTCCATCGAGTAATCGGTTACTGACAGTAAGAAGAAGATTGCGGTCACTACGATTATTGCTCCCAGACCGGTAACTGCTACCGATAGACGCACTACCGAGGGGGGTATGCGCCGATGGAATGCTTCCACATCCCGGTCGCCACGCGCCTCGGCAATTATCGCTAATATCATCACCGCCAGGGTTGATACTTTAATGCCGCCGGCGGTAGAGGCCGATCCGCCACCGATAAACATCAACACATCTAATAGGAACCAGCTTCCTCTGGTCATTTGTCCCACGTCGATGGTGCTGATTCCGGAGGAACGAGAGTTTACGCCGAACAGGATGGAGGTTTGGAGGGAATCTCCGGTGCTCATAGCGGCGAATGTTCCCTGATTGTTCCATTCTGAGAACGCGATTACTACTGCGGTAACCACCCATACGGCCATATAGGTAGTTATGGTTAGTTTCGAGTGCAAAGTTAAGCGATGGGGGGAACGCCAGTTCTCTTTTAGGTCTAGCATCACTGGAAAACCGAGGGCTCCCAGGAAAGTTCCGAGGATTATTGGGCTAACCATCCACCAGTCACCAAGATGGGCTTGCATGCCTTCGGGGAGGTTGATAAATCCCGCATTGTTAAAGATTGATATTGATTGAAATAGGGCGTGCCAGATTGCTGAGGAAATGGACTCGTTTAGGGTTATAAACCGGGGAAGTAGAGCAATAAAAAGAATAAATTCACAGGTTAGAGAGGTTGCTATCACGGTGCGGATAAGACCGCCAACTTTTCCGAGGGAGGCGGTTTTTTCGGTTGCTGCCAACATGCGTTGGGTGAGTCCAATATGGCGTGAGACCGCTAGCGCCAAGATAGATGCCAGGGTCATTACCCCCAGACCACCGATGTGAATTCCGAGGATAATTACTATTTGTCCAAATAGGGACCAGTACGAGGCCGTATTGACTACGGTCAGTCCGGTTACGCAAACCGCGGAGGTAGAGGTAAATATAGCGTCTACCAGGTTGGCGGGTTTTCCGGTCGTGGTGGCAATCGGTAAGGATAGCAACAAGGTCATTACCAGGATGATTGCACCGAAAAGCATTAGCACTAGGCGCGCGGGGGAGGTGCGGGCTAAGTGGTCTATTGATTGTTTAAATCTGGTGCGCTTGCTTTTGCGCTGTTGCTTTGCCATCACACCTCCTGTTTTTAAGCGTATTTCTAGCAATCTATCCTGCCTTGATATTAGCGCGCAGTTGCTAGTTTCGGTTAGGAGGAGCGGTAATCGTTTCTACGGGGTTATTTAGGGGTAGGAAAAACTGTTGTTTCGTCCTCGAAAAAGTTTATTTATAGTAAATGTTTCTTCAAGACATTGTGGATAAGTTAAAATGTTGATGATTTTTGAGTAAGCATCCTGTGACAGTTGAGAAAAGTGGGCTTCATGGGGTATTTTTATAGATAGATGTCGAGCGCCCAGATTTTCTAGGTAAACGACTTAAAATTTGTAGACAGCCCCCAAACCGGCATGGATTAAAACTCAGGACGGAACAGTTATGGCACAGGAGCAAGCTCCACGCTTCGTGACAGTGGCAGAGGTCGCGGATTTGATGCGCGTGTCCAAAATGACGGTTTACCGCATGATTCACGCTGGCGATATTCCCGCAGTCAGGGTGGGTAAATCATTTAGAGTACCCACCGCTGCGGTAGATCAGATGATGGGGCAAGGTTTTGGCGATTGGGAACAGACCTCTGGCGTAGCCAATAGTTAGTATCCGCTCAGGTGTTGTATAGTAGGGCAAGAAAAATACTATCAGGTATTATCTGCGCCCTGGGCGCACCAAGAAGCAAAAGGAGGGCCTAGTGGGCTCGGTTATTAAGAAGCGCCGCAAGCGCATGTCAAAGAAAAAGCACCGTAAACTGTTGCGTAAAACTCGTCACCAACGTCGCAACAAGAAGTAACGGCTGCAATAGTAAAAAATGGATTCAGGTAAGACTGAATCCATTTTTATTTTTCGCCCCTTCGGGTCTACTCGGGAGATAATGCCCAATGAGCATTAGTCCCTCTTGCCCTCTAATAGCGCCGCTAGTCCTTACGCTCTAGCGCCTTGCTGGTGACCAGAATTCTGCGTCCTCTTTAATAGGGCATAACTCTGGCTGACACTTCCGGACGGAGTCTACCTGGATAGATACTCTAAGTGTCAGCCTTGGCTCCCTTAAGTGTCAGAAATAATTATTTTTGACACTTAAGGTGTATGGAAGCTATTCGAACGTTTTTCAAGAAATCTGCTGGCGGAAATAACACTGCTCCAGGAGTATGGGAATGAAACACACTTTAGGAGCTAAGCGGGAAGCAGATAGGATTGGGCATAGAAGTAACGAAAGGCGAATTATGGGTATCCAGGCAGGTCACTACCATAGATTTCGCTCTATCTTGCGCGAAAAATTTCGCGGAGAACTCCTAGATTCCCGGGCTGACCGCGCCGTCTACGCCACGGATTCTTCTAACTATCGGATTCCTCCCAAACTGATTGCCTGCCCCTTAGATCAAGACGACCTGCGGGTATTGCTGCGGGTAGCCCGGGAATGTCGGATACCAGTTACTGCCCGGGGAGCGGGTACCTCGTGTGCGGGAAATGCCATTGGCCCTGGAATAGTAATCGACTATTCGCGTCACCTCAATCGAATCATAAAAATTGATGCCGAAAAGCGTTACGCCATCGTAGAACCAGGGGTAGTGCAATCCCAGTTACAGCAGGCGGCCGCGAAATATGGCTTACGATTCGGTCCAGATCCTTCAACCTCTTCTCGCTGTACCATCGGCGGCATGATTGGTAACAATGCTTGCGGGCCGCACGCCACCGCCTATGGGCGCACCTCCGATAACGTTTTAGAACTGCGGTTAATCGATGGGGTGGGGCGCGAGATTATCGCGGGGCAGACCCCGCAAAATACCGGGTCAGCTTCCCCGCAAGATTCGTCCTCACATAGCGAGCAAATCAAACAAATTCCCGGCTTAAAATCCCTGATAGAAACCAATCTAGCTACTATCCGCACCGAATTTGGACGCTTTGGACGACAAGTATCCGGTTATTCCCTGGAACACCTGCTACCAGAAAATGGCTGCGCCCTCGCCCCTTTCCTGACCGGAACCGAGGGTACTTTGGGGGTTCTCACTCAGGCAACCGTGCGCCTCGTTCCGCTTCCTAAAGCCCCGGTACTGGTGGCGTTAGGTTTCCCAGATATGATTGCCGCTGCCGCCGCCGTACCTAAAATCCTCCCCTTAAATCCCCTGGCAGTGGAGGGTATGGATGCTCGGCTAGTGGAAGTAGTGCGCCAGCATAAAGGCCCAGGCGCAGTCCCAGATTTACCCCAAGGTAGCGGCTGGCTGCTATGCGAGGTCGGCGGAGAAGGCGTAGATGAGGACGCCACCTTGCAACGGGCGCGCCAACTCGCAGCGGCTTCCGGCGCCAGCGGAGAGGCAGTCATGATTTATCCTCCCGGCGCCGATGCGGCTGCTCTCTGGCGGATTCGCGCAGATGGAGCGGGACTGGGAGGACGAACTCCTAAAGGTGACCAGGCCTGGCCAGGTTGGGAGGACGCGGCAGTACCACCTGAAAATTTGGCCGCCTATCTGCAGGATTTCCAAGAGCTGCTAGAAGAATTCGGGTTGGACGGACTGCTCTATGGGCATTTTGGGGACGGATGCGTACATGTACGGCTCAATATGCCTCTGGGAAGTGCCGCGGGACTAGGTAAATCGCGAGATTTCTTATTTGCCGCCGCGCAGCTAGTCGGAAAATACGGTGGTTCTATTTCCGGGGAACACGGGGACGGTCGGGCGCGTTCTGAGCTGCTGCCCGAGATGTATTCCCCCAAAGCCGTAGGTTTATTTTCGCAGGTGAAAGCCTTATTTGATCCTGAGAATCTGATGAACTCTGGGGTATTGACCGGCCCGGCAGGTCCGGATGGGGTGGCAGAAAACGTACGGCGTACCCAGGCGCACGCCCTGAAAGCAAACCCGGAAGGTTTTGCTTTTTCCGAGGACGCCGGCAGCCTTACCGACGCTTTCCATCGCTGCACCGGGGTGGGAAAATGCCGCGCCGATAACAGCGCGGCTGGCGGATTCATGTGTCCTTCTTTCCAAGCAAGCCGGCGGGAACAGGACGCTACTCGCGCCCGGGCGCGTATCCTGCAAGAAGCCACCAATGGGGGGCTAATTCACGGATTGTCAGACCCCGAAATCTGGCAGGTGCTCGATTTATGTCTAGCGTGTAAGGCCTGTTCTGCGGATTGTCCTGCCGGGGTCGATATGGCAAAGTGGCGAAGCGAAACCCTATTCCGGCGCTACCGGGGTAAACTTCGTCCAGCCTCGCATTATGCCCTGGGATGGTTGCCGCGGTGGCTGCGGCTAATGGCAAAAATACCGGGAGCAGCGCAAGTGGCTAATTTGGCTACCAAGATTCCCCTATTGAGTCAGCTTGCTCTGAAATTGCTTCACCTAGATACTTCTCGTACTTTGCCGCGATTTGCTACCCGTTCTCTAGAAAAACAGTATCCTAAGCATCAAATAGGGGCAGGGAAAAAACAGCTTCCGATGTCAGCAAAAACGCGCAGTACATCGCCTTCAGCCCCTAAACCCGTGGTGATTTGGGCGGATTCCTTTTCGCGGGGACTAGACCAACGCGGAGTCAAAGCCGCAGTTAGACTGCTCAGTGAGGCAGGCTGGCAGGTGTTTTTGGCGCCCCCAGATGCTTGTTGCGGGCTGACCTGGATTACCACCGGGCAACTTAAAGGGGCGCGCAGACACCTCGAAAAGCTTCTTGAACGTTTGGGGCCGCTTGCCGCTAATGGAATCCCGATTGTAGGAATCGAGCCCTCATGTACCGCGGTGCTACGAGACGACCTGTTAGAACTCCTCCCAGCTGACCCGCGTGCCCTAATGGTTAGTGAAGCAACCTTTACCCTCGCCGAATTTATTAACACTAATTG
>CABQYA010000007.1:0-27606 GCA_902468275.1 uncultured Urmitella sp. | reverse complement strand
CGGGGATGATCCCAGCGCTTACTGAAAGCACAAGCCAAAGAATCAAATTGCCCCGCACCTGCGGGGATGATCCGCAACAACCGCAAAAGGAATCTCCTTCATGCTTAATTGCCCCGCACCTGCGGGGATGATCCCGCGAGGGGCTTCAAAAAATGGAATCGAAAACCAATTGCCCCGCACCTGCGGGGATGATCCGGAAACCCACAAAAAATCCACACACACGGTCACAATTGCCCCGCACCTGCGGGGATGATCCGGGAAAATCCAGGGGGACGCGCTCGCTGACCAGAATTGCCCCGCACCTGCGGGGATGATCCCCCAGGTTGATTTAGTTCACTTGCGGAAAATGGAATTGCCCCGCACCTGCGGGGATGATCCGGATTAATCATGAAAAAGTCTACAATGGGCAGTAATTGCCCCGCACCTGCGGGGATGATCCGGTATTATCGAGGGTTCAGCCTTGAAAGAGCAGAATTGCCCCGCACCTGCGGGGATGATCCCAAAGCGAAATCTAAAGACAATATTTACCGCCTAATTGCCCCGCACCTGCGGGGATGATCCCGACCCCAAAGCCCTAAAGCTAATCGGCTGGCGAATTGCCCCGCACCTGCGGGGATGATCCCCTGGCAAACGGTCTCTAGTGAGAGCTTGGTGGAATTGCCCCGCACCTGCGGGGATGATCCCGGGAAAATGGCGGGCGCTAACCCGCTCTTAGAAATTGCCCCGCACCTGCGGGGATGATCCCTAAAAGTTGCAAAAAGAACCGCCAGGCTATTCGAAATGCCCCGCACCTGCGGGGATGATCCGGAGGAAGTGGTGTTAGATAAAACTGACCTGGGAAATGCCCCGCACATGCGGGGATGATCCCGACTATTTCCTTTGGGCTAGAGGAGATGAAAAAATGCCCCGCACCTGCGGGGATGATCCCCCGGCTGACCCGGGTCTTACTCCGTCCGATAGAAATGCCCCGCACCTGCGGGGATGATCCCCCAGGGTTCAAGCTCCAAGTCGTAGCAAAGATAAATGCCCCGCACCTGCGGGGATGATCCCCTTACCAATAGAGCCGGTAAACGGCTGCAACCAATTGCCCCGCACCTGTGGGGATGGTTCTTTAGCTGGACTTATGTGTGCTATGGTAAACGGGACTATGACGCCTGCCGGCTGTTTTTAGGATTAATGATGACCTACGATGAGCTTTATGTAACTTCGCGTGCTTTCTTCGAAGCTCATGCTACCCCTGAACAAATAGCCTTTTTAGATAGCCACGAAAAGTGTGATGGGGCTGGTTTCGTTGATTCCATCCTGTTCTTTATTGATCTGTTCCTTGGTGATATGCCGGGCGTGCCCGAAAAATTAGCCAATTGGCAAGCATCGCTAGATGCTCTTCCAGAATACGATTAATCGAAATCGCCCCGGATAAAGATTCACTCATAGCGCCGGGAAGGTTTCTCTCCCGTCTTAGATGCGTCTTTACCGGGAAGCGATAAAAATAAGGATTACTAAAGATAGGCTTAAATCGTGCTAGCCTACTTAGATTTATATAAAAAGGTGCGGCGTCACCTCGAAAAAATAGCTGACTCCGCAGTGCAACAATTGATAGCAGATTACGAATATGGTGAGGGTGAAGACCTGGATTTTATTGTTTCACTCGCGTTTGAAGAACAAATTGAACTACCGGAAATCCTTTGCGAACAGCTAGTCGACTTACAGGACGATTATGCAAAATGCGGTGATTATCCCTTGCCTTTGTCGGAAGCAACCCGACAGTATTTACGGGAATAATCTCGCCGGATTATCTGATTGGAGACTATAGCCTTTAAGGCTTCCATCCCTGTGGGGGAGGAAGTGTTTGCTAGAGAAGTGCCTAAATAATCCTGTCTAAGCGCCCGCACCTGCGAGGTGATTCTTGTTCGCCCTGGGATATGTTCATCACGGGAGGCGAATGTTTAACATGGGTGGGTCTAGTTCTGTGATGGCATCGTTTGCTGTATCTCAGGGGAATAAAAAGGAAACTGCAGGGCAAAACTTCGGTAACTACCTGAGAAAGTAAGGAGAGGGAGGTCTTGGTGGGTGTCGCTTTGATGGTGGTTCTCAAAATTCCTATGCTGATTAACTTGAAGGTTTCGCCCCTGCAGTCTCGGTAGGAAACCTCAGGGGTTCTTCTGGTTTCCCTAATCAAAACGGTTCGTGCTATTAACTCTTCAATCTGAAGTCGTATATCCCTGCGAAAGTCATCGAACTCTTTGGTACTATAGTCCTATATCTTGATGTCGAGGTACTTGATGAGAGGATATGCAAGTGGATCTCTATGAATATCAGGCTCGCAATCTTTTCGACGCATACGGGGTTCCCGTACTAGCTGGAATCGTGGTCGAAACTCCCGAAGAAGCTCAAAAAGCTGCCGAAAAACTCACTCACCCTCTATTGGTGGTAAAAGCACAGGTAAAAACGGGTGGGCGCGGGAAAGCTGGCGGAGTTAAACTCGCCCGCACCCCTCAGGAAGTGCGGGAAAAAGCCGAAAAAATCTTGGGGATGGATATTAAAGGTCACACTGTGCGGCAGGTACTAATCTCGGCTGGAGCCGATATTGCCTGCGAATACTATTTCTCAATCCTTCTTGACCGCTCAAACCGTCGCCACCTCGCCATGTGTTCTAAAGAGGGCGGGATGGAGATTGAGCAGTTAGCCAAGGAACGCCCGGATGCTTTAGCGAAAGTACCTCTACCAGCCACCGGAATTGACGAGACGGTAGCACGCAGTATCCTCAAAAAAGCCGGTTTCGAGGACGAAGAAGTAATTAATAAGGCCGTGCCAGTCCTAGAAGGACTCTGGGACGTATATCAGGGCGAAGACGCTACTCTAGTAGAAGTAAACCCCCTGGTCTCTACGGTAGAGGGCGAAATTATTGCCTTGGATGGAAAAGTTACCCTGGACGATAACGCCCGTTTCCGTCATCCCGGACACGAGGAACTGGTAGATAAACGTACTGAAGATTCCCTGGAAGCCAAAGCGAAAGAAAAAGGCTTGAACTACGTCCACCTAGAAGGTCAGGTGGGAATCATCGGTAATGGCGCTGGTCTGGTGATGTCTACCCAGGACGTGGTGGCCTATGCCGGTGAAGAATATGGGATAAAACCAGCGAATTTCCTAGATATTGGGGGCGGAGCCTCCGCGCAGGTAATGGCTGATGGGTTGGACGTGATTCTGGGTGATCCCCAGGTAAAGTCGGTATTTGTAAACGTATTCGGCGGGATAACCGCCTGTGACCAGGTGGCTGAAGGAATCGTAAAAGCAATCGAAATCTTGGGCGATAAAGCCACTAAGCCACTGGTAGTACGCCTAGATGGCAACTCAGTAGAGGCCGGCCGCAAGATTTTAGAAGAAGCAAATCTAGGGCAGGTGACCATGGTGGAAACTATGGATGCTGGCGCCGCCCAGGCAGCTAAACTCGCAGCTGGCTTCTAAGAATCGGTGAAAGAATAAGGAGAAGCAAATATGTCAGTATTCCTTGATTCCTCAGCCCGGATTGTCGTACAGGGTATGACCGGTTCGGAGGGGCGTAAGCACACCCGGCTAATGCTAGGATCCGGAACTAATGTGGTGGGCGGAACCAACCCCAAGAAAGCAGGGCAAACGGTTGATTTCGATATTGTCCCCCTGGGTGAAGCCGCCGAAAAGAAAGGGGTTAAAGCCGGAACAGTTTCGGTGCCGGTATTTGGCACCGTGAAAGAAGCCATGGAAAAAGAGGGCGCGAATGTTTCGGTAGTGTTCGTTCCCCCGCGTTTCGCTAAAGGGGCAGTCCTAGAAGCCGTAGAGGCCGGGATGCCGCTGATTGTGGTAATCACCGAGGGGATTCCGGTACAGGATTCCACCGAGTTCGTAAATGCCGCGCTGGAAAAGGGATGCCAGATTATCGGTCCCAACTGCCCGGGGATTATTACCCCGGGACAGTCCAATGTGGGCATTACCCCGGCAGATATTACCGGTTCTGGATCTATTGGGCTGGTATCCAAGTCTGGTACTTTAACCTACCAAATGATGTTTGAGCTGCGCGATATTGGTTTCACCACCTGTATGGGAATCGGCGGTGACCCAGTGGTGGGTACCACCCATATTGATGCGCTAAAGGCGTTTGAAAAAGACCCCGACACCAAAGTAATCGTAATGATTGGCGAGATTGGGGGAGATGCGGAAGAGCGTGCCGCCGACTATATCGCCGCTAATGTCACCAAGCCGGTAATCGCCTATGTAGCTGGCTTTACTGCTCCTAAAGGTAAAACCATGGGACACGCAGGTGCTATCGTCTCCGGTTCGGCGGGGACTGCCCAAGCCAAGAAAGAAGCCTTGGAAGCCCACGGGGTGAAAGTGGGAAAGACTCCCTTTCAAACTGCCCAGTTGGCGCGGGAAGTCTTCAAGTCGCTCCACTAACAGCAAACCTGATATCTGCCGGTTAGCTAAGATATGGGCATCCGATAGCCGGTAACCCTCTTACCTAAAAACTCTGTGGGGGAGGGCGACCTCGCGCTACCTCCCTGACTGATTTCGGATTCTCAGCTACTATATGCGGTGTGCCTAAGCGGTATTTCTTTGAAAAAGTGGACAATAGTAGAGATGGTGCGGCGGTTAAATTTTCAAAAATTTCTTCGGCAACCTGCGGGTGCGGGGAAAGAGCCTACCCGTACCTCCACGATTAAGCCCAAGAATCCAAAACGACCGCTAAAGGCAGGGGCGGGGGTTACTGCCTCACAAAAAACTCGACGCACCTTCACGGTAAGGATTCAACCGGGAATTACCCGTATGGTGGCAGCTGCCCTCATCACCTGCGTTTTTCCTTGGATTATTATCTTAGCTTGCTGCGCGGGAGTGTATTTTTCTACCTCTTCAAATCCGTGGATAGTAGATATTGTCTGGACAGATTCCCTGGCGGTGGGTTCTAGTATTTGGGCTTTAGGGTTCGCCACTCCCTTGCACTTCACCCTAGGGAAAGCGGCAACCATGTCGCTTACGCCCCTCGGTTTGTGGATTGCGTACCTCTGGTTGGGGGCGCATCTCGCGCACCGTCTCGTCCTCGAAAGTAAAACTATCCTCTGGGTATATCCTTTCGCGCAAGCACTGTTAGCTACCCTGGTGGGTTTGGTGGTGCGGGGAGCCTATAGCCTGGGGGAACTGTTCTTTTGGGCGCTACTCCACGGTTTCGCTACAGTTATCTACGCTTTTTATCTTTTTGACCGAGAGCAGCGTCCTAAAGAAGGCAAACCTGCGCTGCGTAACTTTAAATCGCGTCTGAAATACCGTTTAGATTATTTGAATACGCAAAGCCGGATCTTGCGGGCGCGCCTTATCAATCCCGATTACGCCTATAGCCAAGATTTAGAAAACCGTCGTCTGGGGATTGACCGGGACGAGCGCAGCTGGGACGGAGCTAATAGCACTTGGACGGTTCCCGGTTGGGTGGTGTCCGGAGTTCGCAGTGGCTGGAAAGTGTTTGTGTTCTTCGGTTTCATCACCTTGGTTCTGGCGCTCACTCAAGTGTTTTCGCATTTTTCGGCGGTTGATAAAATCTATGACCTTTACGGAGTTTCCCTAGGGGCAGGTATTTTGATTTGGCTGGCGCAATTGCTGTATCTGCCTACTGCGCAAACTTGGGCGCTGGCCTGGATTTTGGGGCCGGGATTTCAACAAGGTACTGGCACTATTCGCTCTCTCACTCAGGTGAAAGCCGGGCCGATTCCCGCAGTCCCTATTTTGGGGGCGCTGCCAAATCAAACTCCCGGGTACTGGGTGTTGGCGCTAATTGTAGCGGGTGGTCTCGTAGTCGGATATGGGCTTTACACCTCGATGGCGCGGGTTGATTTCTTTTCTCATATAGCGTCTTTCCTGGTTGGGGCGCTTTCTTTTACAGTTTTCACCGTTTGGTTCTGTTTCCTAGCTTCCGGGTCTCTAGGTGCAGGGCGAATGTCTGTTTGGGGGGCGCAACCGCTGGCTACTGCGGCTATGGGATTTATCCTTCTTTGGTTGCCGATAGTGCTGGTAGGGGTGGTTTTACATCCTCATGCTCGTGCCTACCTGGCAGAAATTTTCCTTAAACTCAAGAGGGCGAGCGAGCAAGCTGGGCGTCAAGGCTTTGCAGCCGCGAAAGAAAAAGCCAAAGAATTCCAGTCCCGAAATCCCCTGAGCGCCGAGGGGGCGGTTACGGATGAGGGCGCGGAAGCTGATACGCAGGAAACAGGCGGAGAGGATAGCTCCAGGAAACCGCAGGTGACTGGAGATAGTAAGGCACAGGAAGTGTCCTCAGCTGCGAAAGAGGCGACAGAGGAGGGACAGGTATCACAATCGCCAGAACTTCCGGCAATAGATTCGCAAGCCTCCTCTGCTGATGACAGCGGCGATAATAAGGCAGAGACAGAAAGAACCACTGAAAGTATTCCCGAAGACAGCGAGCATGCCCTCGACACTACCGAAAAATCGCAAGCTGACCAGGTGGCTAAACCAGCTGCCCCGCGGCAAAGCCCGGAAGAAAAGTTTGCGCGTTCTAGGGGAGCCCTGCCGGTAGATACCGAAGAAATAAAAGACCTGGCCACCGATTGGGCAGAGCGCAAAACCGATGAAGTTATTGCGAAGGAACAGCAGGAATTGGAAAAAATCAAATCTTCTGCCCAGCGCCTGCCGGAAGCAGAACTGACGCGACCAGCAATCAAACGCTCAATTTTCAAACGAGGCCGCTTGCGCGTGGGTAAACCCCGGCGCGGCGCTGACGACACTTCCACCCAAGCCATCGAAATCCCCACCGAGGATTAACTTTCGCAGTTGGAGTTAGCAGGATAGACTGGATTTAACGTGACTGGCGAAAAAAGTGGATAACCACTGGGGAACGTAAAAGTACAGTCGCTCGCCTGGGCTGGACAAAGAATGCAACAAAAGGATTCCCACGTCATGAGCGAAATAAAACCCATTAAACGTGCCCTGGTCAGCGTTTACGATAAAACCGGCCTCGACAAACTGGCGAAAAACCTACAGGCAGCTGGGGTTGAAATTATTTCCACCGGTTCTACAGCTCAAGTGATTGCCGCTGCCGGGGTAGCGGTGACCGAAGTTTCCCAGGTAACCGGGTTTCCCGAATGTCTCGATGGGCGGGTAAAAACCCTGCATCCCCTGATTCATGCTGGGATTCTAGCTAACCAGGAGCTCCCTGCCCACGTTGCCCAGCTAGAAGAACTCAAAGTAACCCCGATTGACCTGGTGGTTTGTAATCTCTATCCCTTCGCCGACACGGTAGCTTCCGGTGCCGGGTTTGCGGATTGTATCGAAAAAATCGATATTGGAGGGCCGTCAATGATTCGGGCGGCCGCCAAGAATCACGCCGATGTAGCGGTGATTGTCGATCCCAGTTCCTACGACGATTTAGCTGCTGCCCTGCAGCGTGGGGGATTCACTGCTGCGGAGCGTCGCGAACTCGCAGCTACGGCTTTCAACCACACCGCCATCTATGACACCCAGATTTCCTCCTGGTTCGCTAAGCAACTCCAGAGTGAGGACGAAGCTACCGGTAGCAGCGCCCTGCCTAACTTAGAACAGTGGAAACCACAGCTGAAGGAAATACACAGCTTGCGTTATGGGGAAAATCCGCATCAAGAAGCCGCCGTCTATCGCTTCACCGATGAAGAGGGCGGCCTGGCGCAGGCAGAACAACTGGGCGGCAAACCCATGAGCTACAACAACTACACTGACGCCGATGCAGCTTGGCGCGCGGCCACCGACCATAGTGAGCCTTGCGTGGCGGTAATCAAACACGCTAACCCCTGTGGGATTGCAGTTGCCGAGGACGTAGCGAAGGCGCACTTATTGGCGCACGGCTGCGACCCGCTATCGGCCTATGGTGGAGTGATTGCCTGTAACCGTGAAGTTACTTTACAGATGGCGCAGCAGGTGAAACCGATTTTCACTGAAGTAATCATTGCCCCTGACTATGAAGCAGAGGCGCTTGAGCTGCTGCAGACCAAGAAGAACCTGCGGATTTTGCGGATTGACGCAGATGCCCCAATGGAATGGGAATTCCGGCAGATCAGTGGGGGAATGTTGGCGCAAACTCGCGATCGCTTGCAGGCCGAGGGCGACAACCCCGAAAACTGGACTTTAGCGGCGGGCACAGCAGCTGATGAAGCCACTCTGGCAGATTTAGCTTTTGCCTGGAAAGCAGTGCGGGCAGTGAAGTCAAATGCCATTTTGCTGGCAAAAGAACAGGCCACTGTAGGTATCGGGATGGGGCAAGTGAACCGAGTAGATTCTTGTGCCCTGGCGATTCAACGGGCAAATACCTTGGGGCAGACGCCGGAAGGTGAAGCTGCCCCCGAGAGGGCACGCGGCTCGGTGGCTGCCTCCGATGCGTTCTTCCCCTTCGCTGATGGTCCGCAATCCCTGATTGAGGCAGGCGTGAAAGCCATTGTGCAGCCCGGTGGATCGATTCGCGACGAAGACACCATCAAAGCCTGTCAAGAAGCAGGCGTAACTCTGTACCTGACCGGTACCCGCCATTTCTGGCACTAGGCTGCTAAACCGGGGATAGCGACTAGATAATCGCTAGTTTTAATGCGGTGAATGCAGCATCGGGCTAAGCAAATAATTGCTTTGCCGTAGCGGTTAATCTGATTGTGTACTGATAACCTGGGGACGCCGGGAGGCGTCCCCAGGTTATTTTGATTTTCAGGTGTGCAGTTAGGAGAGCGAAGATGATTATCGCAGCAACAGATGGTTCCTCCCTCGGAAATCCCGGTGCAGGCGGTTGGTGTTGGTATCTGTCTCCTGATTGTTGGCGATCCGGTGGTTTTACGCTCGGAACTAATAATCAGGCAGAACTGATGGCAGTAGCCGATTTACTCGCCGAAACTGCGGGCATGACTGATGATTTATTGATCCAAGCGGACTCCCAGTACGTGATTAATATTTTGACGAAATGGCGGTTCGGCTGGAAGAAAAAGGGGTGGAAAACTGGCGGTGGCAAACCGGTAGCCAACCTGGAACTGGTCAAACGCCTAGATCAGTTACTATCTGACCCTGCCAGGAGGGGAAAAGTTAGCTTCGAATGGGTAAAGGGGCACGCCGGGCATCCTCTCAATGAACAGGCAGACTCCCATGCGCAGGCGATTGCAAAGGCATACCAGGCGGGGACTCCTCGACAGGCGGATTTTGGGCCAGGCTGGAATACCGGCAAAAAGAATACCGGTGGGATAGCTCCCGATACCGCAGGTGCTAGTGATGCCAGTTCTGTACAAGAACGGAGGCGAAAAGGACCCCGCGAAACTAACGGCCAGCAAAAACCTGCCGCTCCGGCAGCTGCCCTCGCACGCCCTCTTTACCCGAAATTAGACCAAAATCCTAACCCCAACGAATATCGTCAAGGACGTTACCTAATCCGCGAACACGTCCTCACTGTCCCTCTCTACCACCCGGAAGTAGCGTTAAATCTGTTCCCGGACTCGGCGAAAAATCCGGTAGTAAACCTGGAACGAGGGGCAGATACCCAGGATACCGGGGTACAGAGCGAGCTTTTTGCGGTTAATCCCGGCGAACAAACCCGGCCAAAAGCGCAAGGAAACTCCGATATTTCGACACCAGAAAGCCAGTTCCTACCTCCCTGGGTAGATGCGGAAATCAAGCAAACCAATATCGAAATCTATGCCCGCGAAATCGCCCTCGATGATGGGGAAAACCGTCCCTATCTGATTTATTTCCAAGGCGGCCCGGGGTGCAAAGGCTCTCGTCCGGCAGACTGGTCTTCCCCCTGGTTCGGCGCTGCCCTGGAAAAATACCGGATAATCATGCTTGACCAGCGGGGAACTGGGCGCTCCACCCCGCTCGATAATGTCACTATTCCTGCCCTAGGAAACCGCGCCGGAGCCTGGTTGCGACTGATGCGCGCCGACCAGATTGTAGGGGACGCCGAAGCACTGCGCCGCGCCCTAGGCATAAAAAAGTGGACAGTCATGGGGCAAAGCTTCGGTGGCTTTATTATTACCGCCTATCTGTCTCGCTTTCCCGAGGCTATCGAAAAAGCCTATATCACCGGGGGACTGCCGGGGCTGACCAAGGTAAACCGGATTTACGAGCAAACTTTCGCGGCCACCGCCCGGCGTTGCCAAGAGTTCTACGCCTTGCCCGGCATGGAAGGAGCGGTTCGGCAAACCTGTGCACACGTGCTAGAACATGATGAATACCTGCCTAATGGAGAAAAACTGACCCCCAATCGGATTAGACAGGTAGGTCTGGAGCTGGGACGTACGCTCGGCCTAGAAAATCTGCGCTACCTGTTCGAGGCGCCGTTTGTACAGATCGGGGGTAAGCGTCGCCTCACCCAAGAATTTTTAGGACAGGTAGGAGGACGAGTCAGTTTTGCTCTGGATCCCCTCTACGCCCTCTTGCATGAAACTATTTACGGGAATGCGGTGCCGCAAAGCGAAGTGGAGCCCACCGCCTGGGCGGCAGATCGGATTCGCGAAAAAGCTCCCGGATTTGCCCAAAATGCCGATCCCCTCGATAAGACCCAACCTTATTATCTTACCGGGGAACATTTTGGTAGCTGGGTGTTTACGTACGATCCCGCACTCAAGCCTCTAGCGGAACTGGCAGACGATTTGGCGGCGGAAACCGAGTGGCCGGTACTCTATGACCCGCAGAGATTGGCGGAAAACCAAGTTCCGGTACATGCGGTGGTTTATCGGGACGACATTTTCGTTCCCCGCGCCCTATCGCTAAATACCGGCAGGGTTATGGGAGCCAATATCTTGCAGAAAGAGGATTTGCACCACGACGGGCTGCGTGCCAGCGGAAACCAGATTATTTCCTGGCTGCTATCTAACTAGGATAGCTAGTTTCCCTCTAACAGTAGTAGCAGTAACTAGATTTTTAGGGCGTACCCAGGTTAGAGGGGATTTATTATTGTCTGGGATTTATCCAGACCGCTGGCTAGCGGTGGGAAACAACCACAGTACCTAGCGGAGCCCAGTTATAAAACTGACCGGCTGCTGATACCGGCATATTTACACAGCCGTGGGATCCGCTAGGACCGCCCCAGCCAAACGAGCTGCGCCAAGGAGCGCCGTGTAGCGCATATCCTCCCGAAAAATACATTGCATAGGGTACGTCAGGAGTCACGTACCGGCTACCATCAGTATTAAATCCCCGCATAGTGTCAGAACGATACTTGCGTTCAATAGCAAAGGTACCCTGAATAGTTGGGGTAGCCGGAGCGCCAGGAACCATGGATACCGGTCCTTTAGTTACGGTAGCTCCCTCGTATCCGGTGACCGTGTAATTTGAAAGATTTACATCAATCCACTTTTCACCGGGAGCTGCCATATAGGCTAGCTTTTCTGCGCCATCAGCAACGGTTTTATCCTTGGTAGTAGCTTTCTCAACTTTGGTTTCATATGACGGAGAACTGTCAATCCCATTTGGGAATTTATTGGAGATTTCTTGGGCTACTTTATCGATATTACTTACCGTAACCCCATCTTTTGCTTCTACCTCGGTTTTTAGTACTTTACCGCCACTATTAACGAAACGTTTTCCATCAACTTTCTTTATTTCAACGGCTTTCTTATTTGCCTCTACCCACTCGCTCACCGCTTTCTCATTTGCCTGCAGCTTAGCGTTTTTGCTTACTACAGGGATTTGGGTGAAGCTAATTTTGGTTTTTTGGTCAGCAGTTATTTCTTTGTCTGCGGTTTTAATAGCTACTTTGGTTTGCAGGTTTTTGGTAGCAAGTTCAGCTAGCTTTTGAGCGGTTTCCAGGTCGGCTAGTGGTTTGACTGCCCCCACGCTTATCTCTATAGCCTGATCTTTTTGGGTATTCATTACTTTTTCGGCAGCAGATAGCAGCCCTTTAGTGTCTGCCCCGAAACCATCTTTTCCGGCAACTGTCTCAAATCCAGTTCCATCTTTATTAACTTTTACGCTGGGCTCGGTAGCCGGTTTAGCATCTTTCAGCGATTTCGATATTTCTTGTGATAGGGCATTGGTAACGGAGGGATCTACAGTGTGAGCAATTGGTAGATTCCGGGAAGTAAATAGGCTACTCACATAGTCAAAAACACTGCTGCGAGCAGTAGCGTTTTTAGCGGTGGAAGCAGCATTAACCTGGTAGCCGATTTCTTGGGGAGTAAAAGTTACTTGTTGGATTCCCTTGCCGGAGAAGGTGGCTTTACCGCTGGTTTGGGTCTTTTCTAGCTGCCGCTGAATTTGGGCAGCAGTCATTCCTGATACTTTAACTTCCCCCACGGTGGTGCCGGGGAGAGCCTTTTTTCCCACAGCGTAGTAAGAGACGTAGATTGCAAATGCTGCAATCAACGCTACTAGCACTCCAATGACAATACCGATTGAGATTTTTGCTTTCTTAGACATTTATACCGATGCTTCCAAACTGGCTAATCAAAACAACATCTTTATCCTAACTGTGATTATTGGGTTCGCTACCTCAAGGTTAGGTAAGTATGCTCACAGTGCAGGTAGATAGGTTTTCCTACCTGCTTGACCTGCGATAACCTGGGTCGAGACAACCTCTTGTTATGAGATTGTTATAAGATAATTTTTTCGGATAACGAACAGGTTGCAGATAGAGAAGCGCTGAAAGGTAGCCCCGGACACATTTTGTTCTTCTAGCTGGCATTATCGGCGTCAAAGGTGGCATAATCTAATCCGGTTCCGGTTCACCGTTTGTAACCCACATTTGGACCCGGGGCTCTTAGAATCCAAGGAGAAATCATGAAGCAGGGAATCCATCCCGAATATGTCCCGACCACGGTTACGTGTACCTGTGGAAACAGTTTTGAAACCCGATCCACTATTACCTCTGGTGTTATGCGGGTAGATGTGTGCTCGGCTTGTCATCCGTTCTACACCGGTAAGCAAAAGATTATGGATACCGGAGGACGGGTAGCCCGCTTCGAGGCTCGTTACGGAAAACGCAACCGCAACAAATAAGTTTTAATCAAAGGTGTGGTCGATTACTAATCGACCACACCTTTTGGTATCTACTGCATCTTTCAGAACCGTCCGAAGGATTTCGCTAGCTCACAAATAGCTAGCTTTATCCTTGAAGTTACAGCGATTATCATCAATCGTTTATCTGACTCGCTAAGAGTTAGCTGTGGTAAGCATCCGAACTTAAAACTGATTGCCTACCCTTGACATCTAGCCTGTAGTTTATTCCTGGCGCGCAAAAACGTAGACTGGGAATTGGTCATTATTGAAAACCTAGGAGTACCCGTGTCATCACCTGTAGATCAGGAAGCTATTGAAGCGCTGATTGCTGAAAAAACTGAGTTAGAAATGAAAATGGGTGATCCCAGCGTGGCGCGAGACCAGGCTAAAGCCCGCAAGATTGGACGTAGGCACGCGCAACTATCCCAAATTGCCAAAGCCTATACGGCTTGGAAAGACGCGGAAGAAGACCTGCAAGCCGCTAAAGAACTAGCTAAGGAAGACCCCGAATTCGCTGAAGAGCTTCCCCTTGTACAAGCAGCTCAAGAAAGAGCCCTCGACAAATTACGTAAGATTCTAGCCCCGCGCGACCCCGATGATGCCCGGGATGTGATTATGGAGATTAAAGCCGGGGCGGGCGGGGATGAATCTGCCCTATTCGCGGGAGATTTGCTGCGAATGTATGAGCGCTATGCCGAAGATAAAGGCTGGACTGTGCAAGTTATGGACTCTACTTTGAATGATTTGGGTGGGATTAAGGATGCCCAAATTGCGATTAAAGCCAAGGGGAATGTAGCTCCCGAGGATGGAGTTTGGGCAAATCTGAAATATGAGGGCGGGGTTCACCGGGTTCAACGAGTGCCAGTTACTGAATCTCAGGGCAGAATCCACACCTCAGCTGCCGGGGTGTTAGTTATGCCCGAGGCAGAAGATACCGGTGAAGTTGAGATTGATCCCAATGATGTGCGGGTAGATGTGTTCCGCTCCTCTGGTCCTGGTGGACAGTCAGTTAATACTACCGATTCTGCAGTTCGGCTCACCCATATCCCCACCGGAATCGTTGTCAGTATGCAGAACGAAAAGTCTCAAATCCAAAACCGGGAGGCTGCGTTCCGGGTGCTCCGGGCGCGCCTGAAAGCAGAAGAGGATGCTAAAAGGGAAGCCGAAGCCGCCGAGCAGCGGCATTCCCAGGTGCGTACCGTTGATCGCTCTGAACGTATCCGCACCTACAACTTCCCTGAAAACCGAATCGCAGATCATCGGACTGGTTACAAGGCTTATAACCTCGACCAGGTACTGAATGGGCAGTTGCAACCAGTGATTGACTCAGCAATTAAACTTGACGAAGAGCATCGACTCGCCAAGTTATCCGGAAAATCGGACGACAAATAGGATTGACTATTTTTCCCGTGAACCAAGAGGACATCCTCACTCGCGAACAAGCCTATAGTTGGGCGCGCGCTCGCTATAATCAGGCTCAAATAGTTCCGGCTCACGAAATTCAACGATTGTACTGTGCCGTTAGCCAAGCTAAGGAATATCTATTTGCGCCCGAAAAATTAACGGTTTCGCAGACGAGAGCCTTTCGTGAACTGGTTTTACGGCGCTGCAATCATGAACCTTTACAACATCTATTAAAAGAAATGTATTTTGGTTCTTTCTGCCTATTCTCTAGCCCCGATGCTTTCATCGTACGCCCTGAAACCGAGTATCTTGTGGAACTGGCGCTACAAACCGAGGCGGCTCAAGGAGCGCAGCTGGTCGCCGATCTTTGTGCTGGGTCTGGCGCGATTGCCCTTGCTCTCGCGCACGCGCTTCCCTCCTGTCGACTGTTCATGGTCGAGATTAGTGAAAAGGCGTTAGGGGTGGCAAAAAAGAATCTCAACCGCTATCCCCAACAGGGCGAACGAATCCAGATTACCTGTGCAGATGTAGCTGATGAGCAGTTGTGGTCACAGCAAGCTGGACGCTTTGACCTCATCGTATCCAACCCGCCCTATGTACCTGAGGGAGCTATAGACCAGCCTGAAGCTCTCCGTGACCCCCCGCTAGCCCTGTGGGGTGGGGGAGAAAACGGTTTGCTGATTCCCACCCGAACCGTGAAACAGGCTTTTCGATTGTTAAGACCCGGGGGAGTATTGGCAATGGAACATGACCCTAGCCAAGGGGAACAGCTTAATAGCTATGCCACCGGTATCGGATTCTCTAAAGCGAGGACGCGGCGCGACCTTACTGGTCGTAATCGATTTCTTTTCGCAAAAAAATAGGAAATAAGTTTAACTCCCACCTGAGATAATGCTAATCTTTTAACTAAAGTGGCTGGCAAATGGGAGAAAGAGTAATTAATGAGGTCGTGGCAGCGTTCGGCAGTAGCGGTAGCAGCTGCGGCTTTCCTCCCTATCGTTTTCACGTCCTCTGCTTTTGCCGTAGACCCTACCCCCAGCGCTACCTTGAGTTTTAAGGAAGCCCCTATCGATAAACCCATAAGTAGTTCCGCCCCGGCAGCAAGTATCTCGTCTGCTCCTACCCAGACTCCTCAAAATACCGAACCATCAACTCAAAGCAGTAAACCCCCAGAAAACACCCCCGATTCTGCCCCCTCCTTCCCCGCTACGCCTCCAGACTTAGCAAAGACCGGAGGACAGCGCGATATTTGGCTCACTGGAAGCTCTTTGCTGTGTATTTGGCTGGGTACTGCGGTAGTAACCTACGCGCGTGAACGCAGTAAAAACGCTAGTATGCAGGTATGCGCACTCCGCTAAATAATAAAGATATTGCCCACCTAAACACCCAGATTAAATCCGGGAAACTGCTGGTGGTACCCACCGACACCGTATATGGAATTGCAGCCGACCCCTTTTCGTCCTCTGCGGTTGATAAATTGCTAACCGCTAAAGGCAGAGGGCGCGACTTTCCCTCCCCGGTATTAGTTAGCGGTATTTCGCAAGTAGAATCTTTAGTCCCGCAGATACCTGCCCTAGCTAAAAAATTTATGAATAGCTTCTGGCCGGGAGCACTCACTATTGTGCTCATTGCTCGCGAAGATTTATCGCTCGATTTGGGGATAACTGGAGGTACGGTAGCAATCCGGCAGCCAAATCAAAAGGATCTTTTGGAATTAATGGAGGTAACCGGGCCGCTCGCGGTTACCTCCGCTAACTTACACGGCTGTTCCCCGGCGCAATCGGCAACCCAAGCACGAGACTATTTCGGGGATAAAGTCGCAGATTATGTAGATGCTGGGAAAAGCCCGATTGGGAAACCCTCAACCATCATTAAAGTTATAGGAGGCGACTACTGGTTGCTGCGTGTAGGGGCGATTGGTGTCGATGAGCTAAAGGCAGTAGCTGGAAAAGTAGCCAATGAGTAGGGAGAAGCCGTGAAAGCCTATCTGTTGCTGGGAGTAATTGCGATGGCAATTACTTTCTTAGCGACCCCAATAGTGCGTCGCATTTCCCTAGCCCTCCACGTTTTAACTCCGGTTCGTGAACGTGATGTCCACACTGTTCCAACCCCCCGTTTAGGGGGAATCGCAATGCTTTTGGGGATGGTGGGAGCATTTTTGATTTCTCGGCAAATGCCCTATTTTTCGCATTTTTATACTGACCCGCAAGTCTGGGCATTGATTTTTGGTTCACTCGCTATCACCCTTTTGGGGGTGATGGATGATATTTACGATTTAACCTGGTGGACTAAACTATCGGGACAAATCCTGATTGCCACTGCCGTGGCTTGGCAGGGTATTCAAGTCATATCTTTCCCAGTTTTTGGTATCACTATCCCGTCTACTCGGATGTCGATAATGGTTACGGTGTTGATAATCGTGTTTGCAATCAATGCCGTAAATTTTGTAGATGGTCTTGACGGGCTGGCAGCCGGAATCACCTTGATTGGAGCCGGAGCGTTCTTTGTCTACTCTTATCTTTTAATTCGTCTTACCAATGCCCAAAGCTATGCCTCTTTTGCTGCCATGATTGGGATAGTAATCGTGGGGGTTTGTCTGGGATTCCTGTTTTCAAATTTCCATCCCGCCACCATCTTTATGGGGGATTCGGGTTCTATGCTGCTGGGGCTCACTATTTCCTGTATGTTTATCGTGGTTACCGGGCAAATTGACCCCGCCTCTATCGGTGGTTCCCAATTCCTGCCGGCCGCGATTCCCTTGCTTTTACCAGTTGCCGTATTAATTTTGCCATTCCTGGATACCATCATGGCAGTGATTCGTCGCGTAGGTCGAGGAGACACCCCTATTAAGCCTGATAGTCAGCATTTACATCATCGTCTATTAAAAATGGGGCATTCCCATCGGCGTGCAGTTCTGGTGATGTATCTTTGGGCACTATACTTTTCGCTGCTCGCGGTTTGTTTGTTGAAACTGAACTGGCTGTCCGAGCTGCTGCTGGCTCTGGGAGGGGGAGTGCTCTGCCTACTGGTCACCATTTCTTATTTGCCCGGTTTGCGTAGCTACTATTTTACGGGCTCTTATCCACGTCACTTACTAGAAAAGGACGAGTTATGAAAGAGGACGTATCGCGCTGTTCTGACAGAAAGCTAACGGTAAAGCGGGGCAAATCCGTAAAACTGACAGCCCCAAAAGACCAGGTAGCTACTTCTTCTAGGATTGAAAATCGTTATGGGGCGCGCTTGGCAATTCGCAAAGGCAATCGTGCGGTAGTTATTATTTTGGCTTTTTTGACGGTGGTAGCGATTCCGCCGGCGGGTCTAATACGAGGTTTTTCCGGAGTTTTGGGGGCGGTTTGCGCATTGGCGATTATGTGGGTAGTTGCGGCGATTGGTATTGGTGCCAATCAGCTTGTTTTGCGTAATCCTTTGCGCACTACAACCTATGTATTTGGTGCTTATTTAGTGAAACTGCTCATAGTTTTGGTGGCAGTTGCGGCGTTGCGACCTATATCCCAGGTGGATAACCCTACGATTTTTCTGGTTCTGGTAATCGCGATTTTACTAACCACTATTGGTGAAGCCGCGGTGGTATCAAAATCTAATAGGTTAATTATTGGGAAAATCTAGTGAAGATAAAATCTTTATAAAGAAAATCCAAGTTCTCGGGGACGCAAGTCCTATGTTAAGTTAATCATTAGATATTCTAGAGCGGGTTCTTGAAGTAAAACTAAGGCGTTAGAATAGAGCCTGAAACACAGGTTTCAATCGCGTGGCAGAAATGAAGGGAACAGACAGTGTCACCAATGCTCAGTGGGCTAACCACCCTGATACCGCACAGCGGTTTCGAGGCACCTACCATTGATGAATTCTTCCCCCCGGTGATTGCATTTGCCGGTACTCCCTTTGAACTGAACCGGATCGTGTTGGTGCGTCTGGTAATGCTGACCCTGTTTTTGCTGGTTTCTTTCCTTTATGTGCGTCGGGCAAAGCTGGTTCCAGGTACGGCGCAGTCATCGATGGAGTATCTTTTAGATTTTTGCCGCGAAAGCATTTCGGAAGCCATTATGGGCAAAGAATACGCACGTCGCTATAACGGGATTATCACCGCAATCTTTTTCACGGTGTTGTTCATGAACATAGCGGGAGTGATTCCGGGGCTTAACATCGCGGGTTCATCTGTGGCCGGAGTTCCCTTGATATTGGCACTGTTTTCTTGGGTGCTGTTTGTGGCTGCCGGAATTGGGGCGCAGGGCTTTGGGGGCTTCATGAAATCCTCCCTCTTTCCCCCGAATGTTCCCAAAGTTCTGTATGTGTTACTAACTCCAATCGAGTTTATTTCCACGTTCATTATTCGGCCTTTTACCTTGTTTGTTCGGCTTTTGGCCAATATGGTTGCGGGACATATTTTGTTAGCGCTAACCATTCTGGCCACTAACTACTTCTTATTGTGGGCCAGCGGGGGAATGAAGATTATTTCTTTAGTTACCTTTGTAGCCGCAATTGCCTGTACCGCTTTTGAGATATTGGTGGCGTTCTTACAGGCGTATATTTTTGCGATTTTGTCATCGGTATACGTGAACCTTTCGGTTCACCCAGCACATTAAAAGACTTCCGTATCAAAGCGAACTGGATACGGGGAAAACAAGAAAAGAAAGAGAAAATATTATGAGTTTGGGCGTTCTAGCTACTATCGGATATGGTCTGGCCACCCTAGGACCTGGCATTGGTATCGGGATTTTGATTGGCAAAACCCAAGAATCTATGGCACGGCAGCCAGAGCTGGGTGGTCGTCTCACCACTAATATGTTTATTGGTATTGCTTTCGTAGAAGCACTAGCACTAATCGGTTTGGTTGCCGGCTTCCTGTTCAAATAGAGGGCGGATTAAATGTTACAGATGATACAGGCAGCCTCGGGCGGTGAAGAACACAGCATTCTGCTGCCGGCATTACCGGAAGTAATCTGGTCTGCCATCATCATTGCCATTTTTTTCTTGGTGGTTTTAAAATTCGTATACCCAAAGTACCGGCAGCTTACTGAGGAACGAGCCGACACTATCCGCACCGGTTTAGAAATGGCTGACAAGGCGAAAAGGGAAATAGCCGAGGCTGATTCTAAAGCCCAACGAGAAATACAGGCAGCTCATGAAGAAGCCGCCCAGATTCGTGAAGAGGCGCACGCGAATGCGAGCCGGATAATTGCAAAGGCAAAAGAACAAGCCGAGCAAGAAGCCGAGCGAATCAGTCTCAATGCTAACCGGCAGGTAGAAGCTAACCGCCAAGCAGCCGAGATATCCCTAAAGACCGAAGTGGGATTACTTGCCAGTGAACTAGCAGAGAAAATCGTTGGTGAGCAATTGACAGATAGGGAGCTATCGGCTCGGGTAGTTGATCGTTTCTTAGATCAGTTAGCAGTCTCGTCGGAAAAAGAAAGTGTTAGTAACTAATGCGTGCCTCCAGTAGAGCAGCTCTTGAACAGGCAGAAAACTCTCTTGCTCAAGCGCACAGTCCCAATAGCGAGACTAGTTACAACTGGGCAAATCAGTGGTTCAACCTTTCTGACCTGGTTCAATCCTCCGCGCGACTGGCAGCTGCGCTCACCGATCCGTCTCGAAGTGTCGATGACAAGACAGATTTGTTATCGGCGGTGGCTCCCCAGCTCTCTTCCGAGGTAAAAGCGGCTGCTCAAGTCGCTGTAGCCACGCTTTCTAGGCAAGATGAAATTGCGAGTGTTTTTGAAAACTTGGGATTTCATGCGGTGCGTTTGGGAGCAATACAAGATGAGCAGGCTATAGCCTTAGCGGATGAGATTTTCGCTTTCGAGCAGTTTGTCCGCAATAGCCCCGATGTTCGCTCAGCTTTATCTGATCGCAACCGAGACGCAGATAATCGAATTCGTCTTTTAAAGCAGCTGCTTGGGGATAAGCTTTCTCAACCGGCTTTCTGCTTAATATCGCGGGTAATAAAGGCGGTTAATCGGCAGCGTAACATCGAGGGAGTGACTTCCTTGACCTCTGCCCTGCGGCATCTGCGGCGGGATTTGGCAAAGGCGGCAGATAAACTGGTGGCAACCGTCCAGGTGGCTAGCCCGTTGCAACCGAGCCAAGCAGAGCGCTTGCAAAAAATCTTGTCTCAGCGATATGGCAAAGATATCTATTTACAAGTTAGCGTGCTTCCTTCGCTGATAGGTGGCATAAAAGTTAGGGTTGGTTCCCAAGTTTTTGATGGCTCCCTGGCTACGATTATTAATAAAACTAAACAGAAATTGGTCGGTTAAAGACCGGAACGTTAAGAAAAGGCAGATTCATGGCTGAACTTCAAATCCAACCGGAAAAGATTCGCGAGGCTCTGGCGGATTTCGTTAGCTCCTACGAGCCGACACGTTCTACTGAAGAAGAAGTAGGGCACGTGGTAATGGCAGCGGACGGGATTGCCCGTATTGAGGGTCTCCCGGGAGTAATGGCAAACGAGCTGCTGAAATTCGCCGATGGCACTACCGGTTTAGCCATGAACCTGGAAGATAGGGTTATTGGCGCGATTGTTTTGGGAGATTTCTCTGGTATCGAGGAGGGTCAGCCAGTACGTCGCACCGGGGAAGTGCTTTCTGTGCCGGTTGGGGATGGTTATCTAGGGCGCGTGGTCGATCCCATGGGACGTCCTCTTGATGGAATGGGGGAAATCTCCAATCTGGAAGGACGCCGGGTCTTGGAACTACAGGCTCCTGGGGTAATGATGCGTAAATCGGTTCACGAGCCTTTGCAGACCGGTCTGAAAGCCATTGACACCATGATTCCGATTGGGCGCGGTCAGCGCCAACTGATTATTGGGGATCGCCAAACCGGAAAGACTGCCATTGCGATTGATGCAGTTCTAAATCAACGTAAGAACTGGGAAAGTGGAGACCCGAACAAGCAGGTTCGGTGCATTTACGTGGCTATCGGACAAAAAGGTTCTACTATTGCCAGCGTCCGTGGGCAGCTTGAAGCGGCTGGCGCGATGGAGTACACCACTATCGTGGCAGCTCCGGCCTCTGATTCGGCAGGTTATAAGTATTTGGCTCCCTACACCGGTTCGGCTATCGGTCAGCACTGGATGTACCAGGGTAAGCACGTCCTCATTATTTTTGATGATCTTTCCAAACAAGCAGAAGCCTACCGTAGCGTTTCCCTATTGCTACGCCGTCCGCCGGGGCGCGAAGCCTACCCCGGTGACGTTTTCTACCTGCACTCCCGCCTCCTAGAGCGCTGTGCCAAGCTTTCTGATGAGCTGGGCGGAGGCTCGATGACTGGTTTGCCTTTGATTGAAACCAAAGACAATGATGTTTCGGCTTATATTCCTACCAATGTCATTTCGATTACTGACGGGCAGATATTCTTACAGTCCGACCTGTTCAACTCGAACCAGCGTCCGGCAGTCGATGTAGGTATTTCGGTTTCTCGTGTAGGCGGCGACGCGCAGGTCAAGGCGATGAAGAAAGTCTCCGGCACTTTGAAGATTACTTTGGCACAGTACCGGGATATGCAGGCTTTTGCGATGTTCGCTTCCGATTTGGATGCCACTACTAAGCGGCAGCTCACTCGGGGTGCGAGGCTCATGGAACTGCTGCGGCAGCCCCAGGCTACTCCCTACGAGGTCGAGGATCAGGTTTGCTCTATTTGGGCAGGTACTAACGGCTATATGGACGATATCGAAGTTAAAGATGTGCATCGTTTCGAGACCGAAATGCTTGAATTCTTACATGCCCATACCGGTGTTCCCGCTAAAATTAAACAGACTGGTCTGTTCGACAGTGAAACCGAGCAGGAACTTAAAGCTGGGGTAGAGAAATTCCGCAGTGGTTTCCTATCTGACCAGGGTTTGGTAGGCGCAGAAGTTAATCTATCTGAAGAGGAAACTGAAGTAGAACGCGGTCAGGAAAAATTGGTTATTGGTGCTTCCACCGGTAGCAGTAAAAAGGAATAACCTTGAGCGGTAAGCAACGGATATACAAGCAGAAGATTAACGCTACTGAGACTTTAGGTAAAGTTTTTCATGCGATGGAGCTCATTGCAGCTTCACGTATTGGTAAGGCACGGAAAGCAGCTACCCAAGCGGCTCCTTTTGATTCCGCGATTACCCAGGCCTTGACTGCCTTGGCTGCGCACTCGAAGTTTGATCATCCCGTCACTAAAGAACGTACCGATACCAAGCGAGTTGCGATAATGTGCGTAACCTCTGACCGTGGTTTGGCGGGTGCCTATTCAGCTTCGATTCTGCGGGAAACCGAAAAACTGGTTAGCGAGCTAAAAGAAGAGGGCAAGGAACCAATTCTTTACAGCTATGGGCGCAAAGCAGAGAGCTATTTTCGTTTCCGCGGGATTGCGGTAGAAAAATCTTGGACGGGTAACTCGGATTCTCCTACCATCGAACAGTCATACGAAATAGCTGATACCTTAACCGCAGATTTTTTGGGTGAAGATCCAGCTAGCAGCGTATGCGAGGTCTATATTGTCTTTACTCGCTACGTAAACATGGTTAGTCAGATTCCCCAGGTGCGCAAAATGCTACCTCTAGAGGTAGTGACCCCCGAACAAGCTAAAGAGATGGACATTAATCTTGGGAAACCTACCGGACCGGTTCCACCTCTTTATCAGTTCGAACCCAATCCTGAGGCAGTGGTACAACAGGTTTTACCCATGTATGTGCGTTCGCGGATTCGGTCTGCTCTGCTGCAGGCAGCCGCCAGTGAGCTGGCCAGCAGACAAACCGCTATGCATACCGCAAATGACAACGCTCAAGACATGATTGAGCGTTATACTCGTCTGGCGAATAATGCACGTCAGGCTGAAATTACTACCGAGATAACAGAGATCGTCGGTGGGGCAGAAGCCCTGGCCGCTGGTCGCTAGAGGAAACAAAGAAATAAGGAGACTCTAATGAGTGATACCGAACGGACTACGGGCGTGGGACGGGTTTCCCAGGTGATCGGCTCGATTGTGGACGTGGAGTTCCCGCCAGATCATCTTCCCGAGATGTATAACGCTCTGGAAACCATGATTCAGGTGGACGAGGACACTCCCGCCCATAAACTTACTCTAGAGGTGGCGCAGTTCCTAGGCGACGACGTAGTTCGTTGTCTCGCGTTAAAGCCCACCGACGGGCTGGTTCGGGGACAAGAAGTTACCGATACCGGGGCTCCCATTTCAGTCCCCGTAGGTGACGTTACCAAGGGACACGTATTTAACGTTACTGGTGAATGCTTGAACCTGAAAGAAGGGGAAACCCTAGAGGTAAAAGAGCGCTGGCCAATCCATCGTGACCCCCCTCCTTTTGATCAGCTCGAATCAAAAACCCAGATGTTTGAAACTGGGATTAAGGTTATCGACCTGCTTACCCCCTATGTGCTGGGTGGCAAGATTGGTTTGTTCGGTGGTGCGGGCGTAGGTAAGACCGTGTTGATTCAGGAAATGATTCAGCGCGTTGCCCAAGATCATGGCGGTGTGTCCGTATTTGCTGGCGTGGGCGAGCGTACCCGCGAGGGTAACGACCTGATTCACGAAATGGACGAGGCGGGAGTCTTTGATAAGACCGCACTGGTATTCGGACAGATGGATGAGCCTCCGGGGACTCGTCTGCGCATTCCGCTAACCGGTCTAACCATGGCGGAATACTTCCGCGATGTGCAGCATCAGGACGTATTGCTGTTTATCGACAACATTTTCCGTTTCACCCAGGCCGGCTCAGAAGTTTCCACTCTGCTGGGTCATATGCCTTCGGCGGTAGGCTACCAGCCGAACTTGGCCGATGAAATGGGTCTGCTCCAAGAACGCATTACTTCGGTTGCGGGACACTCGATTACCTCGCTGCAGGCGATTTACGTACCGGCTGACGACTATACCGACCCCGCTCCGGCAACTACTTTCGCGCACCTAGATGCCACCACCGAGCTTTCGCGTGATATTGCTTCGCGTGGTCTGTACCCGGCGGTTGATCCTTTGGCTTCTACCTCGCGTATCTTAGATCCCACTTATGTGGGTGAAGAACACTATCAGGTTGCCACCAAGGTAAAGTCGATTCTGCAAAAGAACAAAGAACTGCAAGACATTATCGCGATTCTAGGCATGGATGAGCTTTCCGAAGAAGACAAGCTCACCGTGAACCGGGCACGCCGAATTCAACAGTTCCTGTCCCAGAACACCTATATGGCCGAGAAATTCACCGGTGTTGAAGGCTCTACGGTTCCACTGGCTGAAACCATTGAGGCATTTAAACGTATTTGCGAAGGTCAATACGATCAAGTTCCAGAACAGGCATTCTTCAATATCGGTGGTATCGAAGATTTGGAACGCAATTGGGCGAAGATTCAGAAGGAATCTGCCTAATGAGCGCGCTTTCGGTTCGGTTAGTTACCCGCTCGGGGGAGCTGTTTAGTGGGCAGGCGGGCTTTGTCTCCCTGCCCACTACCGAAGGCTCAATCGGGATTATGGCAGGTCATCAGCCTCTTTTAGCTACTATTGGCAAGGGGCAGGTTAAGGTTGGCAAGAAAGAAAACGATCCCGATGCCCAAGTGTTTGAGGTGGTTCCGGGGTTTGTATCTGTAGACCAAGACCAGGTGACTATTATTGTTGATGGACTATAAACCGAAAATAATCATTTTTAAGGCTTATAGTTAGGACATGACGGCGCTCAAAGTTTTCCTGTTAATCATTTTACTGATTGCAGTTTTGCTGGCCTTGATGGCTGCCTTTTTCTTGTGGCGGATGAACCATCTGCGCCGGCAAGGAGCCTTTTTGTGTTCGTATCGTCCGGACGTCACCTCTGGTTGGAGTGAGGGGTGCGCCGTTTACGAGTCTGAATCGTTAAACTGGTACAAGGCAGCGGGACTGTTTCTTCGTCCTAATAAATCTTGGTCGCGCAGACAGGTCAAACTGGGCAAGGTTCATAACTACCTGTCAAAAAATGGAGTTCGCAATGTGGCGGTTTCGGTTAGTGTAGATTTTCAGCATTTTTGGCTGTTCCTATCCGAGGACGACCATGCAGGTTTGGTCTCTTGGGCTGAAGCTGCCCCTCCACGCGAGATACCAGAATCTTGGTAGTAGATTCCAATCCTTTAGAATAGATTCTCATGCGCGTACTTTTCGCTAATTGCTCCGTCGAATACAGCGGTCGCCTCAGCTCTTTTTTGCCGATGGCTCCGCGATTGATTATGGTAAAGGCCGATTCTTCGGTGCTTATTCACTGTGATGGGGGTTCTTATAAGCCCCTTAACTGGATGGCCGGTCCTGCCAGTATCGAGGAACTCCAGGTTAGTTCCGAGGACGAGGCGGCAGGAGTTCGTCAGGTTTGGCTCGTGCAGTCGGCAAAAACCGGGGATAAGCTAAAACTAAGAATCGGAGAGATATTCTCGGAAACTAGCCATGATTTGGGACTTGATCCCGGGCTGCAAAAGGACGGGGTAGAGGCACATTTACAAGAGTTACTGGCAGCGCAAATCCCCGAAATTTTAGGTTCAGGCTGGGAACTAATCAGGCGCGAGTATCCCACTCCGGTCGGTCCGGTGGATTTAATGGTTTTCGATCCGGAGCTTAACCATGTCGCCATTGAAGTTAAACGTCGCGGTGAGATTGATGGGGTGGAACAGCTCACTCGTTACTTAGATTTGCTTTCTCGTGACCCGCTAATGCCGGAAGTGCGCGGTATTTTTGCCGCGCAGGTGATTAAACCTCAGGCTAGAACTCTGGCGGAAGATAGAGGAATTCGCTGTCTTACCTTGGATTACGATAGTATGCGAGGGGTAGATGACGCGGAATCGCGCCTGTTTTAAGCATTGCGATTAACACTTGACCGGGCTGGAGTATTGCAGTTATGACTGAAGTTTTTGCGTTACGGGGACGAGTTGTTACCTCTAATAGAATTATTACCGATGGGGCGGTGGTAATTTCTGGGGATGCCATTGTATGGGTAGGTGAAGCTCCTGACGCGAAAGCCGCTGGATTTGGGGATGAGGTTTTGGCTGCCACTTCTCCAAGTGATGACCGCTATTTGCTGCCCGGCTTGATTGATGTTCATTGCCATGGAGGACAAGGGGTATCGTTCCCAGATGCTCAAACTGAAGAACAAGCCCTGCGGGCTATATCCGAGCATTTACGCTGGGGGACTACTTCGCTGGTAGCTTCGCTGGTGACCCATTCTCCGATGCTTCTGCGGGAAAAAGCGGAAATGTTGGCAGGAATGTGCGCGGCTGGCAAACTGGCGGGAATCCATTTTGAAGGTCCCTTTATCGCCCAGGGGAACTGCGGGGCACACGACCCTAGCCATATTCAGGCTCCCAATGCGCCGTTGGTGCGCGAGTTGCTGATAGCCAGCCGCGGCTATGCGGTGTCTATGACTTTTGCCCCGGAAAAGCCCTATGCTATGGGAGCATCTGGGGTTGCCGACACTTTGATTGCGGGGGGCGCTGTTCCTTCCTTTGGTCATACCGATACCAATTCGGAAAAGATGCGTGAAGCCCTGATTGAGGTTCGGCAAATGCTGGCTCATTCCGCCAGAGCGCGCTGTCCTCATGCCACTGTCACCCATTTGTTTAACTCGATGCCCCCGATGCAGCCTCTACACCCCGGACCAATCCCCGAGATTTTAGCTGACGCTGCTGGCGGAGGCGTAATTGTCGAGCTTATTTGCGATGGAAAACAGCTAGCTCCCTCCCTGATTCGCAACGTATATGAATTGGTAGGACGCGAACAGATTGTGTTTGTCACTGACGCGATGGCGGGAACCGGACTGGGAGATGGACGCTATCTTTTGGGGGGACAAGCGGTCGAAGTAAAAGATGGGTTGGCGACTTTGGCAGCCGATTCTAACTGCCCGGCCGGGGGAACTTCTCATCTAATCCAACAGGTCAAGATAGCGCATCAAGCGGGAATCCCCCTGGTAGATGCCGTTTATTGTGCCTCCTATCAGGGGGCAAAAGTTCTAGGTGATGACCAGTTGGGAGAAATTGCGCCCGGAAAGTCAGCGGATTTGCTAGTTACTGATGCCGATTTGAATCCTATGCGGGTCTACAAACGGGGAGTTGTGGTTTTTTAAGTGACCAGACGTTCCCGTAAACGTCCCTGGGGCGACCATCGTCCCTTAAGGATGGATTCTTTGGCTTCGATGCCCCGCTCGGTTTCCCGCCCCGATGGTGATTATCAGGTGCAGTATCTTTCGCAGGCGCGCAAGGTTTACCTGTGGCCTGGGTGTAATCAGCA
>CABQYA010000006.1:0-32001 GCA_902468275.1 uncultured Urmitella sp. | reverse complement strand
AAAGGTTGTTTTGTTAAAGAGGCGAAAGCACTAACCCGCAGCAAGGCTCACTCAAGCTCACGAATATTGATAGTAAAACGGGAGGCAATATAGGACAATACCTCCGAAGGTGCCTCCACCTCCTCTTGACGAATTTTATTACGCAAAATAGCGATTCTAGTTTCTAAGTCTGGAGGCTGGACATCGGTTAAAAGTCCCCACTCGAAACGCGAACGCAGACGTTCTTCAAATCCCTCAAGCTTCTTAGGGGGAACATCGGAGGTGATAACCACCTGCTTATTGTCATTATGGAGCGAGTTGAAAGTATGGAAAAACTCCTCAATGGTTTGTTCTTTACCTTGCAAGAACTGAATATCGTCAATCATGAGAATATCGATATTGCGGTAACGGCGTTGAAACTCGTGGGCTTTACCTTCAGAAACTGAATTAATGAAATCGTTAGTGAACTCTTCAGAATTAACGTAACGCACCTTGATATGAGGATATAGATTTAAAGCGTAGTTTCCGATTGCATGCAGCAGGTGAGTTTTGCCTAGCCCCGATCCGCCATAGACAAACAGCGGGTTATAGGCTTTGGCGGGAGCTTCGGCAACTGCGATAGCTGCGGCGTGGGCAAAACGATTCGAACCACCGATTACGAACGATTCGAAAGTATATTTCGAGTTAAGGCGACTTTCAAAAGGTTTTTTTGCTTTAGCGGGCAGGGTTTTTTCTTCGGCAGTGCTCTCGAAATTTTGTGGGGCAGGAGCAATTTCTTGTTCATTATTAGGACTAACGGTTTCTCCTTGATCTAGGGAAGGATCTACCGAAATTGCCAAGATAACTTCACGGGAAGTGCTGGTAGAAAGAGCCTTCCGTAAAAAAGAACCCAGCCGGTTTTCGAGGACGGATTTCGAGTATTCATTAGGGGTCGCAATTACGATGGTGTTTTCGTAAGTGGTCAAAGGGGTAGACATTCTTAGGAACGCCAAGTCTGCTTGCCCGACTTGTGGATTTTCTTTTAGTTGTCTTATCGCATCTTGCCAGAGTGTCTGTAGCGAACTGGACATTGATTTCTCCAAAATTCCTAATAAAAGCAGCGAGGAATCCCCAACTTTGGGGTTATTGATGATTGTAGGGCAAAAACTAGGTTATCCCCAATCTGGGGAAAATACTGTGGATAACTTACGTGGTTGTAGTTTAACGATAAAAATGACTTCCTGCGTGCATAAACTGCAAAAATTTGAAACTCAGAAATCATAGAAAATTAACATCTTACATCTTTGTAGTTTTTTGAAGTTCCACAGCTTTGGAAACGTGTGATTACAAATTAGTGGTTATAACCACTGAATAACTATTTGACCTGGCAAAGCGCTATGCGTAGGCTTGCATATGTTGTCTAATCCAGGTGAAATGTAACTGGAAAATAAAATATCGGAATCATTTTCGGTAAATAAATAACACTCAGGAGAACTACAGTGACAAAGCGGACTTTTCAGCCGAATAACCGTCGCCGAGCTAAAAAACATGGTTTTAGGGCGCGTATGAGTACCCGTGCAGGGCGCGCTATTATCGCTAGTCGTCGTCGTAAAGGACGCAAGGAACTTACGGCTTAGGGAATGTTGCCGCGGGCAAATCGCCTGAAAAAGTCAGCCGATTTCTCTAAAGTCTTTCGACGCGGATACAGCGCGGGTAACAAGACTGTGGTGGTACATCATTTACCTGCATCATCAGGTGAAGGTAATCCCCTAGTCGGTTTTGTGGTATCAAAAAAGTCTCTACCTCGGGCAGTTGATCGTAACCTGGTTAAAAGGCGACTTCGGGCGGTTTCCGCTAAGAGTCTCCAAAATTTTGGGGAAGGTACTCTCACGGTGATTCGGGCCCGGGAAAAAGCTAAGACCACCTCTTTTCATCAGCTCGCTAGCGCGGTGGAGCAGGCATTGGCTAGGGCGCAGGCGAAAGGCAAGCAGTGAGTGGGAAAATTGTGCAAAGGGCAATCATTGCGGCGATAAACCTTTATCGACGCCGTATTTCGCCCCTTTTTCCTCCTCGCTGCAAGTACTATCCGACTTGCAGTACCTATGCGCTTTCTGCAATTAACATTCACGGCGCTTTTAAAGGAAGTCTGCTTTCAATGTGGAGACTTATTCGGTGTAATCCGCTATCGGACGGAGGGGTGGATTATCCTCCCCAAAAGGGAGAATGGAAGAGCGCTCCCTATCATCAAATGACTTTAAGCGAACTTCAAGCCCATTGGGCAAAAATTGATAGTGGACTCCAGGTCAGCAGGGGAAAATAGTAAAGGAGCAAATCCATGATGCTAAGTGCACAGCTGCTAGCGGCATCTACCGAACCCACCTCGGGCGGGTGGTATGACACAGTTCTATTTCCATTTAAATGGGTTACCGCCTGGGTACTAGTTGGTATCCACCGGGGACTAACTATGATAGGTCTGCCGGAAGGACCGGGAATTACCTGGGTTTTGTCAATTGTGGTGCTCACTATTTTTGTAAGGCTTTTGATTATCCCGCTGTTTATCAAACAGATTAAGTCCACACGGGGCATGAGTGCTATCCAACCGGAAATAAAGAAGATTCAAGAAAAATACAAAGGTCGTAACGACCAGGTTTCTAAGCAGCAGATGAGTCAGGAAACCATGAATCTTTACAAGCAGTACGGCGTTAATCCGATGGCATCTTGTTTCCCTCTGCTTATTCAGTTGCCGATTTTGGCCGCCCTGTATCGGGTGCTTTGGCAAATGCCCCTAATTGCATCCAAACCAGGGGCGCATATTGGGGGTTTTGATTCTACGCTTGCTGCCGAGATGGATAAATCCACTGTTTTTGGGGTTTATTTATCAGATACATTTTCTAATACTGCTTCTAACCCAACGACTACTAAAATCCTGATTATTGTATCCGTTTTGCTTTACGCAGGATTAATGTTCTTCCAGCAGTTCATCAATATGAAGCACAATATGAACACCTCAAATGCGCAACAAATGCGGATGATGAAAATGATGGTGTATTTGATGCCCTTGATGACTGCTTGGTTTGGTTTTATCGTCCAGATTGGGGTGTTGGTCTACCTGGTAGTTACGATGGTGGTCAGCTTTATTCAGCAGATTTTTGTAATGTATTATCTGCCCACCCCCGGATCAGCCGCTCACGATGCGCAAATGCGCAGGCATCAGGTCAAATACGATAGCTTCAAAGAAGAGACTTTAGCGGAATATAACCAAAAGCTAATGGATTTGGGACTTAGCGCCGAGGACGTGGCTAAAGCCCTGCGTCTGGAGGTAAAAGCCACCCGCAAGGGTGAAGATGATCCCTTTAGCGGGATAGAAAACGGCGAGAAATTACGTGAGGGGCTCGCCCTCTATAAAGAAACCCAAGAGCATTTGCACAAGAAAGCTCAAGATCTTGAGCTAGAAGAAAAGCCAAAGAAACCAGTTAAACAATCAAAGATGATGGCGGCTTTGCAAAAGCAGGCTCAGCAGCAAGCTGGGATGCAACCAGGGGTTAGGAATGCGCAAGCACAACCCAAGAGGTTAACGAGGGCGCAGCGGGATGCGCAAGCTAAACGGCGACGGGCTGCCGGTCAGCTTAGTGAGGAAGAAAAAGCGAAACGCCGACAGGCACGGCGAAATAATAACGCAGGTAAAAAAGGTAACCAGAACCGATAGTATCGATGCTAATAGGCATGGAGGATAGTTGATATGAGCGAAGAACAGTCATCAGAACGGGTAGCAGCTCTAGAGGAAGAGGGCGATATTGCTGCCGACTATTTAGAAGAGCTGCTAGATATCGCTGATTTGGGCGGGGATCTAGAAATCGATGTTGAGCATGACCGCGCCAGCGTAGATATCGTGGCTGACGCCCAGGATTTGGGTGATTTACAGCGATTAGTAGGAAATGAGGGCGAAGTTTTGGAGGCTCTCCAGGATTTAACCCGATTGGCGGTTTCTCAAAAGACGGGCGAACATTCCCGCTTGATGCTAGATATTGCCGGCTTTCGCCAGACACGCAAACAAGAATTGCGGGCGATTGCAGAAGAAGCAATCACGAAAGCAAAGACCAGTGGAGAGCCGGTTCGCCTAGAGCCGATGAATCCGTTTGAACGTAAAGTTTGCCATGATGTCGCTGCTGAAGAGGGCGTTTATTCAGGTTCGCAAGGACAGGCTCCCAACCGGGCAGTAGTAATCTATCCCGATGCTTCCGGCCCGCAGGAAGCTGAATAGCGCCCTGCTACACCAGATTGATTTGGTGAGTTCTTGGTTTAACAGAGTTAAGTCATGACATTAGAAACGCTTCCCCCGGTTGAGCAACCGGGACAAGCTGTTACCGATTTTTTCGGTACTTCTTTTCCGTTAATGGCGCGCTATTCGCAGATGCTCATCGAGCAAGGTCAGTTACGCGGCTTGCTAGGACCGCGGGAGCTTCCTCGGCTTTGGTCACGGCATCTTTTAAACTGCGGTGCGGCTGAGAAGTTTTTGCCGATTGGGAAGAATGCCACGGTTGCCGATGTGGGTTCGGGTGCAGGCTTACCGGGAATAGTTTTGGCAATTATGCGTCCTGACTTGCAGTTTTATCTTATTGAACCCCTCGGTAGACGTGCCGAGTGGTTAGAAGAGGTTAAAGCAGAACTGGATTTGAAAAACGTGGAAGTTTTGCGTTCTCGCAGTCAAGATTTACCAGCTCATCAGCAGTTTTCCGCAGTCACTTCCCGAGCCGTTGCCAACTTAAATAAGTTGGTACGGATTTCGGGTAATTTGGTTGCGCCGGGTGGGATAATGCTTGCCATTAAAGGTGAACGCGCCCCCGAAGAGCTAGCGAATGCGCGCGAGGCACTAGTTCAAGCTAAACTAGAAGCTGCTCATATTGAACAGGTACCGTCTTTAATAGATGATTCAGTTACGCGAATTATTATGGCAACTAAACGCGCCTAGACTCCGCAGTTTTTAAAGTACCGCTTTTATATTGGAGGCATAATGAGTAAACATCGTTTGGCAGATGCCGAGATGGTTGAGCAAGCTATAAGCGGTCAAGATAGTTTTTCATCGGGTCTTGTTAAAGGACAGCGGGAAGCAAATAGGCAGGCAGTGGAAAAGCTACCTGCCCCGCAAGCTACTCGAGTAATTGCGGTGGCTAATCAAAAAGGTGGGGTAGGCAAAACTACTACGGTCGTTAATCTAGCGGCAGCTATCGCCTTGGGCGGACTGAGGGTTTTGGTTATTGATGCAGATCAACAAGGTAACGCCTCCTCTACACTGGGTTTTAGAAATCTTTCAGATGATCAGGTATCACTGTATGAGGTTATGACCGAGGGCGTATCCTTACGGGAAGCAATGGTAGAGAATCAGAAAATCCCCGGTCTTTGGGTTATTCCCGCATCAATGGATATGGCTGGTATTGAACTTGAGCTAAATGGGAGAACTAATTTTCAACAAATCCTCTCCGAGGCAGTAAATGCTTTGCTTAGCAGCGGAGAGTATTTTGATTATATTTTTATTGATTCTCCCCCTTCCCTGGGAATTATGACGGTTAATTCTCTCGTGGCGGCTCATGAGGTTTTGGTTCCTCTCCAAGCTGAGTATTTGGCATTAGAAGGTCTTACCCAACTAACCAAAACTATTGATATGCTGGTCATTCGGCTAAATCCAAAGCTGCGCTTTACTGCAATTTTACCTACAATGGTAACTACTAATACTTTGTTGGGAAAAGGGGTATTAGAAGAAGTTCGAGCGTATTACGGGGATATTGTAATGCAAACTATAATTCCTCGTAATGTAGCTTTAGCAGAGGCACCTTCCCATGAGGAATCGATTTTCACATATCAACCAGGTTCCAAGGGTGCAAAATGTTACTTAGATGCCGCGTACGAATTAATTAGTCGTGAGGTGAGATCATAATGGCACGGAAGAAACATTTAGGGCGTGGCTTATCTGCGTTAATCCCTACCGAGCCTGTTGTTAATCAGGATGAACAGCGTAATTTAGATGATAACTCTAGACCGGCTGATATTTTTTTTGGTGGGCACGCTAGTTCTCCTAAAGGCGGTTCCGCACGAGAACTTCTTGAACCTCGTAAAAATGTTTCACGTGAAACATCGCGGGCTTCTAGCTCTAAGGGTGCTGCACGAAAGGGTAAGTTAAGCGTAGCGCCGGTTACTTCTGATAATGGTAATAAGCAGGGTAATGGCGACCGCTTAAATTCAGCTCAAGATGTTTCACGTGAAACATCATTAGTTCCGGTACCCGGAGCAAGATTAGAAATGCTAGCAGTCGAAAGCATTAATCCCAATCGTGCGCAACCGAGACAGACTTTTGACGATGATGAAATTGCAGAATTATCGGCTTCTATAAAGGAAGTTGGACTGCTGCAGCCGATAGTTGTTAGAAAAGACCCGGTAAATAAAGATGCCTATGAATTAATTATGGGTGAGCGGCGTTTAAGAGCATCCAAGCTTGCAAAAATTAAAGAAGTTCCGGCTATCGTTCGGGAGACTTCCGATAATAAGATGCTCCTAGATGCCCTGATTGAGAACCTGCATCGTGTTCAGCTAAACCCATTAGAAGAAGCGGCTGCTTACCAGCAGTTGATGGAAGACTTCGGATGTACTCAGCAGGAACTGTCTCAGCGCGTATCAAAGTCGCGTCCAGCAATTACTAATGCGCTGCGATTACTGCGACTACCTGCTAGCGTGCAGCCTAAGGTGGCGGCAGGAGTTATTTCCGCTGGTCACGCCCGAGCATTATTAGCGATAAGTGACCCCGCCGAACAAGAATATCTTGCTGAAAGGATTATTGCGGAAGGTTTATCGGTGCGGTCCACAGAAGAAATCGTAGCGCTCGGAAATGTGCGAGCTGGTGCGAAACGCACTACCGCGGGTGGTAAACGCACTCAAGTGGAGCTTTCTGAGAGACAGGAAAACGTCCAACGTCTTTGGAGAGATATCTTCGATACCCGAGTACTTATAAAGCCGGGCAAAAAAACCAGCAAGCTGGTAATCGAATATGCTGACGAGAACGATTTAGAGCGGATTACCCAATTGCTAAAACATCTCCGTAAGTAATCGTCCTATTCGTAAAAAGAGAATACCTTTCGGGGTGGGTAAACTATTGAAAAATCAGCGATTACAAAACCTGGTAGATTCCCTGATAGTCCTTAGGAACGTACGCCCCTTGCTGCACCGTCACGAGTTACGGCATCAATTAGTTTGCCAAAACCAAGATCTGCTTCCGCTGCCAGTGGCCAAAGCGAAGTATCAGTCATACCGGGCACTGCGTTCGCATCAATAAACCAGGGGTTATTTTCATTATCAACAATCAGGTCAATCCGCGAAAAACCTTCTAATTCGAGGACTTGGTGGCACTGTAAAGCCACCGCACGGACCGCCTCATCAAGCTCGTCTTCAAGTGGTGCCGGAGCAAAAAACTCGGTACGTCCGGTTAAATAGCGAGCGTCAAAATCATAACGACCAGCATCAGTGCGAATCTCTACCGGGGGGAGCGCGCGGGATTTAGCTGACTCTTCAATGATAGAAACTGAGATTTCTCTCCCCAATATGAACTGTTCAATCAGGACTTCATCATCGTAAGCAAAAGCATTAACCATAGCGGTCCGCAGCCCCGCTTCGTCCTCAACATAGGTTACCCCCATAGCGGAACCGCCGCGCGAAGGCTTAACCATTAAAGGAAAACCTAACCTAGTTGAGACTTCTGCAAGTAGCGTAGTTGCTCCCACCTGGCGAAATAGTATTTGGGGAAGGGCAACCGAGCGGGGCGTAGGTAGCCCATTCTTGTCTACAACCGACTTAGCAACCGGTTTGGATAAAGAAATTCTGCATCCCTTTGGACCAGAACCAACATAGGGAACGCCCCCTAACTCCAGGAGGTCTTGCAGGGAGCCGTCCTCGCCCTCGCGTCCGTGAATAACTGGCCAGACCACATCGGGATTGAAATCACGCAAGTAATCTAAAAGATTATGGTCTAATTCTAAGGTTTTAACCGTATGGGAATATTGGCGAAGCTGGGTTGCAACTCTGTTTGCCGAGCGCAAAGACACTTCTCGCTCTTGCAGCTGACCACCGGTAATAATCGTAACCTTTAAGCCCTTAAGCTCAGTCATATTAGTGCCTTTCTTGCGAACCAAATAACTTTAAAAGCTCAATTTCGCGTTCGACTACTTTGGCAAGGCGACGCACGCCCTCGCGAATCTCATCAGCAGGCGGATAACAAAATGAAAGCCTTAAGTTTTCCCGCCCTTGATTATCGGCATAAAACGCGGTTCCCGGAGTGTAGGCAACTAACTCGGTAACCGCCCGGCTGAGCATAGCCTTTGAATCCATTCCTGAAGGTAAAGTCAGCCAAGTATAGAAACCTCCCTCGGGTATCGTCCAGGTGCATTCTGGTAGATAGGTCGCCAGGGCATCTAACATGGCGTCCCGGCGTCCCCGATACATTTGTCGGTAAGAGTCGATTTGTCCGCGCCAATCATAGTCACGCAGATAGGCATGAATAGCCATTTGCCCAACCATCGAAGGAGAAAGAATTGCTGACTCGGAAGCTACTATCAGCTTGTCACGAACCGCTGGCGGAGCATATGCCCAACCGATTCTAAAACCAGGAGCAAATATCTTAGAAAATGAACCAAGATAAACTACGAGGTCAGGTGCAAGTTCTACGAGGGGAGTCATAGTTTGCCCTTCAAAACCTAGCAAACCGTAGGGATTATCCTCCAGGATTAAGACCCCGTGTTTTCGACACAGCTCAACAAGTTCTTTTCGCCGGGGAATGGACATTGACACCCCGGCTGGATTGTGAAAATTCGGGATAGTGTAAAGATATTTAATTCGCTTTCCCTCACCGCGTGCCTGCTCAACGGCACGAGCAAACTCTTCCGGTATTAAACCCTGTTCATCGAGCCCTACATGACGCACATCGGCTTGGTAGGCGTTGAAGACGCCCAAAGCGCCCACATATGAGGGCGACTCGGCAAGAATAACGTCCCCAGGCTCGATAAAAAGCTGTGTGACCAGGTCTAATGCTTGTTGAGAGCCTGTGGTGATTACTACGTTGTCAGGATTGGCATTAATCCCCTCGGCGGACATCACCTCGGTGATAGATTCGCGAAGCGGAGCCCAACCCTGCCCGCTGCCATATTGCATTGCCTGTTCACCGTGATTTAACACCAGTTGCTTAGCGCCTTCGGCCAGCTCAGCGAGTGGTAAATCATGGATATTAGGCATCCCACCCGCTAAGGAGACAACTTCGGGGCGTGAAACCACAGAGAAAAGGGCACGAATTTCAGATTCGCGCAGATTGTGAGCTCGCGCAGCGTAGGAATCCTGCCAAAGATCTAGATGCGTTCCTTTCTTTTGCGTACCCATGGGCGTCTCCTTTTTACTAGGTTAATTGCCATTTTTGCACGAAGCAGCGTTGCCGCCAAAACCAAAGTTAAAAAGGCATAAATGTAAGGTAAAAACTATTTATCTGATGTCGCCTGAGTAGCGTTTTGGCTGTCATTTGAGCGCTGACTGCGTAAATACCAAATTAAAACCCCAATAAAGGCAACTACTACTACAAGTAGTAGGGGCAGCAGAAAATCGGGAAGCGAGCTGACCGCCTGACTAATACGGGTCTCTAGGGATATTTGCTGACCGGCGTCCAGTAAAGAATGGTTATTGGTACCTCCAGTAACCAGTAGTAATACCCCTACCAGTATGAATACTGCACCCGAGATAACAGAACCCCAGGTAGTTTCCCGTCCAAATAACCTCAAAGGACGCGGGTGGAAGAAACGGCGTTGGCTAGCTGTTAGCGATCCCCAAATAAGAGATAGCAGTGCCACTGGCGTTAGCATTCCTGCCGCATAGCAAAACATCAGTGCTCCCCCTCGGAAACTAGAACCAGTTAGGGTTGCACTAGAAAGCACCGCCCCTAGGATTGGACCGGTGCAACCAGAACCAGCCAACCCGTAGGAAATGCCGAAGAGGAAAACCCCGGCCACACTAGCTTTGGTAGTTCCCCCTAAAGCCTTAGGTAGAGGTAGTTTTGGTAGAGGAAGAGCCAAAACCTGGGTAATACCTAAAGCTAGGATAACTACCCCGACTATTAAAGTTACCAGGTGAGAATGGGCTAGTAGCCAACCCCCCAATCCCCCGGCTGCAAAGCCCAAAGGTACCAAAGCAACGATTAACCCCAAGAAAAAGACCGAGATTCTTTGCAATAGCCGGGAGCGGTCTTCAAATGCACACGCAAAAAAAGCCGGTAATAAAAACGCCCCACAGGGAGCCAAAAAAGTGACTAAACCTCCAAGATAGGCAATAGTGAAGTTAATAGACATTATTTGTTGTTTCCTTGTTTAGCTGCGATTTCAATAGTCTTAATGAAAGTCTCTGCCGGTAGAGAACCACTAATAAAATAGTCGTTGATGAAAAATGCCGGTGTACCGTTGATACCGACCGAGCGGGCATGCGTACTTTCGTCCTCCACTATTTTTCGAGTATCCGCAGACTTCAAATCCTTGTTAAATTGCGTAAGGTCGCTAACCCCACTGGATTTAGCAAGTTGGGTTACCAGCTGGTCGTCCCAGTTGATATGCCCCCCGCCCTGCTTGGTCGCCAGCTGGGTTGCCTGTTCTAGGAACTGCCAAAATTTCCCTTGCTTGGAGGCAGCGATAGCTCCGGTTGCTGCCAGATCGGAACGGTATTGGGCAGCGAAAATCGAGAGATTATTAAACTCAATGCGCAAAGTACCGTTATCAATATAGGGTTTTAACTGCTTAAACACTGTAGATTCGTATTGATAGCACAGGGGGCAGGAAAAGTCCGAAAACTGAACCATAGTTACCGGAGCGTTAGGGTCACCTATTGCCCGTGAATCCTTTGGGTCTGAGCGGTAAAAGGACTTAATGAGTTTTTTACCCTGTTCGTCAGTGATTTGATTGACTCCTTGCGGAAGCTCACTGCCATTTTGGGAAGTCGAGGCACTTGTTTTAGGGGCTGATGAGGACTCTTGCGCGGTCGTATTGTTCTTGGCGGAACCCATATAGTAGGCGATAAAAAACACTAGCACTAAGAATGCCAATGCTAATAACACTAGAAGGGCGATTAACACCGGTTTTTTCTTTTCGCGCCCGGACTTGGGGTGTTCACTCATTTACTTGTTTCCTCTCTTCATATTTAGCCTCAAGAATACCTAGCTTAAGCTATTTTCTTATATAACGTCACGCCGTTGCAGGTAGCGGGTGGCAATCCAACCTAGAGGGGCGCGAAGCCAAAAAGTGAGGAGGCGATAAAGCAGTGCGCCCGAGAGCGCAGTCGCGCCGGGAACTCCTGCCACCTGTAAACCGGCAGTTAAGGCGGCTTCAACCGGTCCTAAACCACCGGGAGTGGGAATCAGTGAACCTAAAGTATTGGATACCAGGAAAGTCACGGTGATAGTCGAGATGGGAAGATGGTAGCCAAAAGCAGCAACCGCGCAGTAAAAGGCACTAACTTGCAAACCGGTTTGCAGCAAAGATCCAATCGTGGTTAGCAACATTCTCTTTGGGCTGGAAGTAATCCAGATTATTCGTGGCCACACCTGGTGGAAAGTGGGTTTAACTTTTGTCCAAATCCACCCGCGAACTTTGGGAATAGCTAACCCACCCACTAATACCGCCACAATCGCTACCACAGCGGCCAACATGGTTGAGGAAGGCAGGCTAACATTCATAGAAGTACCGGTAAACATGACCATTATCACCAGCAGCGCTACGGTACATACAAACTGGAACAGTTGCATCAAGGAAACGGTCGCTAAGGCGAGAGCATTGCTCATATTCTTCTTAATTAAATAGCGCAGGTTCAACGCGCCAACTCCGACTCCGGCGGGTACTACTAAAGAGGTGAAGGAGCCGGCGATTTGCAGCAAGAATAGTTCGCCGTAACCGAGACGACTGGGAGTAACTGCCTGTAAAGAAAGGCTTTGTCCGCTGCTCATCGCAATAGAGAAAAATGCCCCGGCTATAATCCACCAAGTATTGGCGGCAGCGATGGTGGTATAGATTTCCTTAAAGTTCAAAGAACCTAGCACCACCAGCACCGCAACCACGCCAAGGGAGGTAAATATTAGCGAGGAATAAGAGAATCGGCGCAGTTGGGCAGGCTGAACCTCGCTGGGATTAGTCCGGGTGCTGCTCAATAGTTCTTGGCGGAGGGTAGCAAGCAGCGCAGTTTTACGCAGTTTAGCTCTAGTTGATTGCGGTAGCGCCAAGGTTTGCAAAACCGGGACCATCGCTTGAATCTGGGAAGTAGGAAGGACTGCTTTCATGGCACTAACTGCCCGATTCTTTCCCAGCCCGAGGCTGGTTATAACTAGCAGCTGTACCTGGTCAATCAGGATTGACATCCTGGAAGCCGCAACTTCTCCCTGTGACCAGTTAAGGAAATATATAGCTCCATCGGCTCCTAAACACAGATTAGAAGAGTTGATATTACGGTGAGCTAACCCACCTTGGTGGGCAGATACTAGCTGTTGCCAGGCTAATCGTAGTTGAGAATCTGAAATATCTGACTCGGTGAGGGCACTAAAAGGGGTGAGCGCAATATCGTCCTCGAAAATGTTCAGCATGGTGCTACCGCAGTGTGCCAGACCGTGGTAAGGGCGGGTTTTGATTTGGGCGCGAGTGGTCATTGCCCCCATTAGAGCCGTGTATTCCCCGTTTTGCCGCACGGTGGCAGCTGTAGATTTGGAGAAAGAACGCAAACGTAGATTATTCCAGATTCCGGTAATCCAGGTTATAAGGCGAGAGTCTCCGTCGGTAGCAATCATGCGGTAGCGGTGACCGGTATCAGATATTACGCAGTAAGCTCTTTCTCCGGATTCACTAGCCTCTCCATGAGTTTTCAAATCACCTCCAGCAAAGGTGCTTAGTTCTAAAACCGGATCAAGGCAAAGCTGCGTCCTTTGCATTTTTCCTGTAGGAGTTAAGAAACCGGGCTCGGTAGAGAAAGCTATATCCTCTACCTGTAATAAATCCCCCTCGGTGGGAGTGTCTAGGCGAAGAATACGGCGTGGAGTTATCCCAACTTCGGTTAATGCCCGAATCAAGGAAGGTCCAGTAGGGCGGTGATTACTAACCCCCCAGAGGTAGCGTCCTAGGCAACCGGTGAAAGTGCCCAGCAGCACCGTGATTAGTGCCGAGGGCAGAGTCATCCGTCCTTGCAGCACTGCCAAAACCAGGATTGCCCAGGTTATTATCCATAGAATACGCACCAGTTGGTCACGGCGACGTTCCCCCGCCATGCTCATCATGGCGACCACAGCGGTAGAGGGGATAGAAATCGCGACGATTGAGCCACCTACCACCCACACTTTTAGGGCGTTGGAAAACACGTAGGGGAGGGCGGAGATGAGAGCGGTGAAAGCGCTGGCTACTATCGCCCCGATAATACCGGTAAAAGCAGCCTGGAAAGTACGTAACCACTGCGTTTTAAAAGCCAGCATAATCAGCAGCGCTACCGGTGTTGCCAGGATAAATAGGTTCTGAAGCATCGATAAAGGCAACAGTAAAACCTGCGCTAAGGTGGTGTTCACGAATACTTTGGTCAGGTCTTGGGCAACGGCTTGGGTAGTGGCATGGGCATAGATTGCCAGCAATACCACCATGATAATTGCTGTTAGGTACAGGCCGGCACGGGCTAGGTCGTCTACACGTCGCAATCGGGAGTTTTTAGTATCAACTACTCGGGTGATGTGCTGGGTCAGCTGGGTCTTGACAATCTCTCCCGAAGCGCTCATGACTTGATTGTATGCAATGAACCGACGCATACCTAGATGTGAGCTTACCCCTAAGGCTGCCCCTCGCGTACCAGGGCGTTAAAGGACTCATTTAGAATTACAGAAGTTAAAGTTTAGCCTCAGGAGGATGCATGGTTGCGGCATTACAAACAGCGGGGATATTCGATTACCTAACGGATCCGAATCTTTTGCTAAATACTCTTTTAGCCCAGCTGGGGGGCTGGATGGTGGTGGCAGTGGCCCTCATCGTATTCATCGAATCTGGGGTGTTATTTCCGGTGTTGCCTGGCGATTCTATGATTTTTGCCTTAGGGATATTACATAACCGGATTCCTTCCGTTCCCGAATGGCTTACTTTCCTAGTGCTTTTTATCGCGGCTATCAGCGGTAATCTCGTAGGTTATTGGTTAGGTCGAAAATATGGCAGACGCCTGTTCAAAGACGATGCCCGCTATTTATCTACCGAAAATATGCATAAATCTGAGGATTTCTTTCGCCGCTACGGCGGGATAGCGCTGGTTCTGGCGCGTTTTGTGCCTTTTGTGCGCACCTTTGTTCCAATTATTGCCGGGATTGGTAAACAGCATTTCCGTACCTTCCTAATCTGGAACATGATAGGCGCGGCGCTTTGGATTGGGGCTTTTATGCTGGCAGGGGTACTTTTGGGAGATATTACCCTGGTTGCCAATAATGTGGAGCTGATTGCGATTGCCATCGTAGCGATTTCCGTGCTGCCGATGGTGATTAGCTTTATTAAGGCTCGGGCAAGTAAAAAAGCAGCCGATAAATAGGGACAGAGGGCGGTTTTTGCCGTTGGGGTCTGTCCCTTACGCTATTGATTGCGCTCGATACCTACAACGCTGTAACCGGCTTCTTTAATGGTTTCCCGGATGCACTCATCATCAATTTCGTAATCGGTGAGGATTGTGACCTGGCTGGGTTTATCGCTGCGTAATAGCACCGATACTCTTTTAACATTGTCTAAACTGCCAAGGGCACGAGTGACGCGTTCTACGCATTTATCGCAAGTCATTCCGGTAACTAAAATATCGATGGTGCGATCAATGGCTTTTTGTCCTGGTCGTTTAGCTGGGAAGAACCGCATAATATCCTCTTTTTCTCTAGGTATGCTCTGCTTGAATTGTAGTGCTTTAGAGGTGCTTTGTAATGGTTTCCCGGATAAATACCCGAAATAGAATCGGTAATGAAGATAGTAATACGGGGCAGGAGATTGAGGGAATCTCCTGCCCCGTACCTAACCAGTTAGAAGCCGTTAAGGCCAGTTCCCAGTGGACTTAACCGTTCATTAGTGACCTGGTTAGGGCAATGGCGCCACCTGCGCCGATTAACCCAAGTACTGCAATCGCGGCGATTGTTCCCAGTCCACCCATGCGATTAACAACGCTGGGATTGCTGGTTGTCTTTGCGGCTGCAGGCGCGGAGGGCGCTGCCTTGGGTTGTTCTACTCCCTGAACTTGACTGGCGGTCCCGTTGCCAGTTGTGCCACTCACGCTGCCAGACCCCTCTTGAGTAGGCTGCGCGGTGCTGTTCGAGGTAGCAGAAGAAGAATCCGTGCTGCTTGCGTTATTTCCGGATGAAGTATTGCTGGAAGTATTCCGGGGAGCTTCCCGATAACGAATCGGACCGGGCACAGTTACCGTGCGGGTATTTTCCCGAGTCTGAATGATGGTTCGGGTAGGAGCCGGTTGAGTCCGGTTCTGAGTAGCTGCACTTTGGGTAGCGGAGCTGCTCTGAGACGGTTTAGTTTGGGTGCTCTGGGAGTCGCGGGTGCTCGGTGCTTTCGGTGTAGGGGAAAGCTGGGGAGCGCTCGGTTCAAGTGTCGGAGAATCGGGAACTTCCGGAGGGTTAGGATTGGATGGTTCCGTGGAGGGGTCGGTAGTAGGCGGAGGGGTGGGACGGGAATCTAGAAGTTTGAAGTCCCCAGCTTGGGGTGCGGTGAACTGGTGGAGAGTCAAACGCGGATTGAACTCTTGTTTTACCGCTGTCGGGTCGATAACCAGCTTCTTGATTTCCACGTATTTGTCAAAAACGTTATTTTCAAGCACAGTGGAAAAGTCGTAGTCACACCCGGCGTTTACCCTTAATGCTCCGTATAGTTCGTCATCAAGTTGTACCAAAAGCCAGCCGTAAGTCTTCTTTACGTTGTCGTTGAAGTGGTAGCTTCCTGCTAAACCGAAACCGGTGTTTACTACCGCTTCTCGAATAAAACGATAGTTAGCGTTCGCCGTGGCATCAAAGGTGTACATATAGCCACCAGCATTAGGATTTTTGTAGCTACCGGCGGTAGCGAAGGGACTGTTTTCAGAGTCAGAGATGGTTAAGAACCAATCTTTTCCAGCGGGCAGCTTCTTGATGCTTACATTCTCGTGCCCAAGCTGATCAGTGCCGATGCAACCAGTCAAAAACTTTGGTGTGTTAGCTACCGAAGTGGTTACGCCGTCTTTGTTTGCCACTGGCTGCTCTTGTAGGTTGTTAGCCGCTGAGGCTGCTAAGAGACCGGCAGGAATTAGTGCCGCTGCGCACATCCCAGATACTAGGGTCTTGGCGAAGTTATTAAGTCTCATTTTTCAATCCCTCATCTGTCGCGGAGCCTTAAGTGGGAACGCTCCAATAAATGATGACAGTCCCAATCTTACCGCATGGTCACTAAAAAGCCAGCTGATAATTGTCTAATCTAGGTGAGATGTACCACATAATGCTGTAACCTGGAAAAATGCCAAATAAGCATCCCTAAAAATCCGACATTTTCGCAAGAAAAGCTAAATCTCGTTTACTTACCACCTGGTAAGTTTTCGTTATATTAGATGTCGCCAACCGCCAGTTCTCTAGCGTAACCAATATAATTATCGGGCCGCAGAGCCAACAGGCGTGCCTGCGCGTCCTCAGACAGACCTAAGGAAACCACAAAATCTCTCATTGTCGCTTCATCAACCCGGTTATCCCGAGTAAGTTCCTTTAACCGCTCGTAAGGGTTATCCATACCGGCAGTGCCAGCTAAGCCCTCTACCCGCATTACCTGCTGCACGGCCTCGCCCAAAACTTCCCAGTTCTGATCGAGGTCACGTTGCATAACCTGGTCAGCTACGTCCAACCCGCGAAGCCCGTCCGCTAGGTTGTTTAGGGCAAGTAGAGAATGCCCAATCGCAACCCCAATATTGCGTTGAGTAGAAGAATCAGTTAAATCCCTTTGCAAACGGGAAGTAACTAAAGTCGCGGACAACGTCTCTAGTAGGGCAGATGAAATCTCTAGATTAGCTTCCGCGTTCTCAAAACGAATCGGGTTTACCTTATGGGGCATAGTAGAAGAGCCGGTCGAGCCTTGCCCGGCTAGGTTCTGATGGAAGTATCCCATCGAAATATAGCTCCAACAATCGGTAGCCAAATTATGCATGATCCGGTTTGCCCGACTGATATCGCTATAAAGCTCACTTTGCCAATCATGAGACTCAATCTGGGTAGTAAGTGGATTCCACTGTAGCCCCAGGTGTTCTACAAATGCCTTAGCAAGAAGCGGCCAGTTAGCAGAGGGCACCCCGACCCGATGAGCAGCCCAAGTCCCAGTAGCGCCGTTTATTTTCCCCAGATATTCCGTGTTTTCAATCCGGCGAATCTGGCGTCGCAAACGATGAGCAAAAACTGCAATCTCTTTACCTAAAGTAACCGGAGTAGCAGGCTGACCGTGAGTATGTGCCAACATGGGAACATCAGCTGCGCTACCGGCCAGTTCGTCAAGTTGTTCTACCAGGCTAAGCAGTTGAGGAAGCCAAACATCGGTAACCGCGCCCATAATGCAAATCCCGTAGGACAGGTTGTTAATATCTTCGGAAGTGCAAAAAATATGCACTGCCGCAAGATAACGAGGCAAATCGGTGTTGGCAATCTGCTCACCTGCCCGGCGCAAGCGCTCTTGCAGGAAATACTCCACCGCTTTCACATCGTGTCTAGTTTCCGCTTCAATGCGTTTAAGTTCGCTAACCTCTTGGCTGCCAAAGCTAGCAACTAGCGCTCTTAGGTAGCGTTTTTCGTCCTCCTTAAAAGGACTAACCCCTGTCAATACCTGGTTCTCGGCTAAGAAAATCAGCCACTCGACCTCTACTAGTAGCCGAGCTCGATTTAGAGCCGGTTCAGACAGGTAGTTGGTAAGCGCTGCCACCTGCGAGCGGTAGCGTCCATCGAGCGGACCTAAAGCAATATCGGTTTTAGCGAAATCAAAACAGTTATCAAAGCGCATCTGCATATCTCCTATTATGGCACGTATTCTGGCAGGCAATCTGGGACGAGGGCGCAAAGAACGCTAAAAAAGAGCAAACTAAGAATATGAGCCAGGTGAAATTTCGCGAGGTACTAGCTAAGCTTCCCGCCTATGTTGCCGGGAAAGGTGACGGTCATAAAACCGTGAAGCTGTCCAGTAATGAACTGCCCTTTTTGACCGCACCGCAAATAATTCAGGCTGGTCAATATGCCCTTAAAGATGCAAATCGCTATCCCAGTGCCACCGGAGCTGGCCTGGTAGAAAAACTCGCATCACGCTATCAGCTTCCAAACAATCAGGTGGTGGTAGGGCCTGGTTCTATCCAGGTTCTCGCAAGTGCCCTAACTGCCGTGGCACAAAGCGGCAAAAACGTGGTTTACGGGTGGCGTTCCTTTGAGGCTTACCCGATTCTAGTGGGAATAACTGGAGCTTCCTCGCGGCAGATTCCCTTGACCGCTCAGGGCAGACACGACCTAGATGCGATGAAAGCAGCGGTGGACGGCGATACTGCGGCGGTTATTCTTTGTCGCCCCAATAACCCGACGGGAACTTCCCTGACCGAAAAAGAAGTCCGGGATTTTCTAGCCGAGATTCCCCCATCGGTGCTGGTGGTATTAGATGAGGCCTATTTTGAGTTCGATGCCTTAAAAGGTCACGTTGATGGGGCTCGACTGCTCGCTGAGTTTTCTAATCTGTTAGTGCTGCGCACCTTTTCTAAAGCCTACGGCCTGGCCGGTTTGCGTTGCGGTTATGGTTTAGCCAGTCAGGAAATAGCAGAGGCAATCCTAAAAGTTTCCACCCCATTTGCTTTGAGCGCGGTAGCTGAGGCCTGTGCAGTGGCGGTGCTTGCGGACGAAGAAAAGATGCGCTGCCAGGTACAAGAGATAATTCAAGAACGTGAACGGGTAGTTAGCCGACTGCGCGAGGCGGGATGGAATATCCAAGATTCGGGTGGGAACTTTATTTGGTTTCCCGGCAATGTAGGCAAGAAGATACTTGCGGCTGCCTTAGCGCAGGGGATACAAACGCGCGGTTTTCCCGAGGGCGTGCGGGTCACCATTGGATTGCGACAGGAAAATGATCGGTTCTTGGCGGCAATCAGTCAGGTCGAACCAGGTTAGTAGCAGAGGTATTTAGGTGCGGTATCAAGGCTAATAGCTGCGTAGTTATTAACTCTGATTTATCTTCTGTGTTCGCGTGGCTCTTTAAAGGGTTGCCGGTGTACGGCGTTAATGTTCTCGCCAGAGGGGGTTAGTCGCGAGCAAGCAGATGGCGGTAATCCCAAAATAAATCACGCCGCCAGTCGGCCACCGCGGGGTTTACCGCTATCACCTGGGGGAAGTTTTTCTGAAGTTCTTCACTAAGGTCAGGAGGGATTTCTTGGGGGGTGGCTAAGGAATCAACCAGGAAGAGTACCGGCCAAGTCCCCGGCTTGAAACCGAAAAAACTGGCGCTTAGGGCAATGAATGTCTGTCCCTTAGGTAGAGGCAAGGTGGCGTTAATGCTTTCGAGAAGTTTTTGGTGCGAGGGCGAGCAGGTGGTTACTTCCAAAGATTCGGAAGCAATCGCCGTTAAAGCGTCCTCAGTGGGAATCCCTGCCACCAGTAGATTTAGGCGAGAAATGTTGTGTGCTTCTAGGGTAATGTCATGTTTTCCGCCTGGATTTAATCGCGCGCCCAAATGTTTTAACCCTTTTTGAGACAGGTCTTTTAGGTGCTCACTTAGTAGAGCGCCGATAGCTTTTTTAGGTTCGGTGGCTCGTAGCTGAGTCGAGTACACCAGTAAAAACTGAGAATCGTTTTCTACAATAGTTTGCCCATTGCTATAGACCGGGTAGGTGGCGAGGGCGCGCAGTAGCGGTTCGAGGCGACCGGTAGCTATCGTCATGTAGATGGCTTCATCAAGGGGCTGGTCTTTTTCGTGTTTCAAACGGTAATCGCGCCAGCGTGAACGTAAAAAACTGTTCATTTAAGGATGTAGACGCGAGTAAATAACTAATCCGACTCCAAAGAACCCGGCGGAACCTAAACCTAGGACAAAGACCGCCAGAGATGAGCCGCTAATCCACTGTTTAACGGCGGCATCGGTAGAACCGCTGGCAGCATGGAATTTTGGCGGATTAATTAAGCTGGAGATGCTGCTATTGTTATCAGCGCTAGAAGCATCAGGAGCTTGGGAGTCGGTAGCTTCCTGCGAGCTTGAGGAGCTAGAAGAATCGGAGCCCGAGGGCGCATAACCAGGGGAAAGCGGGAAACCTTTGGAATGGTTCGGGACGCTGGCCCCTAAACGGGATTGCGGATAAAGCGCGGCGATTAAATCTGTTCCCGTGGAATGTCTGCCGTTTTGACCTTGCAATCTAGCGGAGCTAGAGGAAGTAGAGGAGGCAAGATTCCTGTTACCGGAGTTCTGTCCGGATTGGGAAGGCAATCCGCCCTCACCGGGATTGCGAGGTGCAGTGGGGTGAGAGTCTGTGCCCGGATTTGTTGAGCCCCCTGGATTACTTGAAGGGTGTTGCGGAGAGGTGGGTTCGCTTGAGGGAGCCGGGGAATCAGTTCCGGGACTGGGATTGCTGGGGTCTCGGGTGCCTGTGGGATTATCGGGGTTACCCGGAGTTGCCGGCTTGTCAGTAGATCCAGTCGAAGGCTTCGTGGAGGGATCGGTAGAGGGCTGGCTACTGGGATCTGAGGAAGGATTCGTAGACGGATTGGTAGAAGGGTCAGTACTGGGCTTGGTGCTCGGGTCGGTCGAGGGGTCAGTACTGGGGTCAGGAGAAGGCTCCGCAGTCGGGTCAGTACTCGGATCGGTTGAGGGATCAGTAGAAGGGTCGGTGGAAGGCTCAGTAGTGGGACGAACTGCGTCCTCTATCTGGGAAGGTATTACTGCTTCTTTTCCGACAATAAAAGTGTAATCAAGGTAAGAGACGTACTGATTAGATGGCATATATTTATTCGTAGTCGTTGCCTTGATGCTTAGGGTGTAAAAGCCGGGCTCGGAGAAACTAAAAGACTGTGAGTATTCCTCTTGGCTTTTAATAGCAGGAAAAGCGTAAGGAGTTGCAAGCGTTCCAGCTTCAATATTTTTACTTTGAATACTCAGCGAAGCGGTGTTCGTGTAAAAACTAGCTTTGGTGACTTCGAAAGTAGTCGTGTAAGTCTTGCGTATTTTACTTGTTTTCCAAAGTAGGGTTGAGGCTTGCGGGTCAGACTTAAACAGAGCCCCATAGAAAATTTCGGCATTAATCGGGGTTGCTTGCTGTTTTGACTTTACACGTACGCAAGCAGCAAGTTTATCTTTAGACTGAACTGTACTGGGATCGATAAATATCCCGGTATCGTTAAACTTCGTGGATTGCGCCATCCCCAGATAGGTCGATTTCTTTTCAGTAGAATAACCCAGATAGATAGGGGTGTTACCGAGTGAATGATTCTCTAATTGTTCACCATTTGGGCAATGCTGTTTAGCCCAGTCATCCAAGTTCGTAGCTTGTTTAGCCGATGATGAAGTGGTGGGAGTTGGGGTAGTGGTTGCCTGGGCGAGGGAAGCAGAATAAAAGCCAACGCATAGCGGCGCTGCTGCCACGAACGCTGTGGCAGCAAAACTGCTGACTTTACGCAGAAGGCTCATAGTTAATCGGAACTTTCCTACCCAACCGATATTTACACTCTCAGTATAACACAAGATTAAAGATTAGCGATAGAACTTTAATGGAGTTTAGGGATTATTTAATTTCAATCCTGCGATAATGGTATCTCGATTAAAAACTTCCTATAAAACACTCTTAACCTAACGGTCATCATCTTCAGCTTCGCGGGCGGCTTCCATAGCAGACGGTAACGCCGATAAAATCCGTCCAACTGCCCGGTCATCGTGAGCGGCAGAAACAAACCAGGCTTCAAAACCAGAAGGCGGTAACGCGATATTTTGTTCTTCCATAGCGTGGAAGAAAGCGCGGTAACGGAAAGTCTCTTGCGTGTTAGCCTGTTCAAAATTGTGTACTCCGTGTTCTGCGGGTTGTTGCCCAAAAAATACCGAGAACAACGAGCCAGCACGGTTCACTTTTAGCGCCACTTCTGCCTGCTCAGCTTCTTGTTCAATGGCACGAGAAATCACATCTGCCACTGCCGCAGTGCGTGCATATACGCTGTGGTCAGCGAGCTCTAGAGTTTTTAATCCAGCTGCGGTTGCCAAAGGATTACCCGAAAGGGTACCCGCCTGATAAACCGGTCCCACCGGAGAAAGGTGTTCCATAATTTCACGCGAGCCGCCTAAAGCTGCCAGTGGCATCCCGCCCCCAATCACCTTGCCGAAAGTGAAAATATCAGGAACAAAATCTAAGTTTTTAAGTTGTTGGGCGTGCCAAGCTGCGCGTGCGTCCTCATCGGAAAAATCAGGAAGCTTAGCTGGTAAATCAACCCAATAATCATTTTGTAATCCCCAATATCCGCTAGGGCCAACTCGAAAACCGGTGAGAACCTCATCGGTAATCATTAACGCACCATATTTTCTGGTGAGGGCGCGAATGTGCTGGTTAAAGCCGGGTAGTGGAGGTACTACCCCCATATTGGCGGGGCAAGACTCACAGATAACTGCCGCGATTTGTTCGCCCTTAAGCTCGAAAGTCTCGGTGAGGGAATCGAAATCGTTATATGGCACAACTATAGTTTCGCTAGCTACCGCGGCGGTTACTCCCGCCGAGCCGGGAAGCCCTTGGGTAGCAACCCCCGAACCGGCAGCCGCAAGTAGACCATCGGAGTGACCGTGATAGCAACCCGCGAACTTAACAATCAGGTCGCGTCCGGTAACTCCCCGCGCCAAGCGAATCGCGGTCATAGTGGCTTCCGTACCGGTAGAAACCATTCTTACCTGCTCGCAAGAGGGCATCCGGGCAGTGATAGCTTTCGCTAGTTTTGTTTCCGCAACCGTAGGGGCTCCAAAAGATAAACCTTTAACGGCACAATCTTGAACTGCCTGCACCACCTGGGGACAAGAATGCCCCAGCAGAGCCGGACCCCAAGAGCACACCAAATCCACAAAAGTATTGCCTTCTTCATCGCGCACATACGGACCAAAAGCTTCCTTAATGAAATGGGGAGTTCCTCCCACGGAGCCATAGGCGCGAACAGGAGAGTTTACCCCGCCGGGAATCATCTCGCGTGCCTGGGCAAATAGTTCTTTATCGGATTGGTTTGCTTGCTTACTCATGCGCCTATTATCGCTCACAAGTCCCCAAGGGGTGATAATCACCGGCTGTGCTTAAACAATTATTTGAACTTCGCTTAAATATCTAAATCCTTGGCATCGTGGCTTTAACCGCAGACCGATAGCGGTCTGGGGAGGACGAAAGGGGAGAAATGAAAGATCTAGCGTTGCGCATATTGGCTTGGGCGCAAACTCGGCAAGCGGTGGAGCGACTGCGAAACGAAGAGGACGGAATGACTACCGCAGAATATGCCATCGGAACCTTAGCTGCGGCCGCTTTTGCCGCTTTATTAATGGCTGTAATTAAGGGAGGGGGGATAAAAAGCGCTTTAACTGCAATTATTAAACAGGCGCTCTCAATTTAAAGTGAATAACATAGTTTGGAAGCATCTATGGTCGGCGCAGCGAAAGCAGTGGCTGCGCCGACCATGGCAACTTTGCCAAGATAATGAGGGTGGCTATGCCACGGTAGAGACTGCACTTACGCTTCCCGCACTACTGGCAGTGGTGGCTCTCGCCTTAGGGGTATCAGCTGCCGGAGCAGCGAAAGTGCAGGCGTGTGACGTGGCGCGCGTGGCTGCGCGCGCGGAAAGTATCGGCACGCCTTATAGGGCGGGAAGTAGGGTGACCCTAACGGTGGATAGTTCCGACAAATGGGTAAAGGTTACAGCCCGGAAACATTTATTTGGACAGGCAAAACTATTACCGGCACTAACTTGTAGTGCCAGCGCCCTTAAAGAACCAGAACTCACTATGGGGATTGAACGGTGAAAAACACTCCGAGTAACTCTAGAGCTCTAGAGGAAGGTTCCGCCACCGTTTGGGCAGTGGGATTTATATGTTTACTGGTGACATTAGTGGCAGGAATAGCGGTATTGAATGGAGCATTGGCAGCTAAAGCCCGGGCTCAAACAGGTGCCGATTTCGCGGCTTTAGCTGCCGCCAGCGCTCATTTTTATGGCAGTGAAAGCGCCCCTTGTCTCCTAGCTGAACAAGTTGCACATCAAAATCAAGTTGCTTTAGATTCCTGTGAACTGGGCGAAAAGGATGTGCGAGTACAGGTGAGCGTTATCGCCCTTTCCAATTGGCAGGTCTCGGCACGCTCTAGAGCCGGCCCGGTCAAATATAACTGGCATTAGCCACTAACGGCGAATACCTTGTAAATGCGGACAGTAATAGCGGTTATAAGTCGGTATTTCGCAGGCGCTAGCATGGGTATTGGCGGGAAATAGCCCTAAAGCAGGGCGCAGCTAGATGAGATTTCTAGGCAGCAAAAGGTAGCAACCCCAGAAAAACCCTCTTGGCTACCTGATAGTCTCGTAAAAGCTCTCGCGCAGGAACCCCAAAAGGTCGCAAGCCCCTGATTTAGAAAGCATTTCGTTGCCATTGCCGCATTTAGGGGAATGAATACACCGAGGACACCCCAAGGTACACGAACATTCCGCGACCTGTTGATAGGTTAAATCCAGCCAGGAGGATAACTGGTGAAAACCGTGGCGCGAAAAACCAGCTCCCCCCAAAGTGCCATCATAGATAAATACTGTTGGCAGACCTGTCTGTAAGTGTTGCGTGAGTGAAAGTCCCCCCAAATCCCAACGGTCACAAGTAGCGACCAGGGGAAGCATTCCAATCAAGGCGTGTTCAGCAGCATGTAAAGCCCCAGCCAACAATTGCTGATTATCAAAATGCAAGCGCTTAATAACCTCTTCATTCAAGGTGAAATAAGTGCCAGTAGTTTGAAACGACCGGGTAGGGCAGTCCAATTGGAAAGTCGCCTGATAGACGTGCCGGGGCAGACGCAGCAAATCAAAAGAGGTAACTGTGGTTTGAACCTCTATACGTCCATAATGCCAGCTGATACCCACAGGAACACTAAGCGGCTCTGCTTCCTCAGAAAGTATAGAAATGTTGGTGTCGGTATTTGGGCGAGTTCGGAGATTCTTTGGTCCGGGAATTACCTCCGCTACGTCCTCTTCACGCCGCAAAACCTGCCAGACACGCCCTTGATGCACATAAATAGCGTCCGGATGTAAGACACTATCGGCGCGTTTGCTATCAACTGTACCCACCACTTGCGCGCTCGCGGACTCAATAATCTGAACCTGTCCACTCTCGCCGCGGATTCTAACTTTTTCCCAGGGGGAAAACGGCTTGGTGATGTCAAAACAAAGTCCCCCAGGTCTAGCTATCAGTAATCCTTGTTTAAGTAGTTCCTTGGTCACCTGTTCGCCCGCTTCCCCAAATAGGTCAGCATCTTCACTGGTTAAAGGGCTCTCGGCGGCCGCGCATAAAAGCTGAGGAGCCAGTACAAACGGATTTTCGGTGTCGAAAACTATAGTTTCTACCGGGCGGAAAATCTCTTCTGGATGGTGAGCCAAAAAGTCATCGAGGGGATTATCTGAAACCACAAAAATACCGATACCATCTTTACCAGCCCGCCCAGCTCTGCCTATTTGCTGAAAGAAACTGGCGCGCGTGCCCGGCCATGAGCAGGTAACAGTGCAGTCAAGACCGGAAATATCGATTCCTAGCTCCAAGGCAGATGTTGCCGACAATCCTTGCAGCTTCCCGCTGCGTAAATCCTTTTCTAGTTGGCGGCGCTCTTCAGGTAGATAGCCGCCACGATAGGTCGCAACTTTCGGCATCAAAAGAGGGTTACGGGTACTTAAATGGTCGCGCGCAAGTTGAGCTATAGTTTCCACCCCTTGCCGAGATGGCGCAAAAGTGATTACTCGCCCTCCGCAATTTACTAGCTCCGCCATTAGGCGTCCGCCCTCCCAGATAGCGGGAAAACGTGGCTGATTTTCTTCATCTTCTACGGGGATTTTCCCTGGCTGCCACACCAATACCGTTCGGCTTCCTGAGCCGGAAGTGTCGCGGTCAATAACCCGCAGGGAACGCCCTTGTCCTAAAAGATTACGCCCGTGACCGGCAGGATTGGCGGTAGTTGCAGATAGCAGCGCAAAAGTTGGTTGCGCATGATAGCGGCGGGCGAGACGGCGCAAGCGCCGCAAAATCAAGGCTACGTTAGCCCCTAATACGCCCCGATAATAGTGAGCTTCATCAATAATCACCAGGGATAGACCGCGCAGGAACGGTCGCCAAAGCTGGTGTGAGCGCAAAATAGCAAAATGTAAATAATCGGGGTTGGTGAGCACAATATCGGCGTGAGTGCGCGCCCACTTTTTCACCTGGGAAGAAGAATCACCATCTACCGGCGCAATCTGCAAATCTAGATTTGTTTGCCCATTCCACTGGGTTAAAGTAGTTGCCTGGTCGCGGGCAAGTGCTTTGGTGGGAGCAATATAAAGAGCTGTAGGCGAGACGTTATCGAGACAACTGTCGCCTGTGTTAGCGCCTTCGCGCTGCGCCAAGAACGCCAGCCAGGCGGCTAAAGATTTACCCGATCCTGTTCCGGTAGTAAGAATTACGTCCCCACCCTCATGCAGAGTGTTTGCACAGGTTGCCTGATGTTTCCATAGTTTTTCTATCCTATTTTGAACAAAACTATTGCGTAGGTTTTCGCTAACCCAAGGTGGCCAAGGAGTAAAACTGGCTCTTTGAGCGGGCAGGGTCTTTTCGTGCAGTAACTGTTCAACGTTTAAGGAACGCAAGTGCGCTAGCAAATCCGAGATAGCCACCGGCGCCTCCTTTTACTGCAAGATAGTTGGATAACATTCGTTGGTAGGTACTTGCTGATTGTAGAAATCTAGCAGGTGACAAAATAAGGTTAAACCATGAATAGCAGGTCGGAAAGTAATCTAACGCCAGGTTATGTGCGTCGTTTTTCAGCATCCTGTGCCGCCGCAATGCTGTTAGTAGCCTGTTATTTCATATTTGTTTGCACTCGCACCGGTCAGGTAGTGGACACTTTGGCGATGTTTACCCTCTCCGATTTGAACGCTGCTTTCGTCTCTTGGGATCAGGTGTTACTGCGGGAATGGTACTGGTTTATTCTGGCGCCTTTAATTGCGGCTGCGGTAATAGTAGCACTGGTCAGACGGCGTTTTGCATTAGGGGCGCGAATGTTGATAATGGTGGCGGCGGCGACAGTTACCACCCAGGTACTGAAACATCTGGTGCTCTCTCGTCCGGCGCTGGGGGTCACCTACTATATGACTAACTCTTTCCCCTCTGGTCACACTACGGCGGCGGGAGCTGCTGCCGTAGCTTTGGTGATGGTGTCGGCTTCTAAGTGGCGCGAGCTGGCGACTTACCTGTCGGCTCTAGTGTTGTTCCTGGTGGCGCTGGCGGTGATTGTGGCGCGTTGGCATCGCCCCTCGGATGTTTTTGCCGCAATTTGTGTGGTTACAGTTTTTGCGCTCCTACTTTCACCGCTTGAACTTGGTGATGAACGTGGTCAGCGGGCATTGAGGCGAGGACGAATTTTGACTTTGCTGGCAGCGGTAGTAGCCCTGCTGGGGGCAGTAATAGTCGGCTACTGTTATTTCAGGCTTAGCTCGGGGCAAGGCTACTTCGAGGCGGGTACGGTTACCAGTGATTTGAGTCGCCTGGCTGCCTCGCGCCACCCGCTCGCCCTCGCCCTGAGTACAGGAACGGTGCTTGCCTTGATGGGAGCCTGCTGGGTTTTTGTTTTTGAAGTGGCGAGGGCGGGGTTGCGTCCTGTGAAAAACCCCTCCTCTGTCGCCTAGGGCTTTATACCTAAACTGTTTGTGCAGGTAGGTGGAATTCGCATTCTAAAATAGCGCCTTCATTTGCGTCGTAGCCTGGGAATATGAGAGAAATCTTGAAACCACAATATCTAGTGGTTAGCATTTAGGAAACCTACTATATCTCGTGTGTCGCTGCTTCCCTCGCTCTGATTGCACCTATAGTCGGTAACAGTGGCTAAAAAGCCCCAGAGCTGAAGGAAAAAGAAGGAAAAAATGACACCCCAAACTCAAGAAAAAAACTTGGTTAATCCTGCTCAAACCGTTAATGAGTATCTGTCCAAAGCTGATTGGCGGGTAAATGCAAACGCAAATCAGGGATACTCCTTGGGGGGAATGATTCTCAACTCTGCGGGAAAAATTATCGCTAACTACTGGTTAAACGAGATTTATACTCCCGAAATTGGAAAGGCGCACCGCGAGGGTGACTACCATATCCACGACCTAGATATGTTTGCCGGGTACTGTGCCGGTTGGTCTCTAAAGCAGCTGCTGCAGCAAGGTTTTAACGGGGTTCCAGGAGCAATTGCCTCGAATCCTCCCACCCATTTTTCCTCCGCCTGCGGGCAAATCGTAAACTTCCTGGGAACTTTGCAAAACGAGTGGGCTGGCGCTCAGGCATTCTCTAGCTTCGACACCTATATGGCTCCATTTATCCGCAAAGATAACCTGGATTACCAGCAGGTTCGTCAATGTATGCAAGAACTGATTTACAACCTTAACGTGCCCAGCCGCTGGGGCAGTCAATGTCCTTTCACTAACCTCACTTTTGATTGGACTTGCCCCGACGACCTCGCAAATGAAAACCCCCTGATTGGTGAAGAATTAATGGATTTCACTTATGGGGATTTACAAGCAGAAATGGACATGATTAACCGGGCATTTATCGAGGTGATGACCGGTGGGGACGCAGATGGACGGGTTTTCACCTTCCCTATTCCCACCTACAACATCACCCCCGATTTCGATTGGGATTCCCCCAACACCGAGCGCCTGTTCGCCATGACCGCTAAATACGGTCTGCCCTATTTCCAGAACTTCCTGAACTCGGATCTGGATCCCCATATGATTCGCTCCATGTGCTGCCGTTTGCAGCTAGACCTGCGCGAACTCTTAAAACGAGGCAATGGGTTATTCGGTTCAGCAGAACAAACCGGCTCCCTGGGGGTAGTGACCATCAATATGGCGCGCCTCGGCTACCTCTATAAGGGGGATTTAAGTGGGCTTACTAAGCGCCTAGATTATCTAATCGACCTGGCCAGCGAATCTTTAGAGAAGAAACGGGAAGTTATTTCCTGGCATATGGATTCCGGTCTTTTCCCCTATACCCGCCGCTACCTTGGCACTCTTGACAACCATTTCTCCACTATTGGGGTAAACGGAATGAATGAGATGGTGCGTAACTTTACCGATGACGCGGAAGATATTACCGGCGAGGCGGGACATAAACTCTGCGCTGAACTGCTAGATCATATTAGAGGTCGGATGGTGCAGCTGCAAGAAGAAACCGGGCATCTTTATAACCTGGAAGCTACTCCAGCCGAGGGCACTACCTACCGTTTCGCGAAAGAGGACGCCAAACGCTTCCCCGGAATTATCCAGGCCGGAACTAAGGAGGCCCCCTACTACACCAACTCTTCGCAGCTTCCGGTAGGTTATACCAATGATCCTTTCCAGGCTTTGGAAGAACAGGTAGAGCTACAAGGTAAATACACTGGTGGAACCGTGTTGCATCTGTATATGGGGGAGGCAGTGAATTCGGCTGAATCCTGTAAAAACCTGGTGCGCAGGGCGCTCGCGAACTTCAAGCTGCCCTATATTACAGTTACTCCCACTTTCTCGATTTGCCCAGTTCATGGGTATTTGTCGGGTGAACATTTCGACTGCCCGAAGTGTGCCGCCGAAGGTAACCATGAGCAGCCCTGTGAAGTGTGGACTCGGGTTATGGGATATTTCCGCCCGGTGACTTCCTTCAATAAGGGCAAGAAGAGCGAATATGCAGAGCGCACGACTTTCTCACAAGAGTTAGCCGGTGTCTGATTTTTCGCTGCCCTCCCAACCTAGTTTGTTAGGGCGAGCCCGCCAGTTAAATATCGCGGGGCTAGTGCCATTTTCTACTGTAGACTGGCCGGGAAAGATCGTGGCGAGCGTGTTCTGCCAGGGTTGTCCTTGGCGCTGTGTCTACTGCCAAAACTGCGAAATCTTAGATTTTTTAGTACCCGGCTCAGTCCCATTTGCAGAGCTAGAGGAGTTACTAGGGCGCAGACAAGGCCTCCTAGATGGGGTAGTGTTTTCCGGCGGGGAAGCGCTCGCGCAGACGGCGATAATCCCAGCAGCTCGCTGGGTGAAATCGCAAGGTTTCCAGGTGGGGCTGCACGCCGCGGGCGCTTATCCGACGCGCCTGCAAGAAATGTTGGCGGCAGGTTTGCTCGATTGGGTGGGGCTAGATATTAAAGCCTTTCCCGCCGATTACCGGCAAGTTACGGGGGTAGCTGGCGGGGATAAGGCTTTTTCCTGCCTAGATGCCGTGTTGGCCAGGGGCATCGACTACGAGGTACGCCTAACTGTTTACCCTGGACACCCCGGAAAAGTGGTGGAGTTGGCGCGGGATTTATCGGCGCGAGGGGTGAAAAACTTTGCCCTACAACAGGCACGCGAGTTGGGAGCCTCTCCAGATTTTAAGGCTGAGGCTCAAGGTTGGGATAGCCAAGTAAAAACCTGGGCTCAGGAAATCGACTCTTTGGGATTTGAAAAGTTTTCTTTCCGTCCCTCCTAGGTGGGAAAGAGATTAAAACACCCCTGGCAAGCAGCCGGGCCTATTGCTGGCTCAGCTGCTAGATTGACTAGCCGTAATCGTTTTCAGATTATTTTCCGAAACCTGAATCCGACCGCCACACTCGCTGCATCCGGGGCGGAAAGCTGCGCGCCCTATCCGCAACTTTAAACCGTATTCCCGTAACTTGTTGCGGCTTCCGATTTTTACTGCTTTCAGGGTGTACTGATTTATTAGGTAAGTGCTGTACGCCGCTATTCGATGCCAGTTAGAATAAAAACAGTGTTTTCCCAACCTTAAAGGTAAGCCATGACTGATAGTGATAATTTGAAGGAATTGCGCGAACGCGCATTAGCGCCCGAAACCGACGCAAATCAACTATTCGAGATATCTGCGCAACATCCCGAGGTTTATGCAGAGGTCGCGGCGAACCCGAACGCCTATCCCGACTTACTTAATTGGTTAGAAAACGTGGGTGATGACCGAGTGAAAGCCGTGGTGCGCTCGCGCCGCAACGGTCTATCGGGTTTAGAAGCCTTAGAGCAGGCAGGGCAAATCCCGGCATCGACAGGTGGTTTTGAAGCGGAAAGCTCACCAGATAGTGGACAAGAGCGCTCTAACCAGACGGATTCATCTCATAGCGCTTTTGCTCCCCGTGACGAAGCGGATGAGATGGACAACGCCCAAGAGGACGCGAACGATTCCCCGCAGCCAAAAGAGGAACAAACCCCGGAAAACCCGGTAGTAGAACCGGAAGCCCTAACCGATATCGCAGCCCGTAGTAAAGAATCTGCTGAAGGAAGCGGCGCTGATGAGGAGAATACAAACCAATTTGAGCTGGGAACCGAGACCCAATTAGCTGACGTAGATGCAACCCGGTTGGGAAGTCTGCCCCCTAGCGATTTTACGGTAGCTGCGTCCTCATATGACGAGTCTGCAACGCGCATGGTTCCCCCCGTGATGCCACCAGAGGCTTATTCTACGCCAGGCTATTCTCCCAGACCTCGACAATCCATCATGACTACACCTACGGCCAGCTATTCGCCCTATCCCGTTTATCCTGACCCGGCAGCGCTAAGCTATCCCCAGAGCGCTCCTATGCAGCAGAAACCTAAGCGCAGTTGGGGGATAATCATTTTGACAGTGCTGCTGGTTCTCGCCTTGATTGGCTTAGCGATTGTGGGTACCTGGATTATTTCCTCAAAAGGAGAGAGCAAAGGGCAAGCTGGTAGCGGTCAGTCTGAGAGTACAACCACCCGCACCTCCACGGTGGTAGAAACCACTGTGACCAGCACTGAAAATCCCAAGCCAGCAGCTAGAC
>CABQYA010000005.1:0-32304 GCA_902468275.1 uncultured Urmitella sp. | reverse complement strand
AGGTGCTTTTGATGGATGAGCCTTGCTCGGCACTTGACCCCATCTCTACCTTGGCAATCGAGGACTTGATTACGCAGCTAAAAGCAACTTATACGATTGTGATTGTCACTCACAATATGCAGCAGGCGGCGCGAATCTCTGACCAGACCGCATTTTTCAACATTTCCGGGCCGCGCCAACCCGGAAAACTAGTCGAAATCGGACCTACCGAATCCGTCTTCCTCACCCCCCATGAAAAGGTGACCGAAAACTATATTGCGGGGCGATTTGGATAGGACGAGCCCAGGGGGTTTACGCATCGAAGTAACTATTGGATTGCGCTAAAAGATGGGCGTTATCCACGGTAAACAGTACTTTAACTAAGAAAAGATAATTAGTTTGTCAGATAAAGAGAGCCTTAAAATAAAAAATATGGAGAGCGCAAACGCCAAGGCAGGTTGGGATGATTCCGGTTGGCGCGTAGAGGATTTATCTTCAATCCTTGATGCTTTACCGGAAGCCTCAGTGGTGCTGGAACCAGATAACTCCTTTGCGTACGTATCCCAACTGGCGCGCCTTGTCCCCCTATTTCACAATGGGGTTATCGAATATGCGCAGCTACTAGCGCAGATAGAAGAGGCGCGTCAGAGCGGAAGAATCGTTGAACAAGACTACGATTTGGTGCATCCTGATGCTGCCGTCCCCTGGTCGGTCAGAGTGCGGGTGGCTCCCATCTCCTCGCGGCACACCCTAGTTTTGCTAGAGGATCGCACCCGCGTCCTCCAAGCTGATGCTACCCGGCGCGAATTCGTAGTTAATGCGTCTCACGAACTAAAAACCCCGGTGGGGGCGATTTCCCTGCTGGCAGAAACTATTCACGATAACGCCGACGATGTGCAAGCAGTTGAAACTTTTTCCACCCAACTAGTAAAAGAATCACGGCGACTAACCAAACTGGTTTACGAAATCATTTCCTTAGCACGCCTGCAAGATGGGCGCTTGCCAGCTAAGCCACGTTCCATGTTGGCAATCGAAGCTATAAACGATGCTCTCGACCAGGTACGTACCGCAGCCGAGGACTCAAATATCGCTTTGAACACCCATTTTCCGCAAGGAGAAGACATTCTAGTTCATGCCGACCTGGAACTACTGACTTCCGCCCTCCAAAACCTGTTAGAAAACGCGATTCGCTATTCTAATCCCGGCGGACAGGTAGATGTCACCCTGCGCGAAAACGACAATGTGGTTATCGAAGTCGCTGATAACGGGATAGGAATATCTGAAGAAGACCAAAAACGTATTTTTGAACGTTTCTACCGGGTAGACCCAGCCCGTTCCCGCTCTACAGGCGGAACCGGCTTAGGGCTGTCAATCGTGAAACACGTAGTTTCGGATTTGAACGGCTCTATTCATGTGAATTCGAAACCGGGGGAGGGCGCAACTTTCGTTATCACCTTGCCTCGCCACACCCCCAAGGACACCCAAGTTAATCAGATAGCGCTCACAAAGGAAGAGTAATGACCACGATACTAGTAGTTGAGGACGAGGAAGCGTACCGCAGCCCTCTCGAATACTCCCTCAAACGTGAGGGATACGAGGTAATCGGGGTAGCCGATGGCGACCAGGCGCTATCGGCGGTAAAAACCAACCATATCGACCTGATTCTATTGGATTTGATGCTCCCAGGGATTCCCGGAACCGAGGTTTGCCGCCAGGTGCGTGAAAACTACGACACCCCCATCATCATGGTTACCGCTAAAGATGACGTGGTTGATGTGGTTATCGGTTTGGAACTGGGCGCAGATGATTACGTGACTAAGCCCTATCGGTTCCGGGAACTCCTGGCGCGAATCACCGCAGTTTTGCGCCGTACTCAAGATGTTCCCGAAATTGGAAACATATTAGAGGTTGGCCCCATAACCATGGACGTAGACCGCCACGAAGTGCGGGTACACGGCGAACTAAAAGAGCTACCGCTACGCGAGTTTGAACTGTTGGAATATTTCTTACGTAACCCCGAACGCGTGCTCACTCGCGGACAGGTCATGGACAGGGTGTGGGGCGAAAACTGGTTCGGTGACCCCAAAACCCTAGACGTGCACGTTAAACGGCTGCGTTCCAAGATTGAGGACGACCCGCACTCGCCCAAAATTATCGTGACCGTGCGCGGGCTGGGATACCGGATTGTAAATCCAAATAAATAGTCCTATCTCAAGGTCGCTGCGCGCGCTTTCCTAAAACCCCAGGCACGTCCTCCTGAATTTTGCGTTAGGCGCGCCGAAAGTAAAAAAGTGACTTTCCCCCGAAAACTGGGTTAAAGCCGTAAAATGTGGGTTTTTGAGGCTTTCACGGTAGAATAGGGTCAGTGAGCGCCAGATTTTCGGCGTGAATGCCCTGGGGTGAACAGCGCCCACTGGTCGGGAATAACCGGCTCAGGGTCGGTGAACTAGGTCAAGGAGATTCAGCAGGTGGCTGATCTGGGTGAGCAGCAAGTCCAGCACGAATACGGCGCGGACGACATCACAGTATTAGAGGGACTAGAGGCAGTACGCAAACGTCCCGGAATGTATATCGGTTCAACCGGGGAGCGCGGTCTGCACCACCTGGTATACGAGGTAGTAGACAACTCTGTTGATGAAGCCTTGGCCGGCTATTGCAACCATATCGAGGTCGCCCTCCAGGCCGATGGCGGGGTGCGGGTCAGCGATAACGGTCGCGGCATTCCCGTAGATATCCACCCCACCGAAAAACGCCCCACGGTCGAAGTAGTAATGACTATTCTGCACGCCGGTGGCAAATTCGGTTCCGGAGGTTACGCAGTCTCCGGTGGTCTGCACGGGGTAGGTGTATCGGTAGTAAACGCCCTTTCAACCCGGATGGATACCGTGGTGAAACGGCAAGGCTACGCCTGGCGACAATCCTTCGGCAATGGCGGGCATCCTCTCACCGAGCTAGAACGCGGGGAAGAAACCGACCAAACCGGAACGCAGCAAACTTTCTATCCGGATCCGGAAATCTTTGAGACCACCACTTTCAGTTTCGAGATTTTGCGGCAACGCTTCCAGCAGATGGCCTTCCTGAACAAGGGGCTGCGCATCACCCTCACCGATGAACGCCCCGAAGCAACCGATGCCGGCGATTTAGTGACCGGCGATGCGCAAGGAACCGCTGATGATCCAGTTCCCGGGTTCCGGCGAGTATCATTCATGTACGAAAACGGTTTACGCGACTATGTAGAGTTCATTAACCACTCCAAAAAAGCTGAGGTAATAAACCCCGACATCATTGATTTTGAGGCAGTAAACGAAGATTCCTCTATCAGCCTAGAAATCTCGCTGCAATGGACCACTGATTATTCCGAGTCCGTACACACCTACGCGAACACTATTAACACCACCGAGGGCGGAACCCACGAGGAAGGTTTCCGCTCCGCCCTCACCAGCTTGATGAATAAATATGCCCGCGATAAAGGCATCCTCAAAGATAAAGATCAAAACCTAACCGGTGACGATATCCGCGAAGGTTTAACCGCCGTAATCTCGGTGAAACTCACCGAGCCCCAGTTCGAGGGGCAAACCAAAACCAAACTGGGAAACACTGAGGCACGAACCTTCGTCCAACAGCAGGTTTATTCCAAACTGGGTGACTGGCTAGACGCCCACCCCATGGACGCGAAAGCAATCCTGGTAAAAGCGCAGCAGGCGGCGACTGCGAGGGTAGCAGCGCGCAAGGCCCGGGAAGCAACCCGGCGCAAATCCGCCCTCGAATCCGTCTCTATGCCCGGTAAACTGCGGGATTGCTCTTCCCGTGATGCCTCCGAATGCGAAATCTATATTGTAGAGGGCGACTCCGCAGGAGGCTCGGCCGTGCAAGGGCGCGACCCGGCTCACCAGGCAATCCTGCCGATCCGCGGCAAAATCCTAAACGTAGAAAAAGCGCGGCTAGATCGCGCCCTCTCCAGTCAAGAAATCCAGTCCCTCATCACCGCGTTCGGTACCGGTATTGGGGAAGACTTCGACATTTCCAAGCTGCGCTATAACGCGATAGTGATTATGGCGGACGCCGATGTGGACGGACAGCATATCGCCACTTTGCTGCTGACATTGCTGTTCCGCTATATGCGTCCTCTAATTGAAAAAGGGCACGTATTTATCGCCTGTCCCCCGCTTTACCGGCTAAAATGGTCGAACGCACCTCACCAATTCGTGTTCTCCGATCGCCAACGTGACCAATATCTAGAAAGCGGCAAAACCGATGGCAAGCGCCTCCCGAAAGAGGGCGGGGTGCAACGTTATAAAGGTCTCGGGGAAATGAATCCCCAAGAACTGTGGGAAACCACTATGAATCCCGAAGACCGGATGCTTAAACAGGTGACCTTATCCGAGGCCGCCAGCGCAGATGAAGTTTTCTCGATGCTAATGGGTGAGGACGTGGAATCACGGCGAGCTTTCATTCAACGTAACGCCACTGACGTGCGCTTCTTGGATATTTAAGGGACAGGCAAGAAAATGAGCGAAATAGACAATCAAGAAAACCAGCAAGCAGACTCCTCGGAAAAGGCGCAGCACACCGGCGCAGCATTCGGGGCAGGAGATACCCCCGTGGCAGATAACCACGAAAACAATGCCTCCGGTCTCTTCCAAGCCAAAGGTCACATCAACCAGGTTGATTTAGAGACCGAAATGCAACGCTCCTACCTCGACTATGCAATGAGTGTAATCGTAGGGCGCGCCCTCCCCGAGGTACGTGACGGCCTCAAACCGGTACATCGGCGGATTCTGTATGCCATGTATGACGGTGGCTACCGTCCCAACTCTGGATTTTCTAAATGTATGCGCGTAGTCGGTGACGTGATGGGGCATTTTCACCCCCACGGTGATGCCGCGGTTTATGATGCACTCGCGCGCCTAGTGCAACCCTGGGCTATGCGTTACCCGATGGTTTCTGGGCAAGGTAACTTTGGTTCCCCAGGGAACTTAGGGCCGGCAGCTCCGCGCTATACGGAATGTAAAATGGCACCCCTAGCGATGGAAATGGTGCGGGACATCGATGAAGACACCGTCGATTTTACAGACAACTATGATGGACGCACCCAAGAACCCACAGTTCTACCGGCACGCCTACCCTACCTGCTGTTAAACGGCTCCGAAGGTATCGCAGTAGGGATGGCAACCCGGATTCCTCCCCACAATATGCGCGAAGTCGCCGACGGGGTACAGTGGGCGCTTGACCATCCGGATGCTTCCCGCGAAGAACTGCTAGAAGCCCTGATAGAACGGATTAAAGGACCTGATTTCCCCACCGGCGCCACTATTTTGGGGCGGAAAGGGATTGAGCAGGCATACCGCACCGGTCGCGGCTCCATCGTGCAGCGGGCAATCGTAAACGTAGAGGAAATCAACTCCCGGGTTTGCCTGGTGGTTACCGAACTTCCCTACCAGGTAAATCCGGATAATCTGGCTGCAAAAATCGCCGGACTGGTAAAAGATGGGCAGATTGAGGGCATTGCGGATATTCGTGATGAATCCTCTGACCGCTCCGGGCAGCGTCTGGTGATTGTGCTCAAGCGGGACGCGGTACCCAAGGTAGTGTTGAACAATCTTTATAAGCGCACCCAGTTACAGGATTCCTTTCCCGCAAATATGTTGGCGCTGGTAGATGGGGTTCCGCGTACTCTATCTATTGATGGATTTATTTCCAATTGGGTTAAACACCAGTTAGAAGTAATCGTGCGACGCACTAACTTCCGCCTGAAGAGGGCGCAGGAGCGGCTACATATTTTACAGGGCTACCTGATGGCTCTAGATGCTCTAGATGCGGTGATTGCTACTATCCGCCAATCACCAACAGTTGATGAGGCACGGGGTGCATTAATGGAGCTGCTGGGGGTAGATGAAGTCCAAGCGGATGCAATCTTGGCTTTGCAACTGCGCCGCCTGGCCGCCCTCGAGCGTCAAAAAATCCTAGATGAACACACCGAACTAGAGGAACGGGTCAAAGATTTAGAAGACATCTTGGCTCGCCCGGAGCGCCAGCGGGGAATTATTTCCAGCGAATTGGGTGAGATTGTCGATAAATATGGCGACGAGCGGCGCACCAAGATTGTGCCATTCGCTGGGGAAATGTCGATCGAGGATTTAATCGAAGAACAGGACGTGGTAGTCACTATTACCCATTCCGGGTATGTGAAACGTACCCGCCTTGACCAGTATCGTAGCCAAAAACGTGGCGGTAAAGGGATTAAAGGGGCGCAGCTACGCGAAGATGACGTAGTTGATCATTTCTTTACTACTACCACGCATCACTGGCTAGCATTCTTTACTAATAAGGGCCGGGTTTACCGGGCGAAAGCCTATGAACTACCCGAGGGAGGACGTGACTCCAAGGGGCAGCACGTAGCTAACCTGTTGGCGTTCCAACCAGAGGAAAAAATCGCGCAGGTACTAGCGTTCAGCTCCTATGATGAGGCCGAGTATTTGGCTTTGGCCACCCGCTCAGGGCTAGTGAAAAAGACTCGCTTTACCGAATACGATTCCAACCGTACCGGAGGTTTGATTGCAATCAACCTGCGGGAAATGGAAGATGGTGCCCCTGACGAGGTAGTTTCTGCCGAACTGGTTAATGGTGACGATGAACTGCTGCTGGTTTCGCATAGGGGACAATCGCTGCGGTTCTTAGCTAGTGATGAGGCTTTGCGTCCTACTGGTCGCGCCACCTCCGGGGTGCGAGGTATGAAGTTCCGTGAGGGCGACCATCTGTTAGCAATGACCGTTACCCGCCCCGACAGTGACCTTTTGGTGGTAACCGAGGGCGGATACGCGAAACGAACCTCGGTAGATGAATACCGTGTCCAGGGGCGTGGCGGTCTGGGAATAAAAGTTGCGAACCTGGTGGCTGAGCGCGGTGACCTGGTGGGAGCGTTAATTGTTAATGACGATGATGAAGTCATGGTGATTATGCAGTCCGGCAAGGTTCAGCGTTCTCGGGTGGATGAGGTTCCGCGTACCGGTCGCAACACCCAGGGGGTAATTTTCACTCGTCCCGCGAAAGGGGATGCGGTCTTGGCTGTGGCGTTAAATAATGAGAAGACAGAAGATAGTGAATCTGATGAGGCGCAGTCTGAGGAACTGAATCAGGCAGTGTCCGCACTGGAAACCGAAACCAGCGAGCTCTAGCGAGAGGCTAATCAATGACAACAGATAATAAAGATCAAGATAAGACTCGCCTAGAGCAGAGCGAGGAAAATCTCTACCCGGACGTGGAATCATCGCAGGTTGATTCGGATTCTACTGATGGGAAAACCGATGATAGTAAACCTCTAACCGACCGGGCAGAGTTAGCTGAGCTAGATAACGGTGAGGGCGAACGCTCCGAAATAAGTGCGACTATCGGGGAATCTTCGGAGCTAGAGGAAGTAGGGGAACAAGAATCCTTGAAACCGGCGGTTAAGAAACCCAAGAAACCTGGAAAAGATACAGGGGTACGCTCCTCGATTCCGCAGGCTAATAAGGGCGTGTCGAGTGCTGATACTGCCACCACTGTCCAGGGGGGAGAGTCGAGACAGGATGAGGCGTCCTCATCAAAGGTTGGGGAATATCAACCGCGCCAAATCTCGCTGGTAGTTTCCCGCATTGACCCGTGGACGGTGATGAAAGTTTCGTTTTTGCTGTCAGTAGCTTTGGGGATTGCCATGGTGCTGGCGGGTTTGCTGGTGTGGCTGATGCTGAATTCGATGAATGTGTTTAGCTCGGTGGAGAACTTTATTAACGATATTGATCCCACCGGTTCGATTGCCTCCATGATTGATTATCTGCGTCTGCCGCGGGTTATGGCAATGAGCACTATTATCGCGGTGTCGAACGTAATTTTGGTTACTGCGTTCTGTACCGTGGGGGCTTTGATTTATAACTTGGCGACTTCGCTGGTTGGCGGAGTGAAATTGTCGCTGACGGACGAGTAGTTTTACGAGCATTTCTAACGTTTTCCGGGTTGGGTGACGCTCTAGACGAGGGCGTGACAAAACGCACCTATGCCGGGTTTGAAAGCCGGGTTAGGAATGTTGTAATCTGCAATGGTGTTCACGGATGGACATTATGGGCCTATAGCTCAGTTGGTTAGAGCGCAGTCCTGATAAGACTGAGGTCGCTGGTTCGAGCCCAGCTAGGCCCACTGCGAAAGGGATTTGTTTCGGCAATCAACCAGGTAGGTAGATTTTGAAAAGAATCATGAAACTGCTGTTTATAGTGGTGGTTTTAGCCTGGGGGATTAATGCAGCAAATGACTTACGCACCGATGCTGGAGTTTGGAAATACCTGTAAGCGGGATTTCCAGCTTCCCTTAAGGGGCTATGGCGCAGCTGGTAGCGCATCTGCTTTGCAAGCAGAGGGTCGCGGGTTCGAGCCCCGCTAGCTCCACGATGAGGAGTCCGAACGGTGAAAAAGCCGTTTGGGCTTTTTTATTAGTGAGGACGACGAAATCGTGCGTAATCCCGTTAGGGATTACTGGCACTAACTAGATGCCCCGGTCTTGTGCCGGGGCATCAGTGTTTTAAGCTGAGGGACTCGAACCCGTGAGGGCTGGCGCGGGGAGGTAGCGAACGCGGGTTGAGCGTTCGCCCGCGCCAGTGGTTTTCGGGGGCTGTGCTCCGAAAACCGTTGCTGGTGCGTAGCACCGCCGAGCCCCGCTAGCTCCACTTCGTTGGCGCAACACGAAGTGTTGCTAGCACGGTGAACCCGAACGGTGAAAAGCTGTTTGGGCTTTTTTATTAGTGAGGATGACGAAATCGTGCGTAATCCCGTTAGGGATTACTGGCACTAAATTGAAGCCCCAGGACAAACCTGGGGCTTCAACACTTTATAAGCTTGGGGGCTCGAACCCGTGAGGGCTGGCGCGGGGAGGTAGCGAACGCGGGTTGAGCGTTCGCCCGCGCCGGAACTTCGGGCTAATACCCAAATGGGGTTGCGGACGGAATGCTGGAAAGCGTTTTATGAAAGCTGTTGTGGGGGTTGGGAAATACTTCCCAACCCCCACAAAGTACTTATTTAGTTATAGACCTAGCGAGCCGCTAGATTTTCACCTGCTCTGACAGGGGAGTGTGGTTACCGAAACGGTGGTTAGTGAAGGCTACTGCCTGTTCACGTACAAATGGAATCATTTCTACACGTCCGCAAGCAGTAACCGGATGCGACCAGACCGCCACATTCACATTGCCACTAATCGCTTCATTTACGGCTTTAACATCTCCACCAATCAGGCGAATCCGTGCGTCCAGACCGGCACCGGCAGCCCAAGCGGGCAAACGGTCACGGAAAGACTGGTCAGACTCGACCTCGTAATCAATATGCTGTACTCGCAGGTACTGGAGCAGAGCTGAATCTGGTTCCTGCGGCATTGATACCGCCACTTGAGAACCAACGGCGCGACCCGCAGCCGCCAGCATTAACACTTGAGAAGCGTCCTCGCCCTCGGATAGACGAATCAAGACCGGCAGCGCACAGTAACGCAGCACGTTACGCTCTACCCGCAAATCTGAAGGGTCATGTCCGATAGCGAACTCGCTGTCTAGAGCCTGTTGTGAAGAGCGCAGCGAAGCCATCACGAACTCTTTATTAGAGTCGAGGGAGCGCGCCACTTTCGCGGCCTCTACCAGGGCGCGGTTACGTAGCTCTACGCCCTCGTTTTCCGGAATCCCGTCGGCTTCCCACTCGCCCAAACCATACAGATAGGACGGACCGCCGGCTTTCGTACCTGCCCCAATTGCGGAGTTCTTCCACCCTCCGAAGGGCTGACGGCGCACGATAGCGCCGGTAATACCACGATTGACGTAGACGTTACCGGCCTGTACCCGGTCTAGCCAGAGGTTGATTTCATCGGCATCCAAAGAGTGCAAACCGGCGGTCAAACCATAGTCGGTGGCGTTTTGAATCTCGATAGCTTCTTCCAGGGTGTCGCAGCGGATAATCCCCAGAATCGGGCCGAAATACTCGGTGAGGTGGTATTCACTGCCCGGCTGTACCCCTGCGCGAATGCCCGGAGTCCACAGTTTCCCGGATTCATCTAGCTGCTTGGGTTTTAACGCCCAATGCTCGCCCGGTCCCAAAGTGGTTAGGCCGCGCAGCAGCTTTCCTTTTGCCGGGGTACATAGGGAGCCGGTCTGGCTGGCGGGATTGGTGGGATAGTCCACCACCAGCGAGCGCACGCCGTCAAGTAGCTGGCGATGTACCCGCTCGGAATAACCTACTGAACCGACCAAAATAGCCAGCGAAGAAGCCGAACATTTTTGCCCGCAGTGGCTAAACGCGGAGTTAATAATATCTTTAACCGCCAAATCCAAATCCGCTGAGGGAGTAACAATAATTGCGTTCTTGCCGGAGGTTTCAGCCAGCAAGCCCATATTGTTATCCCAAGAACGGAACATCTTCGCAGTGTCGATAGAACCAGTCAAAATAACTCGATCTACCCGTTTATCAGCCATTAGATTCTTGCCGAGGTCACGGTTACCTAGTTGGACAAAATGCAGAACCTCTCGTGGAACCCCAGCTTCCCACATTATCTTGGCAAGCAGCGCGCCGGTACGAGCAGCTTCTTTAGCCGGTTTGAAGATTACCGCTGAACCTGCTGCCAACGCCGAAACGGTGGAACCAGTCGGAATAGCAATCGGGAAGTTCCAGGGCGGGGTAGAAACCGTTACCCGTGCCGGCTGGAACTTGGCTCCTGCTTGCTGTTCTAGCTCTAGGCACTGCTGAGCGTAATAGTGGCAGAAGTCTACGGCCTCCGATACCTCGATATCGCCGCCATCTAGGGCTTTGCCACATTCAGCGGCCGCGATTTCCATCAGCTGGGCACGATTTTCGCTGAGCCCTATGCCCACGCGGTGAATAATCTCGGATCTTTCCTTGGCGGGACGTGCCGCCCAGACTTTCGCGGCTGCCTCTGCCCCAGCCAGCATTTGATCGAGCACCTTAGCATCGGAAACGGTGGCTTCTTCGACCTCTTTAATCCCAAGCTGACAATCGGGGATAGCTTTAATAATTTGGCGTGCCCACTCGATATTTGCAGGTAGCGAAGGGTCAGAATCCGGGGTGTTTTCAAAAGTCCACTCCCCGTCCTTTTGTACGAAAGATTTAATATCTTCGGCACTCTCGCTGCACCTGTCTTGGTGGCGAACTGGACCGACTTCCACTTCATGCACCCTATCTAGGGCGCGGCGGAAACGCTGCTCTTCCTTGTGTAAAACGTCAGCATCGTCCAAATCGAAAATATCGGACATGAAGTTTTGTTCCAAGGAGTTTTCTTCTAGCCTCCGCACCAGGTAGGCGATTGCCACATCGTATTCTTCCGGATTAACTACCGGCACATAGAACAGGAGGTGACCGGTATCTTCGGCAACTGCCTTTGATTGGGGGGAAGCCATTCCGGAAAGCATTTCGAACTCTACCCCGCCGCAGTCCAACACCCCGCGTTCTTTAGCCAGTTCATAGGCAAAACCTACGGTGAACAGGTTCATACCTGCTACCCCGATTTTGATGTTGCGCGTGTGCTCTTTAGTTAGGGCATAGTCGAGCACTTTCATGTAGTTAGAGTCGGTATCTTGCTTGCTCTTTTGGGTGGTGAGTTTCCAGCCGCGTTCACGCGACTCTACCGTCTCCATGGAAAGGTTTGCGCCCTTTACAACGCGAACCTTAATCCGCCCGCCTCCGCTAGCTACGCGCTTAGCTGCCCATTCTTGCAGGTTCTGCATTGCGGGGAGGGCGTCGGGCAGGTAAGCCTGTAACACGATGCCGGCCTCGAGCTTTTCAAGCCCGGGAGTTTCCAGAATCTTCTTGAATACATCAATGGTCATATGGAGGTCTTTGTATTCCTCCATGTCCAGGTTGATGAATTTTTTCTGGTCATAGGAGTTAGCGCGCCGATATAGCGGCAAGAGGGCGTTTACCGCCCTGTCTACCACATGGTCGTAAGCCCAGGGATTGTGCGGACCGGTAACTGCCGATACTTTCAGGGATACGTAATCTACATCTGGGCGCTCTAACAGCGCCATAGTGTCAGTTAGCCGTTTTTCAGCTTCCTCATCACCGAGAATCGCCTCTCCCAGCAGGTTCATATTTAGCCTGGCGCCACCCTGTTTTAGTCGTTCGATTGCCGGACCAAGTTTGGAATCGGAAACGTCGAGCACCAAATCCCCAACCAGTTTCGCGAACACGCTGCGAGTAATGGGGATAACCAGATTGGGTAGCAGCGGTGCCATAGCACCACCTATCTTGAAAGGTAGGCGCAGATACCAGGGTAAGAACCCTATGGAAGAGGACGCGAGGCGGTTAAGCTCCTCGGCGGCAACCTTAATATCTTCAGGGCGAATTACTCCATCTACAAAGGCAACCGTAAAGTCCAAACCAGTCTGGTCTTCAAGTACCTGGGAGAGGAGTTTTGCTGCCCGATCTTCTGGGTATTTCTCGGATTCTCGCACCCATTTTTGGGCGCGAGCAACCGCCAGATCTGCAAGGTGACGGCAGTCGCCGGTTTCCCCGCCAGCTTTGGGGGGAGCCACGCTTTTAGACATTTGTTTTAGTCCTTTCTTAGGAAAGAGTTTTTACTAGGTATCAATCGCACCTAAGGCGTAGCGACTCGAGCTTGCTGGTTGCTCGACCCGCTACGCACTTATATGTTCAAGGTAACACTAGATGCGAGGAAGTGTACCCCGATTTTAGGGACTTCTTTCCTATGTCCCTATTTTTTATTTAGTTGTATTTTTTGTTCTAATCTGCACGTCGCCCTCTACCTCAGCGAATGGCACAGTGGTCACGGGGGTGACAGTTTTCCCTGCAAGGGCAGAGTTAATTTCATCTTGATTAGCGTGCGCGAGTCTAACCGCAAGATTGAACTCTTCGTCGATTTCTTGATTCGGTTTATAGGTTGCTAGCGATATCAGCCAGGAAACCAGCAGATTCAGTAAGAATCCGGGCAGAATCTCGTAGACCTGGAAGAACATCGGTACGTTATCCGGTAGGTTACCCCAGATAGCTACGGTAATTGCGCCGACTGCCATTCCGGCCGCGGCTCCTTGCCAGGTGTATTTGCGCCAGTAGAGGCTGAGTATGATTACCGGTCCAAATGCTGCCCCAAAACCTGCCCAGGCGAAAGCTACTAGCCCTAGAATCGAGTCGGTGCGGAACCAGGCAAAGAAAGCGGCGATTACGGAAATCGCTAACACTACCATCCGTCCGGCGTTGATACCCTTGGCTCCCAGCAAGCGCCGTTTCTTGATGCCCCGGTAAATGTCTTCTACTACTGCCGAGGAGGTCACCAGTAGCTGGGAAGAAACGGTGGACATGACGGCAGCTAAAATAGCGGCCAGCATAAAACCGGCAAGGATGGCGGGGAAGAGCTTTTCCCCCATTACCAGGTAAATGCTTTCTTGCGGGTTGATTTTTACCTTATCTAGGGCGTCTTTGATTCCGGCGAGACCGTTTTCGGTGAGGGCGCGCCCGATTAGAGCGGTCATGGTTGCGCCTAATACACACAGGAACATCCATCCGATGCCGAGGCGACGAGCTGCTACTGCTTCTTTGGGGGAGCGCAGTGCCATGTAGCGCACGATGACATGCGGCATTCCAACATAGCCTAGCCCCCAGGCTAGCCCGTTTAGAATCGAGAGTTTTCCGGCTGCGCCATCGCCAATCATGGAGAACATATGACCCTCTAAGCCGTTGAGGGTGTCGGTCATTACTCCTAATCCGCCTAGCGCTACCAGACCAAATATTGGAACCAGTAAGAGAGCGACTAGCATCATAATGCCCTGTACCATGTCGGTCCACGATACCGCCAGGAATCCGCCTACCAGGGTGTAAAGAATTACTACTCCGGCTACGATTACCATGCCTACGTGGTAGTTCACGTGGAAGATGGATTCAAAGAATACTCCGCCGGAAACCATGCCACTAGCAACGTAGATGGTGAAGAAGAAAAGAATAATAACTCCGGCTACCAGTTGCAGAATGTATTTGTCGTCTTTAAGGCGAGCTGACATAAATGAGGGAACGGTAATTGAGTCCCCGGCAACTTGTGAATAGGAGCGTAATCGCGGTGCTACCCATTTCCAGGCGCACCAAGAACCAATCAGCAGCCCGATAGCTATCCAGGATTCCACCAGACCGGTAAGGTAAAGAGCGCCGGGTAGTCCCATCATTAACCACCCGGACATATCTGCGGCTCCGGCAGAGAGGGCGGCGACTAGGGGGGGTAGGGAGCGCCCGCCAACCATGAAGTCATCCATGGTTTGGGTGCGGGTGTAACCGTAGATGCCAATCAGAATCATGGCTACGAAGTAGATAACCATTGCAATGGCGATTCCGCTGGTGTTTCCGCTGCTAATAAAATCTGCTGCACCAACAGTGGGCATCACTAATGTTGAGAATGTGTTCATCATTTGCTCTCCATTGGGGTTGTGCCGACAGTTCTGATTGCAAATATAATATCTTGATGTCAAGCTAATCACAATATACCCCGGGACTTTAGGTATATGAGACGATGTAATCCTTTTTTCACGGTATGGGGTAAAATCCCAGAAAAATAAAGGTTTAGATAGAGTTTAATGTCTGAATGGAAATCATAAATTAATCTGGGACTAAAGCCCTGTATTGTATGGTGTAATGCACATTAAATGCTGCTGGGCAAGATATTTTTGCTACTTAAAACCTATCCTTGGTAACTGAGCTGCTGACCCTTACCCAAATTTAGTTAGCTACGTCCTAGAACTTTTGGCTAGCTACGCCCCAAAGGGTAAACCAAAGCGGTAGCAACCGCCGCCGCGCCCTCGCCTCGCCCAGTGAATCCCAGATAATCCGAGGTAGTAGCCGAAACAGAGACCGGAGCCCCCACTGCCTCTTCTAAAATCGCACGAGCCTGGTCATAACGCTGCCCCATCCGCGGGTGGTTCGCAATCACCTGAACTGCGGCGTTTCCCAGGCCCCACCCGGCCTGATGAATAATCTCCATAGTGGCTTCCAGTAGCTGCTTACCAGAAGCACCCTGCCACTCGGGACGGTCAGTACCAAAATGAGTACCCAAATCGCCTTGACCGGCAGCCGACAAAATAGCGTCACAAAGGGCATGAGCAGCCACATCTGCATCCGAATGACCCTTAAGAGGGGGTTCGCCCGGCCAAGAAAGCCCCGCAACCATACAAGGACGCGCAGCATTATCAGCATCGTTAGAATCAGCAAAAGCATGCACATCAGTACCTATTCCCACTCGGGGAAGAATAGCCGGTACTAAATGGTCACCGTTACCGACCGGCGAGGACGCGCCCTCACCATCAGCCTCAGCCTGCATAGCAGCGGGCGTAGACGGGCAATCATGGCTGGGCACGCTAAAGGAATCGCTCATATCTCCAGTCTAACTACTTGCTAAAAATGCTGGTAAGTATGGCTAAATCGCCTAATCCAGGCTGAATTCTTCGAGGCTCACCACTCGCGGCTGAGGATAGTCAGCCAAATGAACAATTAGCATTCGCGCAGATTTCAAATAGGGATCGCGTTGGGGTAGCAACCTGCCCAAATGATTAGGGGTCAGCGGAGCCAACTCGCCAATAATCCCCGGAATAGTGGGGCGGTGAACACACAAAGCCACCGGGCTTTGCGGTTGTTGCGGTTGTTCGTGAAGCAGTTCGCGCACCATTGAACGCATATTTGCGCAGTCATCACGGTAAGCGTCCTCGGTGAATGAAGCCTCAGTTTTTAAGGGGGTGCCCGACAAAGTGGCATAAGGAGCGACCGTGGCAACGCAACGCCGCCAAGGAGAAGTAATAATCCGGTTAATTCCCAGCGCCGAAAGTACCGGGATTAACCGCAAAACTTGAGATGAGCCCCGCCTGGAAAGCGGGCGGGTCATTTCGCTACCCTCCCAACAGGCTCGTTTAGCGGCTTTTGCGTGACGCAAAATAGCTAAAGTGCGAGTTTGGAGGGTGTTATCAGCTAAGCGGGTTAAAAGTTCCTCTAGGAGGCGTCGATCGCCTCGCCGCGTAAGCAGCTTCATGGCTTTACGGGAACCCACCCATTCGCATTTATCAATCTCGCTGGAAGAGGCAAGAGGAGCTAGCGGTCGTGCCCGCAAAGTTTCCGTTGCCACATCAGGAAAACCTACCCAATAGTGAACTTCCTTCGTAACTCCCGCGCCTAAACGATACCTCTGCGTCGTAAGTGGGGCTCCCAGGCGAATCGGGACGCCGGTTTCCTCTTCTACTTCCCGTACCGCCGTTGCGGGGATAGCTTCCCCAGGTTCGCGTTTGCCCTTTGGCCATGACCAGTCATCGTAGCGAGGTCGATGCACTATCAAAACCTCTATATCTTGACGCTCCCGGGGAATGGAAGTACCGGGAATTGGGCTGGCTCCCTCTCGCAGACGCCATACTAATGCGCCCGCGGAGCGTACTATCCGCATATGCGGTGGCTTAGGTCGAGCCGTCATTATAGCCACTTGCCTTTCTCGTAATCTGTTCCCATTGTCTAACAAATTACGTGTAAGGTCATTACCCCAGGTTACTAAGGTAAAACTGTTTTAACGTGAGAAGTTAGGTAAACACCTAGCCTCTAGCGTCCTTTCATTCGCGAATTAGCTTTATTGATTAGATACTCTTGGATATCCATCAGCGCCGAGCCGTCCTTGGCTTCAATATGTCGCCGCCAAGTTCCGTCCCTACGTAAATGCCAAGACGAAACCTCTGGTGAAGCCTCAAGTTTAACTAAATCCATAAGTTCCGCGGTCATATCGGAATCTTTGATTCTAATCAAAGCCTCTACCCGGCGATCCAGATTGCGGTGCATCAGGTCAGCAGACCCAATCCAAACTTCCGGCTGTCCCCCATTTTCAAAAGCATAAATACGCGAATGCTCCAGGAAGCGCCCCAAAATAGAACGCACCCGGATATTCTCCGACAGGCCGCGCACCCCGGAACGAATCGTACAAATCCCGCGCACCACAATATCTATCGGTACGCCCGCCTGGCTGGCACGATACAGTGCATCCGTAACCGCTTCGTCTACCAGGGAATTTACCTTGATTCCGATATAGGCAGGCAGACCTTTACGATGGTTTTCTACTTCCCGTTCAATCCGTTCAATAACTCCCGGACGAATCGAGCGGGGAGCCACCAACAAATGATGGAAGGAAGTGCGGGGCGCATAACCGGATAGCTGATTAAACAGGCGCGTTAAATCCTGCGCCACCTCTTTATCGCAGGTTAGAAGCCCTAAATCCTCGTATCCGCGAGCCGTCTTGGGGTGATAATTTCCGGTACCTACGTGACAGTAACGGCGCAGCCCGTCGGCTTCTTCGCGCACCACCATCGACAGTTTGCAGTGGGTCTTCAGCCCCACCATGCCATACACCACGTGCACCCCGGCGCGTTCAAGTTTACGCGCCCAGGAAATGTTGGCGTCCTCGTCAAAACGAGCCTTGATTTCTACAATCGCCAACACCTGTTTCCCGTTTTGTGCCGCCTCTATCAGGGCAGACACAATCGGTGAATCCGAGGACGTGCGGTAGAGGGTCTGCTTTAAGGAACGCACTTTGGGATCCCTGGCGGCGTAGGTTACGAACTGCTGCACCGAAGTAGAGAAAGAATCATAGGGGTGATGCAAAAGCACATCGTGACTGCGAATCATCGCGAAAATATCGGTGGGGCTGGCAGATTCTACTTCCGCAAGACCTGCCGCCGTGGCCGGAACGAACTTCCGGTACTTAAACTGCGGTAAATCCAAATCATGCAGTTCATTCAGGCAGCGCAGATCAATCGGTTCTGGAAGAGAAAACACGTCCTCCATCCCAATTTCCAGTTTGGCAACCAGGAAATCGAGTACCGGTCGCGAGATTCCCTTTGCTACCTCAAGGCGCACCGCCGGACCGAAACGTCGCCGCAACAGCTCTTGTTCCATCGCGGTCAGCAGGTTCTCGGCATCATCCTCTTCGACTTCCAAATCCTCGTTGCGGGTCAGGCGGAACACGTGGTGTTCCAAGATTTCCATTCCCGGGAACAGGTGGTCGAGGTGCGGACCAATCACATCCTCTAAGGTAACGAAAGTGACTTGTCCTTTAGTGTCGAGGGCGTCCTCGGGGCTTACCTGGTCAATTGCCTGTTCCACGCAGATTAGGCGGGGTAGACTCTCCGGGATCTTCACCCGGGCAAAATGCTGCTTTCCAGTTAGCGGGTTACGCAGCACCACCGCCAAATTTACTGATAAACCAGAAATATAGGGGAAAGGATGCGAAGGGTCTACCGCCAACGGGGTCAGAATCGGGAAAATCTGGCGACGAAAATACCCATGCAGAAAATCTTGTTGCTCCGGGGAAAGGTCATTCCAACGCCGCAGTTTTATCCCCACTTTTTCCAGTTCGCCAAGCAAAGTGTTTTGCACAAAATCGGCTTGCCGAGCACACAAGACTTGGGCGCGTTCAGTCACCAAATCAAGCACCTGCCGGGGGGTAAGACCGGAGGCGGCGGTGCGGGCAATTCCGGCGGCAATGCGGCGTTTGAGCCCTGCCACGCGCACCATATAGAACTCGTCAAGATTGGAAGAGAAAATCGTAGTAAACCAGGCTCGCTCTAAGATTGGGAGCCGCTCGTCCTCTGCCTGTTCTAATACCCGCTGGTTGAACTGCATCCAAGATAGTTCCCTGTCTCCGAAACGTCCCTTGGGTAGGGGTTTGTCTTGACCGAGGGGACCGGCTTGCGCGAGTTTGTCCATCCCGGGAGCCTCTCGCAAAGTGGAGGGGCTGATTTGGGAAAGATCTTCGGGTCCATCGGTTTGGGCGTGACCTGCCGCTAATGCTTCTGTATCGGAATGCTTTTGTGTCTTAGATTTGGTTTTTACTGGGGAATCACCGGGTTTACCAGCAGCTTCCGGTTTCCCGGTCTTGGCTTCCTTTTCGCTAGCTGGTTTGCCAGCGTTATTTTCCGAGGCAGAAGGCTTACCGGATTTATCGACCTTTTGCCCCCCTATAAACGGAGATTTTTTATCGGGGAGGGCGTAGTCAGCGTCCTCATAATCGGTGCCGGGAAACTGTTCAGGAGAAATCTTTGAAGAGATCAGCTCATCGGCGGTGGCAGTCTCAAAATTGGATTGTGCCGCTTGCCGGTCTACCTGCGCTACCGGTTCAGTTTGCGGATTTTCTTTATAAACCCGGGCAATATCGGCAGGTGAAGGTACCACCTGGGGGTCGCCTTGCGCGTCCTCTTTAATTTTGGCTTTACGCACTTTCGGTTCTGTTCTGTTGCCAGTTTCCTGTTTGCCGTCCATGCCAATCCCTTCTAAAAACTGGTGACTTTAGCTGCGGTAGTTTGGGTAGATTTATTTCTAGTCTAGGCGATTTGCCTTGGCTATACGTGCCGATAGCTTAAGGTCGCTCGCGGTTTGTAGTAACGCCTGGGGGCGCAAGGTTACCGGATCGGCCAGTTCGTCCCGGGCATCTTTAATCCATTCCGCGCTGACCCCACTTGCCAGTACGTGCAGGAAATCTGCAACCTTATCTAGTAGGTGTCCTAGACCCGTTATTGAGGTTTTTGCTTGCCAAAGCGCTGCTAGCTCCGCCATGAGGGTGGACACCGATTTTTCGGACCGCTCGACAGGAGCAGTTTCCCCAATCTTTAGGGCGCTTAGGCCCTGCTGGAAGCGTTCATTTACCAGCTTAGGGTCACGTAAATACCATTGATACACCAAGTAAAGCCGCCAAAGCGTTCCGGGCAAAGTATTGGCTGGCGAGGCTGACCACAGTTCACTGACCGTATCTACCCCGCCAGATTCCAGCAGTTCACGCAAGTGTTGAACATTCTGGTCACTGTCTTTTTCTATCCCCAGCAGAGTTTGCGCTACCAGGTGAGCTACCTCTGAGGAGCGAGCCCCGTCCTCGGCACCGGGAATATTTTCTGCCTGCTCGGCATCTAGCATTGCGGGCCTGCGCGGAATTCTCCGTGTAGTCATTTGTTTCCTCCTTTAATATCCCTATTGTCTCCCATGCATCATTACTTGGGGCAGCTTTGCTTTTATTGTGTGAGTTAGGTGCTACTTATGTTCAAAATAGGGCTTGCCCGTTTCTTCGCCGTTGCTTTCTGTGCTCGCGTCTGCCGGAGATGGCTGAACCATTGTGTGAGACCGCTCAATAAAATGCGAGATAGCCGTTATTTGCAGCTAGAATAATTTGAGGTTTTAGGTGCTAAAAGGTGGCGCCGCCAGATTGAGTATGTAAAAGGAAGGGTTTTAGTGTCTGACCGTCCGCTTAGTGTCGCTGTAGTTGGAGCCGGCCCCGCCGGTATCTATGCTTCTGATATTTTGTCCAAATCTGGTCTTAATGTTGAGATTGACCTTTTTGAGCGTCTGCCTGCACCCTATGGGTTGGTTCGGTATGGGGTGGCGCCTGATCATCCCCGGATTCGCGCCATTATTACTGCCCTTTACAAGATTTTGCAGCGCGGCGATATCCGTCTGCTGGCAAATGTCAATGTTGGTGGCGAGGATGCCGATATTACTGTCGATGACCTGCATGAACACTATGATGCGATTATTTTCGCTACCGGGTCTGACCGGGATAAACCGATTGATTTGCCCGGTCAGGATTTGCCGGAGTGTTATGGGGCTGCCGATTTTGTTTCTTGGTATGACGGCAACCCGGATTACCCGCGTTTTTGGCCCTTAGAAGCGAAAGAGGTCGCGGTTATCGGGGTCGGGAATGTCGCCCTCGATATTGCGCGGGTAATGGCGAAACACCCTGCCGATATGCTCAAAACTGAGATTCCTCAGAACGTGGCGAAAGAGCTCTATAAATCCCCGATAACCGATGTACATGTTTTCGGGCGGCGCGGGCCGGCTCAGGTGAAGTTCACCCCCTTGGAACTGCGCGAACTCGGGCAACAGCCGGGAGTAAAAGTTATTGTTTCCGAGGAAGATTTCGAGTTTGACGAAGGCTCGGAGCAGGCGATTGCGGCTTCTAAACAAACCAAAATGGTGGTTGATACCTTAATTAATTACGCCATGGACGAGGACGATAGGGATGCTGATCGTCGTATCCACCTGCATTTATTCTCGGCTCCTAAAGAGATTTTAGCTGATGAGGACGGGCATGTGCGCGCCCTGGTTACCGAACGTACCCAGCTGAACGGGGACGGAACAGTTTCGGGGACTGGCGAGCTGCGGGAAACCCCGGTACAGGCGGTTTATCGCGCGGTGGGATATTTCTCTTCCCCGATTGCGGGCTTGCCTTTCGATGAGCGTCGGGGAGTAATCCCCAATCAGGAAGGACGGGTCACCGATTTGGAGGGAACTCCTTTGAACGGGATTTACGCTACCGGTTGGGTAAAGCGCGGCCCGGTGGGACTGATTGGGTCTACCAAGTCTGATGCGCAGCAAACTATCGCCCACCTGGTAGAGGACGCGGAAGCTGGCAAGCTAGTGGCTACCGGGAAAGCGGTGGGGCACGATGCCATGATTGAGCTGCTTAAGCAGCGGGGAGTTCCTTTCTCTACCTGGCATGGTTGGGAGCTGTTGGACGAATACGAAAAGCAGCTGGGCGCAGACTTTGGCGAGGTCGAGGGCGGCCGTGGCGCGCGCGAACGAGTCAAGGTAGTTTCCCGTAAAGCTATGAGCGCGATTTCTCGCGGGGAAACCGTTCCGGAAGATTTAATCGGTAAGGACGGCGAATAGCTAGCTCACCTGCCTTTTCACCGCTGGTGAAGTTGCAGGTCTTTGACAGGAATTTGTCAGTATTTGTGCAGTCTCAGTTGCTAGATTGCGGGGTAATCAGGAGGGATAAATGAGCAATAAACGCATTAGTAATAGCTTGAAAACTGGGCTGCTTTTCACCGTAATGTGGGCGTTGCTGCTGCTAGTTGGCTATCTGATTGCTTACGGTACCGGCAGTTCTGCTTTTATCTGGATTTTTGCGGCTATCGGGTTGATTTCAACGTTTTATAGCTACTGGAATTCAGACAAGATTGCGATTAAGTCTATGAACGCCTACCCGGTGGATCCGGGGAAATATCCGCAAATAGTGCGGATTGTTACTGAGCTTTCGCAAACTGCTGGTCAGCCGGTTCCTCGAATGTATATTGCTCCTACTTCGGCTCCTAATGCCTTTGCTACGGGACGTAACCCCCAAAATGCAGCGGTTTGTTGTACCGAGGGGATTTTACAGCTCCTTGACGAGCGCGAGCTTCGCGGGGTTTTGGCACACGAGTTAATGCACGTCTATAACCGCGATATTTTGACCTCTTCGGTGGCCTCAGCCATTGGCGGTTTGATTACTTCGGTAGCGCAAATGCTATTTTTCTTTGGAGGAGGGCGTCGCGACAGTGACAATAACCCGCTTAGCGGGGTAGCGCTGGTGCTTTTGATGTTGCTAGCCCCGATTGCCTCGATGTTTACCCAAATGGCTATTTCTAGGACACGTGAGTTTGACGCAGATGAGACCGGTGCCGAGCTTGCGCAAGATCCGTTAGCTTTAGCCAGTGCCCTAAAGAAACTAGAGGCGGGAACGGTGGCGCGTCCTCTGCAGAGTAATCCGCAAACCGAGAAGGTTGGTTTCATGATGATTGCTAATCCTTTCCGCGGGAAGGGGATTAAGCATTTGTTTTCTACCCATCCTCCTATGAATGAGCGGATTGCGCGCCTGGAAGAAATGGCGGGATACAGCCGTTAATCTGGTTTGCGGCGCTGACTAAAGGTTTTGAATATATGCTTGCCTTATGGCAAGTGATAATCAAATCCAGGTACAGCAGATTGACACTGAATACTCGCTAGCTGAAATTACTGATTTTGGGGCGCAGGTGCTTTCTTGGACTCCGCGGGGTCAAAATCCAGTTGTTTGGCTGTCTCCCCAAGCTAGTTTTGCGGGGGACACTACCGTGCGGGGAGGAATCCCGATTTGTTTGCCCTGGTTCGGCAATCCCAGGTTTTCGCTGGCAGCCCCGGCAGGTGCAGCCGGTAATCACGGTTTTGCGAAAACTACTGTTTGGGAGCAGGTTGATACTGCCTCAAGTGCGGCGGTGCAACTTCCAAGTGGGCAAGGAAATGATTTAGGTACGTCACAAATGCCCGGTAATGGGGGTAAGCAAGCGGGCGTAGGCGCTGAAGCTGGCTATAAAGTGCTGACCTATCGCCTGTCCCACGCAGGTGACAAGCTGTTTCCCCATGCTTTTTCAGCACAGCTAACAATCGAGGTGGGTAAGACTCTACGGCTGATATTGGAGGCGGTAAATACCGATGATCACCCGTTCACATTTGAGGCGGTATTCCATACCTACCTGGGATTTAGTGATTTAAGGCAGTGTGAGCTTCACGGTTTGGAACACGCAGTTTTCTTAGATACTTTAACTGACCAGAAAGCTAGTGAAGACCAGCCGATTACTTTTAATCAGTCATTTGACCGGATTTATGATTCCGCTTCTAACCTGGAAATTTGTGATTCAGCTTGGGGGAGGAAGATTTGGTTAAAGAAATCGGGGTCTAAGTCCACTATCGTGTGGACACCGTGGGATCGGTTTATTAAAGATTTTAGCGATATTCCTGACCAGGAAGTTTACCGATTTGCTGGAATTGAGTTTGGAAACGCACGCGAAAATGCGCTTTTGCTGCAGCCAGGTCAAAGCCACCGGCTTGCCCTGGAGATTGGGGTAGATTCGCTAGTTGATTAGGGGTAATTGGCTTCTAATCGGCACTTATTTGTCCGGGGATATTAGCCCTAAAATACTATTTGAGCTGATGATACTTTATTGGGGGGCGCTGCCAGGCAGCGCCCCCCCCCAAAGTGCAAGCGGTCTATTGACCCATCTGCTGCTGTCTACTCGTCAGCACTAGCTAAAGCAGCTACCGGGCTGGCTTTAGCGGCTTGGCGACCGGGCAGCACCGAGGCTAGGAAACAGAACCCTTCGGTTACCAGGATTATTATCCCTAACCAGAGCCACGGGATTTGCAGGTGAATGTCTTTCGGACTTATGAAACCGTTGAAAGGCATACATTGCATCACGAACCACGAGAACAGTATCGACAGCCCAATTCCTACGATCAGCGCCCCTAATCCGATTAGTGTCCCCTCGGTTAGCAGCATGGCGCGAATCTGTTTTTGAGTAAAACCAACAGCCCGGAGCAGAGCATTTTCGCGTTTGCGATCAACTACTGAAAGACTCAAAGTATTCGCGACCCCCACCAGGGAAACCAGAGCAGACACCCCTAATAGCGATAGCAGAATGGTCATCAGTATTTTTAGCACCAGATTTATGGAGGAAGTAATAATTACTCCTCCAGTTCCAGCTACAGAATCTGCCGGAGCCAAGGTTGATAGCTCCTGAATGTCCTCCAAAATCTCGGTAGGGGTTTTTTCCATATTTATTTTGAGGATTACGCCTGCCGGATTATTCCCGGTTTCACTGGGGGTAATACTGTCTAAATCAGCTCGTGACAATACCAGATAGGAGCCAAATGTAGAGCTAGGGAAGGCTTGATTTTCTTTAGGAGCCTTCGTTAAAGCTACTGTCAGTTTCTGTCCGCTAGCAAAAGTTAAGGTCACCTTTTTGGGGAGCTTGTTCTCGTCCTCGGTCATTAGCCAGGCGGTACCTTTCTGAGGAGTTTTAACCTGATGACGTAATACCGCCTCGGGATTATCGGGCAAACCGACTGCTAAAACTGAGCGTTTTTCTGACTTTTGGTTGCCGGAATCGGTGGTAATCGCATCCGAGGTGTTTCCCGTTTCGCCCTCCCCCTTATCCGGAGCCGAGCTGCTTGCTGCTTCTTTCTCACCCTCGTAAGCTTCTACCCGTTCGAGTGCTAAGTTCAGTTGAACCGGTTTACCGTTTTCATCATGAGCCTCTTTGATAATCCGAGAGGGCAGGGAAGCAACTTTAGTTATGCTCTGAAGTTTCGGTAATTTCTTGGTTATCGCCTCCGGTATCTGGTGGGATTCATTTACGGCAACTAGCGACATATCCACTGAATAACGGCGGTTTACTTCGTCAGTGATTGTGCTTTGTAAAGATAGCGTACCTACCAAAATCGTTGCCATTAAGGTTACCCCTAACACCAGGGCAGTCCCGGTAGCCCCAGTGCGATTAGGATCGCGTTTTACATTTTCTCCCGCTAGTTTTAAAGTCGCAGAACGGGCTGCAAAAGGACGAGTTAGGGCGGCAGTGAATGCCGGTAGGAAACTGCGGCAAGCTAGCAGGGTTGCCAGGAAAATAAATAGGCATCCTCCCAGGGCGCAAGTGAGGGAAATAGCCATATCTGTTTCGTTGTTATTTCCTTTATTAACCCAGGCGATTATCCAAAGCCCCACCCCAGTCAGGCTAAACAGGCCCATGAATACACCGCGCACAATGTGGCGTTTCTTCTTACCCATTTTGTTTAGCTCCATGGGGTTCAAGGCAGCTACCGGCAAGATTTTCGCTAGTCCCAGGGTGGGACGCATTCCGCCAATCAAAGGCACTATTATCCCGGTTAAGAGCGATACTACTGCCGGGGTGAAACCGATTATTTGCACCGCTTGGGTAAATGATCCAATCATTCCGGTTGCTACTGCCACCACAATCGAGGCAGTCCATCCTAAGGCAGTTCCTAGAAGCGCAGCGATTACGCCCACCATAATGCATTCGGAAAATGCGGAACGCCTGATTTGAGAAACGGTAGCCCCCACGCAGCGTAGTAACGCGGTTTCTCGCCTCCGCCTAGCTAGAACCACCTGGAAAGTTACAGAAACGATTCCAATACATACCAGCACCGCTAGCAGCGGGAAAGCTAGGGAAGCAGCTTGTAACCCGATTGTTTTCGTTACACCGCTCGCGGAGGATTTTTGCAGCGCCTCTACGGTAACTACCCAGACATCTTCGGATAGCAGTTTATTGTCATTTAGATATTTACCGAGTTTTTGTACTACCGCTTTCGGATCTTGCTGGGTGTTTACCAGGATTTTCGAGGGTGATTCTTTTGCGTAACTGCTTAGCTGCTTGGTTAGCTGGGCTGAGTAATAAACATCCGGCAGGTTCCCGATTCTCATAGCGGCATCTTGTTTAATAGTGCCGGTAATCGTAACCGGAATGGTTTTCTCTTTCCCGGTGTATCCCCCGTTTACTAGCTCATCAACTTTAAGTTCAATCCGGTCACCGATTTTAGTTTTGCCATTTTCCAGGTAACTTTCGCCCAAAAGTATTTCATTTTGCCCACTAGGGTAGCGTCCCTCAGCTAAGGGAGGACGATAATAGCCTTCAGGTAATAACCCAGTTCCAGCCAAATAAACAGTTTTCTCATTGATAGTGGTGACCGTCATCGGATAGTAAAGCGGCTGTAAGTCAAGGTCTTTACCAACTGAGTTACGGATAGCGTCTTGTTTTTTCAGAATACCTTCATAGTCGTTACCAGGGATTTTGTCCCAGGCAACGATACCTTTAACAGCCTCACCGCTGTCGGTATCGTATTGGTCGCCCTCGTTAGTTATCTGTACCTGGGTATTCTGGTTGAATTGGGTTTCTCCTACCCCCATCACCCAACTCATTACGGAGGCAAAACTGCTGGCTCCGCAAATAAAAACACAGCAAATAATGATGGCGATGGCGGTTGCTACATATTGGCGGCTATGCGCTTTCAGGTTTGCTTTTGTTAAAAACAACATTTAGATCACCTGTGCCAGTTCTTCGCGGCTGGGTTGGTTAAGTTCTTGGGTTACTTGCCCGTCGCGTACCACCAGTACCCGGTCAGCTACCGAGGCGGCTCGGGCATCATGGGTTACCATCACTACGGTTTGTCCCAGCTTGTCTACTGCTTCCCGCAGCAGTTTTAGCACTTCCATTGACGAGGACGAGTCCAGGTTTCCCGTGGGCTCGTCAGCTACCAGCAGGGCTGGTTTGGCTACCAGGGCGCGAGCTACCGCTACCCGCTGCTGTTGTCCCCCTGATAGTTCTGCCGGTTTATGGGTTAGACGGTCTTGCAAATTCAAGATTTCGATAATCTGTTTTTCCCATTCAGGAGCAGTTTTCTTTCCCGATAGCAGCGCGGGCAGATGGATATTTTCTGCGGCCGTTAAAGTGGGGATTAGGTTGAATGATTGAAACACAAACCCGATATGGTCGCGGCGAAATTTGGTGAGTTTAGTGTCGTCCATAGCGGCCAGGTTTTGCCCGGCAACCGTAACCAGTCCGCTGGTAACCGCATCTAGTCCCGCTAGGCAATGCAGCAAAGTTGATTTACCAGAACCGGAAGGCCCAACGATGGCAGTAAATTGACCGGAGTAAATATCCACGTTCACCCCATTGAGGGCGCGTACTTCTACGTCTCCTTGCCGATAAATCTTGTAAACATCTTTTAAGCTCACTAAAGAACGTCTATTGGTCGGCATTTGCGGATAGTTTCCATTTTGACTCATGGCTGCTCTTTCTCTAGTTTGTCCATTTATATCTAACAAGTTATTTTCTTTTCTTCCGGTTCACCATCACTTAGGCAATGATTTTTTCTTATAGCTAGCTCTACCTGACATAGGGGATTGAGCTACCCTACCGCTCCGGTTAAGTGCCATAAACGTCCCGATTTGCACTAATACACTTACCGCTAACATGGCTGCCATCGGGGCGGTAATCTTTAGGGTTGTTCGTACCTCTTCGCTTACCCCTAAACCGCCACTAGCTACCAGTAAGGTTAAGAATAGGATTACCCCCAGGATTAGCTGGCTGAATCCGAAAATATAGGGCAAAATTATTTCCCACCATTTTGCTCTTCGAATAGTACGTGGCGGGCATCCTAACTGGAGCAATAGGGCTTTTTGGGTTCGGCTTTGCTCATTATCCGCAGTGGTACTGACCGCTACACACAGACAGGTGAGGGCGGCTACCAAACCAGCGGTAATAAGCCATCCGCTGCGAATATCGGTTTGCAGTAGTGAAAAAAACTCGCCCTCGTTGCTTAAAAGTGACTGCCAAGCCCCGGCGCTTTCGCTGGAACTGGTGAGGATGGGTTCGCTAGATCCTTTCCAAAGATAGGGAAAAATAGTTAAGAACATGAAAGTTAGTAGGTAGCTTAGGGCTAAGGATAGTACCGGGGTAATTGATATCCAGTATCTTTGCGGGTGGAGGCGGATATTTCGCACTGCTAAAAGCAAACTTAAGTGGCGAGTGCGACTTAGTGACCAAACCGCTAAAGAGAGGGCTTTTGCGGGAAAATAAACTCCGAAAATCCAGGCGAAAAGTGAACAAAATAGGAATATCGCTCCTGCTAATAGCGGGGGAGTTAGCGGGAGAATAACCACTACCCCCGGAATCGAGACCAGGCAGCCTCCAATAATTATTAATCCTATTGTTACCCCTGACAGTTCTCTGACTCTGCTGTGGGGGCGTAAGTAGCGAGGAATGCCAGTGTATTTACGGGTTAAGCTCAATGCTTTTATCAGAGGAACTATGGCTAATACTAAGAAAACTATTATCACTGTGCTAATAGGTGGGATTAGGTTAAATCCGCCTAGAGGCATTCCTAATAGTTTCAGATTTCCCAATAGCGGTACAGATGCACAGTAGAGCGCTACTCCCCCAAGCCATCCCAACCCCGCATAGATCAGCATCGATACTGCACATACCAGCAACCTGGTGTGAAAGGGTGCCCCTAATTTTCCTAAAGTATTTAATAACTCAGCTAATCTGCGTTCATCTAGGGTTAAACGATTCCACCACAAAATAGTTAAAGGAAAAATAATCAGAATCACCGCAGCGGCGAACATTAATCCGTACAGTACGGTTACTACGTCTGCTAATTGGTTCCCTAAATCCGATTCATGCAGCGAAAATAAGTCTTGGACCGAGCCGGCACATTGAGAATCTGCTCCCGAGGGACAAAAGATACCTAGACGGAAAGCCGCTTTTATTCCCCCTAGCAGCAAACAAATACTATAAGCAGTCAAACAGGCTGAGAAAAGCGACAAAAACTCCGCAGTTTTCGGATAGTGGAACCGCCGCGACCAGGTATAAAGTAGTGGTAGGGTTCGCATTTAGTTTTCCCCAGGATTTTCCGGCAAAGACGTTTTGGCTCTATCGGAAACTATCAATCCGTCCCGTAAAGTAATCGTGCGTTCGCACCAGCTGGTGTCCTGGGAATTAAGGCTTGTTACCAGCAGGGTGGCTCCCATTTGATGCGCGGCAGTAGATAGCACCTGCATGGTTTCTTGCGCCGTTACCTCATCTAAGCGGTCAGTCGGCTGGTCAGCGATAATAACTTCTGGTCTGCCAACTAGGGCGCGAGCCAGAGCTACTTTCTGTCGTAAAGCGGCCGATAGATTCCCGCTTATTTGACTGGCAATGGTTTCTAAACCCAGTTTTTCTAGTTCCCGTTGGGCACGAGACATCGCCTCGGCGCGTCCTATCCGTTTTAACAGCAGTGGTAAGGCCACATTTTCGCGTACGCTCAACTGGTCTACTAGCTGTTCTGATTGGAAAATAAATCCAAATTTTTGCCGGCGTAGAGCCTGTAAATCTCGCCGGGAGTACTCTTTAAGTCGGCTACTGCCTAAATAAATCTCACCACTAGAGGGCGCAATAATCCCGCTGAGCAGGTAAAGTAACGTAGTTTTTCCCACCCCGGATGGCCCGGTAAATGCTACCTGGCTGGCAGCGGGAATCTGTAAATCAATCCCCGCTAAAACGGTGCGTGAACCATAAACCTTAGTTAATGCGCGGGTAGATATATCCATATTCTCTATTGTTGCGGGCGGTATTCATTCCGGTTAGCACCTTAGAGCTAGTTTTTAGGTAGTGCTAGCTCTACCTAAATAATAGTGAGCGCGCTCTGTCGGAACGCTAGCTTGCCAATAGGATAGAAACATGCAGCGAATAGATCCCTTTTTTCAGGGAATAAACGACAAAAAACGGGTGGCTCCCCGGATGGCGCTGCTGCTAGGGCCAGCCTATTTTGTAGTAGAACTCTTAGCGCTGCTAGTGCATTTAGCGTTCATGCTGATTCATCCTAAAAAAGCTCGCAGCACCCTCGCCAACTACACCTGCGCAGTGCGTTATCGCGCCGGAGCAATGCTCGGTAAACCGGACGCGAACATTTGGCATCTTTGGGCAATCCCGGGGAATGATTCTTTATTGACCGGAGAGGGAAAACTGGCGCAACCAGCTAAAACCAGCCAAGACATCCCTATATTGCTGTTTTGCCTATTCGTTAATGTTATTAGTTTCTGGGCGCTAGTAGTTTTAGCCTACCTGGTAAACCAGTTCTTTCAGTTCTATTTCCAGCGGCTGCTAGGGCCGCTATCGCTGGGGGAGGATCCGCCAGATTTAATCGTTACCATCGCGTTGTGGCTGGTATTTAGCCTAGCGGCGGCTATTTACCCGCGGATCATCTATTCGTTAGCGCAAGGCAATCCGATGGACGAGCAAGAAATCAGGCAGCTACATCGTTCTCGCCGGGAAATCGTAGATGCTTTCGAGATTGAACGCCGCCGGATTGAACGCGACCTGCATGATGGGGCGCAACAATACTTGGTGGCCGCTTCTATGAAAGTTGGAGAGGCAGAGCTTTCTCTTAGTTTATTGGAACAAGAATTGGCGAAGGCTGCGGCTTTAAAGGGCGCTGATGCTAGTCAAGACACGCAGGGGAAAGCATCCGAGGGAGCGGTATTGGGCGAGGACGCGCCTCCTACAGAACCCGCCGGTTCTTTAGACGGTTCTGTAAATCAGGAATCAGTCTCCTTGCCACAGTTCAGCGCAAAAATACAGGAGGTGCTTTCTTTACTGCGACAGGCGCAAGACGCTAACGATAGATCCTTAGTGGCGCTCAGACGTACAGTTGCGGGGGTGCATCCGAAAGTATTGTCTGATAAGGGACTCGCGGAGGCAGTGCGAGACGTGTGCGCAGATTCTCCGGTACAAGTTCAGATGCACGTCCCGGAAGAGTTACCGTCTCTGCCTGCTGGAGCCGCTGCTGCCGCCTATTATTTGGTGTGCGAATCTTTAACTAATATCGCCAAACACGTTGCAAATCCTAAAGCGTCTTTGCTGATAGTTGCGGGTTCTTTCCTGGTTATTTCCATAGTAGATAATGGGGGTGGGGGTGCGAAAATCATTCCGGGACACGGTTTGGCAGGTTTGCAGGCACGCCTAGAGGCTTTCGGGGGAAACTTGCGGATACTTTCGCCTCTGGGCGGACCAACTACGGTGCGCGCCGAGATTCCGATTCTAATTCCTAGCGTTGAGGAGGACGGGTTTGAAAATCATCTTGGCTGATGACGCGACTTTGATTCGGGAGGGCTTAGCGGGGCTACTGGAGCGATTAGGTAATCAAGTAATCGCTCAAGCCGAGGACGCGCCCTCCCTATTAAAAGTGGTCGATCAGATATATCGGGGCGACCAGATTCCCGATATTTTGATAACCGATGTGCGAATGCCTCCAGGTATGAGTGACGACGGCTTGCGCGCCGCCGTAAAGATTCGAGAAAAATATCCTGACCTGGGAATCATGGTTCTCAGCCAGTATGTGGCTCCCGCGTATGCGGCTCAGCTTTTTAGTTCCGAACAGTTTTCACTGCCGGGAAATCATGCGGGTGGTACCGGTTACCTGCTAAAAGAGCGGGTCTCGCGGGTAGCAGATTTTTTGAATGCGCTCAAAACTGTGGCCAGTGGCGGGGTAGTGGTGGATCCGGAAGTAGCAGTCAAGTTGGTGCGGGAACGCAGTTCTGCTCTTTCCAGTCTCACTCCTCGCGAAAGCGAAGTTTTAGAGCTGATGGCGCAAGGTTTAGCGAATGAGGAAATCGCGGCGAAACTGTTTCTATCCGGGGCGTCGGTGGCTAAACATATTGCGAATGTGTTCATGAAGCTGGGTCTAACTCCAGATGAACCCAACCGCCGGGTGAGAGCCGTCCTCGCCTACTTGACCGCCACCGGCTTGCGTTAGGGGTGGCTCCGATTCGGAGCCACCCCTAACTGCGCTGGAAAACAATTACGGCTTTCGGCGCAAAGTCGTCAAACCTATCCCCCCTATAGTCAGCGCTATAGATAATAGTGCTAATACTGCTGCTGCATTACCGGTTATCGGCATTGATGAGTTGCCTGATTTACTATTATGATTTGCCGTTTTGCTTGTAGTTCCAGTCAGAGCACAACCATTCGCATCTACCTTGACTCCTTTAGCTGTATCAGGGCACTTATCTTTATTGTCTGTAATCCCATCCTTATCAGAGTCAGTCTTATTTGGGTTAGTGTCCTTCCCTGGTTCGACCGGCGGGCTACTTGGGTCAGGTTTACCTGGTTTAGGCTGGTCAGAGCCTGACTCGTCAGGTAGAGATTTCTTTGTTAGCTGCAATCCTAAAACTGCTTTC
>CABQYA010000004.1:0-32554 GCA_902468275.1 uncultured Urmitella sp. | reverse complement strand
CAAAAAACGGCATCCGGAACTTAACTTTATAGTTGCCGATGCCCATGATTTGCCCTTTTCTGACGAACAATTTGATACCGTTACCTGCTCTTTTGGGTTTAGGAATATGAATAATCCCGCGCTTGCTTTACGAGAGCTGGCGCGGGTTACGAAACCGGGTGGAAAGCTTGCGATTATGGAGTTTTCTACCCCTCCGTCACCGTTTATTGCCAAAGCCTATGAGCTTTATATGCGAAATGTGCTGCCGGCAGCGGGTCGGCTAATATCTTCTGATTCGGATGCCTACACCTACCTGTTTGACTCAATTTTGGATTGGCCAAATCAAGAAACCTTGGGAAAGCTGATTCAAGAAAACGGCTGGGGTGAAGTCTCGTATCGCAATCTAACTTTAGGTGCGGTGGCGATTCATCGAGCCTATAAATAGGGCGGATAGCTGTTTTATACAAACGTGTAGAACCGTCAAGATAATCACCGCGATTAGGCACGCAGTTAGAATTAGGTAAGGAAGAACTTGCTTAATCGATTCGGGATTCTAATGAACAAAATAGTGGGATTTTCATTCTGCCAGCACAAATTGCTCTGACTTCAACCAGATAAGAAAGCAAGTTAGCCTAGTATGGGCGCGCGCAGCGTGCCTAAAACCTGGTTAAACTTGTTTAAGTCCATCTAGTCAAGAGGACGCCTACACTGCGGGAGGGGGCAAACCGGCATGGCAACTAACATTGCAAAAGATCAGTGTCAAGTGCTGGTCGTAGGGGCTGGTCCTGCCGGGGCGGCAACTGCCTATCACCTCGCTAAAGCCGGTATAGACGTCCTCGTCCTAGAAAAATCTGCGTTCCCGCGCGACAAAATCTGCGGTGACGGTCTAACCCCGGGAGCGGTAAAAGAAATCCTGGCAATGGGGATTAACCCGGTTGAAGAGGGATGGCAGGTCAATCGGGGGCTCAGTGTAATTGGTGGGGGACATCGAATTACCCTGCCGTGGCCTGAAAAATCCTCGCTTCCCTCCTATGGGCTCACTTGCAAGCGAACCGAGCTTGACCAGCGACTTATTCAGCAAGCGGTCGCTTGTGGTGCTCGGCTAATTGAAAACACCGCCGTACAAGACCTACTTACAGACGCTGACGGTTACGCCTGCGGGGTAAGCGCAATCGCGCGCGAGCCACAAACTCGGCAAAAAAAGAATCGTGAATTCCGTGCTCGCTACGTGGTTGATTGCACGGGAGCAAATGCTCGTTTAGCCTCCCGGCAAGGGCGAACCCCCCTCAAGAATCGTCCCATGGCGGTGGCGGCGCGGGCGTATTTCTATTCCCCTCGCGGTAACGAAGAAATGATGGAGTCCCACCTGGAACTGTGGGACGGTAAGCCCGGTCATTCAAACCTGTTGCCCGGTTACGGATGGCTGTTCCCGATGGGTGGCGGGATTGTAAACGTGGGGCTAGGCTCGGTATCTTCGGGTGCGCAATCAACCAAATTGCCCTATAAACAGATATTTAATCGCTGGGTAGCTAACTTGCCGAAACAGTGGGGGCTTAGCGAAGAAAACATGATTGGTTCGCTGCGTTCAGCGCCCTTGCCGATGGCATTTAATCGTAAACCGGCTTATGAAAATGGGCTACTTTTGGTTGGGGATGCTGCCGGAATGGTGTCGCCATTCAACGGAGAGGGCATCGCTCCGGCAATGTTTGCCGGGCGGCGCGCAGCCGATGCTTTAATCCAGGCACTAGGTCGTACCTCGCGCGCTCAAGCCGAACTCGCCCTCCAGGAATATCCTCGCGACCTGCTAGATCAATACGGGGGCTACTACAGTCTAGGTCGCGCATTCGTGCGACTAATCGAAAACCCGAGAATTATGCACGCCTGCACCAAATATGGTTTGGACAAACCGGCATTGATGCGTTTTGTCCATAAAATGCTTTCTGATGGTTATGAACGCCGTGGCGGAGTAGCCTCCGACCGGGTGCTACAAATTCTGACTAAGGTGGTAAAACCATCATGAGGAACATTTTTGAGATAGAAGATTTGAGCCGGAAAAGAACCGGAAACTACGGCAGTTGCCAGTTCAGAGATGACTGGGCAGACAAGAAGGATGTGGAGACCAAATGAGTCCATCGGCATCACTGTTAATAATGGGCGCGGTAGCGATAGTGCTGGCCGTGGGCGGTCTGGTACTGTCCGCGCTCCTAGGACCGGCACGTAAAAACCAGGTAAAGCTGGGTACTTACGAATGCGGGATTGACTCTAATGCTCACGAGGACGCGCGGGGGCGTTTCCCGATTAAGTATTACTTAATCGCAATGACGTTTATCGTCTTTGATGTGGAAATGGTGTTCCTGTATCCATTTGCCGTATCGATAAGTCACTTTGGTCAAGTGATGGCCATTCCGGTACTAATCGACATTCTGTTGTTCATTGTTTTGGTGCTGGTGCCCTACATTTATGAGTGGCGCCGGGGCGGACTGGACTATTAAGAGAGAGGTAAAGCATGTCTTTTGATAATGAGATACCGGCAGGAGTCGCGCTTACCAGCCTAGATAAATTCATGGGTCTAAGCCGTAAAGCCAGCCTCTGGCCGGTAACTATGGGTCTAGCCTGCTGCGCTATCGAGATGATGGCCACTGGAACCCCGCGTTTCGATATTTCCCGTTTCGGGATGGAGGTATTCCGTGCCTCGCCCCGCCATGCTGATTTGATGATTGTCTCGGGTAGGGTTTCCTGGAAGATGGCACCGATTATTCGGAACTGCTACGATGCCATGCCCGAGCCCAAGTGGGTTATCTCTATGGGTGCCTGCGCGTCCTCAGGAGGGGTTTTCAATAACTATGCGGTGGTACAAGGCTGCGACCACGTAGTTCCCGTAGATGTTTACCTGCCCGGATGCCCTCCCCGCCCAGAAGCCCTGATTCATGCAATTATGGTGCTGTGGGACCAGATTCATTACCGCACCCCCATCACCCAAAAAGAACGCTTGGAGATTGCCCGTAAAGCAGAGCAAGCAGCTTTGGCAGCGACTCCTACTTCCCAGATGAAAGGACTGTTGGCGTGAGTAAAGACGACAAGACAGTAGTCCTGCATTCCGATGTAGAGGACGGGCCGGTAGCAGTTGAGGTTAGCGCCCCGCGTGGCTTTGCTGCTGGCTCTAATATGGGTATCCGTCACGGTCTGTTCGGGGTGCATGATGATGGTGACACTACCGGTTTTGGAGATATTGAGCTGCAACGGCAAATGCCCGCTGAAAGTCCCCGCCCCTATGGTTCATGGTTCGATGAGGTCGTAGAGATTTTAGAAGAGCTTATCGAACAGTCAGAGCTAGAAATAGCGCAGGTAATCGAGCGGGTGGTAGTCGATAATGATGAACTGACTATTTTTATCTCCCGTGAGCACTTGCCTCAGGTTGCCAGTTGGCTCCGCGATGATCAAGACCTACGTTTTGAGCTGTGCCTTGGGGTGAACGGGGTGCACTATCCGCACGATAAAGGGCGAGAACTGCACGCTGTCTATATGCTTTATTCGGCAACCCACAACCGCCAACTACGTTTGGAAGTTACCTGCCCGGAATCTGACCCTCGGATTCCCTCGGTGGTAGCCACCTATCCCGGAAATGACTGGTGGGAACGGGAAACCTGGGATTTGATGGGGATTATCTTTACCGGTCATCCCGGTCTTAGTAGAACTGCTCTACCCGATGACTGGGTAGGTCATCCTCAGCGGAAGGATTATCCGCTAGGCGGTATTCCGGTGCAATTTAAGGGCGCTACAGTTCCGCCCGCCGATTCGCGGAGGTCATACAGTTAAATGAAATACGTATCTGATAGCGAAAACAGTCCGCTGCTAAGAGCTGCCGGATCCGCCCTCGATAATCTAATTACCAAGGACACCCCGCAATACGATTTGCAAGGTGGCGACTGGGAAGAGATGGCTTCCGAAGTCGAAAAGCTCGCCAATGAACGCATCGTCATGAACCTAGGACCCGTTCACCCCTCTACCCATGGGGTGCTGCGCCTAATTGTAGAGCTAGACGGGGAATATGTCCGTGACGTGCGGGTAGGAACCGGTTATTTGCATACCGGTATCGAAAAGAACATGGAATACCGCACCTGGACACAGGGCGTGACCTACTGTACCCGCATGGATTATGTGGCTCCGTTCTTCCAAGAAGCAGCCTACTGCCTGGCAGTCGAAAAAGTTTTGAAGAAAACCGCTGAGGTTCCAGAGCGGGCAAATCTAATTCGTATCCTGATGATGGAGCTTAACCGGATAGCTTCCCATATTGTTGCTATCGCATCTGGTGGTAACGAGCTCGGCGCCACCACCATGATGACTATCGGGTTCCGAGGACGCGAAGAAATCCTGCGGATTTTTGAACAAGTAACCGGTCTGCGTATGAATCACGCCTATATTCGTCCCGGTGGGGTGGCACAAGATTTGCCGCCGGGGTGCACTGAATATATTCGCGACCTATTACCAAAGACTCGGCGCGATATTAACGAACTACAGGATTTGACCTTACAAAACCCCATCTTCAAGGCGCGTTTTTGTGATGTAGCGGTTTTGCCTTTATCTGCACATATGGCAATGTCTATGACCGGTCCTTCCGTTAGGGCAGCCGGGTATCCCCTGGATATGCGGAAAATGCAACCCTACTGTGGATATGAAAACTTTGATTTCGATGTTCCGGTAGCCGACCAATCCGATGCCTACAACCGAACCGTGGTGCGCTTCGACGAATGTTACGAGTCCTTGAAGATTATCTACCAGGTACTAGATCGCCTTGATGAAACCGAGGGCGACCCGGTAATGATTTCCGATCCACAAATTAAGTGGCCGGCTCAGCTAAGCGTAGGTATTGACGGTCAAGGTAACTCTCCTGAACATATCAAAGAGATTATGGGCAGCTCCATGGAGTCATTAATTCAGCACTTTAAGCTGGTAACCGAAGGGTTTAGAGCACCAGTCGGTCAGGCAACCCAATTAGTAGAACACGCGAAAGGCGTGATGGGGGTACACGTGGTCTCTGACGGAGGCACTCGTCCCTATCGAGCACATTTCCGTGACCCCAGCTTCGCTAACCTGCAATCCTTATCCCTAATGGCTCAAGGTGGCACGATTTCTGATTTGATTGTGGCGCTAGCCAGTGTGGATCCCGTACTGGGAGGTGTAGATCGCTAATGAGTTATTACAACCCTGAAATTGAGCAAAAATTCCGCGCCGAAGCTGCGGAAATCATTGCCCGCTACCCCAAGGGACATGAGCGTAGCGCGATGATTCCGCTGCTACACCTGGTGCAAAGCATAGACGGGTATGTAACCGCCAACGGTATCGGATTAATTGCCGATATTTTGAACTGCCAGCGGGCAGAAGTCAGCGCGGTTGCGACTTTCTACACCCAATTCAAACGCCATCCCAACGGCGAATACACCGTAGGGGTTTGCACTAACGCTCTGTGTGCCGTCCTCGGAGGAGACACCATTATGCAGACCCTAGAAAAAGAGCTAGAGGTCGGAAATGATGAAACCACCCCGGACGGTAAAATCACTTTAGAAGCTCTAGAATGTAATGCTGCCTGCGACTACGCTCCGGTAGTTATGGTTAATTGGGAGTTCTTCGATAATCAAACTCCCCAATCCGCCGTGCAGTTGGTACGCGACATCAAAGCGGGTAAACCGGTTCATCCTACTCGCGGATCCGAGGTGGCTCCTACCTTTAAAGAAGCCAGTCGCATTTTGGCTGGATTCCCCAATCCCCAGACCGCAAATCAGGGCGTGGCAGCCGGGCACGCCAGTTTGTGGGGACTGAAAGTTGCGGAAGAAAACGGAATGGAAGCTCCTGATTCGGGGCAGTTTGAAAAATCAGATACAACCCAGATTCATGAAACCGAGTCAGGTAAGGCTGCAAATGCCGCTGGAACAGATGCGGTGGGCAAGAAACACTCCTCTGCTGAGCACAAGGAGACGGGCAAGTGAGCGAAAAGTTAATGTCTGAAATCCGTCGGGTTCCGCTGACCCCCATCGTTACTAAACAGTACCGCGAGCCTGAAAGCTGGACCCTAGCGGCATATAGGAAAACTGGTGGCTACCGTGGGTTGGAAAAAGCTAAACACCTGGAACCGGCGGAAATTGTGGAAGCAGTTAAATCAGCCGGAGTTAGAGGGCGTGGCGGTGCCGGTTTCGGTACTGGTCTAAAGTGGTCGTTCTTACCTCCCGATGATGGGGGTCCGCGTTACCTGACCGTGAACTGCGACGAATCTGAGCCAGGCACTTGTAAAGATATCCCCATGATTTTGGCTAACCCCCATGCAGTAATCGAGGGGGTCGCAATCACCTGTTTTGCCATTGGCTGTAAGCACGCTTTCATTTATATCCGCGGTGAAGTAGTTCACGCCTACAACCGCCTGTTAGTGGCAATTAAAGAAGCTGAAGATGCGGGGCTGTTGGGGGATTTGAAACTTATCGCCCATGCCGGTGCTGGTGCATATATTTGCGGCGAAGAAACCGCGCTTTTGGATTCCCTAGAGGGCAAGCGGGGTCACCCGCGGCTAAAACCGCCATTTCCCGCAGTTAAAGGACTCTATGCCCGTCCTACTGTTATCAATAACGCGGAAACCATGGCTCAGGTAGCTACCGTTTTTCAAAATTCGGTTGATTGGTATGCCTCAATGGGTAAAGATAAATCCCTGGGTTACGGTATGTTTAACCTGTCTGGACATGTTAAACACCCCGGTCTTTATGAGGCTCCTTTCGGCATAACCATGCGCGAGCTGCTGGAATACTCTGGCGGGATTCGCGAGGGGCACACCTTAAAGTTCTATACCCCCGGTGGCTCCTCAACTCCGCTTTTTACCGAAGCTGACCTAGATGTACCTTTAACCTACGAGGACGTAGCTGCCGCCGGATCTATGTTGGCAACCCGCGCCCTGCAAGTGTTTGATGAAACTACTTCCGTAGTCAGGGTAATTAGCCGTTGGACAGACTTCTATCAGCATGAATCCTGTGGTAAATGCACCCCCTGCCGTGAGGGTACCTATTGGATGAAGCAGATAATGCACCGCCTCGAGGCTGGTAAAGGACAAGAGGGGGACGTGGATTTACTCTACGATATCGCCGGTAATATCGCGGGACGTAGCTTCTGCGCCCTGGGAGATGCCGCGGCCACCCCGGTTCGTAGCGGCATCGAGAAATTCCGTGAAGAATTCGAAGCTGGCTATACCACTCCCTGGTGGGAGGCATTTCCGCCCGCCGCCTCGGAGGTTTTTAACGAAGGAGGCCTCCTGTGAGTGAACAAGTCAAAATCAACATTGACGGTCAGGATATCGAGGTCGCCAAGGGGACGCTCTTAATTCGTGCAGCCGAGAAACTGGGAATCCATATTCCCCGTTTTTGCGACCACCCACTACTAGACCCGGCAGGAGCCTGCCGGCAATGCCTAGTAGAGGTAGCAATGCCGGGACGTGACGGGGTGGTTCGTCCTATGCCCAAGCCTCAACCGGCGTGTACCATGACCGCAATGGCGGGTATGGAAATCAAAACTGCTGCCACTTCGGATGTAGCGGAGAAAGCCCAGCATGGGATTACCGAGTTCCTGTTGATAAACCATCCCCTAGATTGTCCGATTTGCGATAAAGGTGGGGAATGTCCGCTGCAAAATCAAGCGATGTCGCACGGCACTTTGCGCAGTCGCTTTATAGATGAAAAGCGGCTGTGGCCCAAACCGGTCGAACTAACCGGTCAGATTCTAATTGACCGGGAACGCTGCGTGCTCTGTCAGCGTTGTGTACGCTTCGCTAACCAGATTGCTGGTGACTCTTTTATCGCTTTGCAAGGACGTGGCGGCGGTTCTTCTCCGCGTGACGACCACGATTTCATGGGTGAAAATGTTGGCGCCTTTGACCAGGAAACCCTGGGAATCTCCGATTCTGACGGTTCAAAACCGCAGCTACGCCTAGACCCGGAAGCACAGGCGTTGTCGGATTCGCATGGAAAACCGGCTCCGCTTTCCTCTCTAGCAGCCCGGGGGGCAGGGGCAGATGAACAAGATCAGTCAGGTAGACTTTTCAGTTCCTATTTCTCAGGCAACATTATTCAGATTTGCCCGGTAGGGGCATTAACCTCGAAACGTTACCGTTTCCGGGCACGTCCTTTTGATTTGATTTCTACGCCAGGAGTAACCGAACAGGACGCTTCCGGTTCTGCACTGCGTACCGACATTCGTCGCGGGGTGATTACCCGCAGGATGGCGCAAAAGGATTTGCAGGTAAACGAGGAATGGATTACCGATAAAGATCGTTTCGGATACCAGTGGCAGTTCCAACCGTCCCGGATTAAAACTCCGCTGGTACGTGAAGATGGCAAGTTAGTTCCTACTTCCTGGTTTGATGCTTTTGAACGCGCAGCCCAGGGATTAGCCGCAGCCGGCAAGGGCAAAGTTGGTTTCTTACCGGGAGGACGTCTAACTTTTGAGGACGCCTACACCTGGTCCAAGTTTGCCCGCGTTGTTTGCGGAACTAACGATATTGATCAGCGTACCCGCTCAGCTGGCCGGGAAGAAGAATCTTTCTTAGGCGCCTATTTTGCGGGTGCTGGAATGCCGGTTACCTATGATGACTTGGAAAAAGCTGGTCAAGTCCTCCTGGTTGGTTTTGAGCCCGAGGACGAATGCGGTGCGGTATTCCTCCGGCTGCGTAAAGGGGTCAGAAAAGGCAGCGTAAAAGTGGCTACTGTAGCACCTTTTGCTTCGCCCTCCTCGGTAAAAACCGCAGCTACAGTACTATTTGCCGCTCCTGGAACCGAACCGGAAGTAGTTGCTAATGTAAAAGCCGATGCCGAAGGTGATTTCGGTACGGTATTTGCGGGTCTTGAGGACGAGGGCGCGGTAATCGTTGTCGGTGAACGCGCCGGCATAGTGCCTGGTTTGCTCAGTGCGGTTAATGATTTAGCTGCTCGGAGCGGAGCGCGTCTGGCATGGATTCCGCGCCGTAGTGGAGAGCGCGGCGGGGTGGAAGCTGGTCTATTACCTGGTTTACTTCCCTTTGGGCGTGACGGACAGGACAGTGCAGCTCGCAATGATTTGGCTGCGGTCTGGGGCGGGCAGCTACCAGCTGAGCCGGGACGCGACACCCAACAAATCCTGCAGGCCGCTGCTAGTGGAGAACTGTCCGCGCTGGTACTGGGGGGATTGGATTTACGTGACCTGCCAGACCAGGATTTAGTGGGCAAAGCTCTAAAGGAATGCCCCTTCGTGGTTTCTTTGGAAATCAATTTAACTCCCGCAGCTGAAGCAGCAGATGTAGTGTTCCCAGTAGCTCCGGTTTCGGAAAAACCTGGAACTTTCATTAACTGGGAAGGACGGCTGCGACCTTTCGGGCAAGCCCTGGTTTCTCAAGATATGCCCGATTGGCAAGTGCTCAATAAGCTGGCGCAGGTAATGGGAATCGAGCTGGGGATAGACTCTCTGAAGTCAATTTACGACGAAGCTAACGATTTGCTTGATTGGAATGGTTCTCGGGTATCATTCGAGCCAAGTGCGCCCGCTGACTTACTTGCTCCCCAAGCTAGTGAAGTGGTTATTACCTGCCATAAGCCCCTAATTGACGAGGGTCTTTTGCAGAGCGGGGCAGCAGATATGCAAGCATCTGGGCGCGCTTCATTTGCGCGTATCAGCCCGCAAACAGCGAAAGAGTTTGGTATCAGTGCCGGTGGGGTTGTAAATCTGAAAACAGACCAGGGGAGTATCCAGCTTCCGGTGGTGCTAACCGATATGCCACAGCGCGTGGTGTGGGTACCAGAATGTTCTGCTCACTGTCACGTACATGAGTCTTTGGGCGTTAGCAGTGGCGCCCTCGTCGAATTGGAGCCCGTTGCGGAGGTACAGCAGTGAATACAGCAATTCTGCTAAACGCAAATAGTACTGGTGCCGCTGATTTCAGTAATGACACCTGGTGGATAACGCTTATCAAGGCGGTATTTATCGTGTTCTGGTTGATTATCAGCGTAATTATGGCGCTATGGGTGGAAAGGCGCGGTCTAGGTCGTATTCAGACCAGACCGGGACCTAATGTTCACGGTCCGCTCGGTCTTTTCCAGGCATTGGCCGATGCCATTAAGCTTTTGACCAAAGAAGATATCTTCAAACGACAGGTTGATAAAGTTCTTTATCTAATGGCTCCAATCGTTACCGCTGCCTGTGCGTTCTGTGTCTACGCGGTGATTCCCTTCGGTCCGAGTCTGCATATCGGTAACTTCTCAACACCTTTGCAGCTAACCGACTCTGATGTAGCTGTTCTTTATATGTTAGCTGTCGCGGGTCTGGGAATTTACGGGATTATTCTTGCAGGTTGGGCCTCTAACGGACATTTGCCCCTATATGGTGCAACCCGGTCTGCTGCACAGGTAATCAGCTACGAGCTAGCGATGGGAATGTCTTTAGTATCCGTGTTCGTGGTATCCGGTTCGATGAAAACTTCGGAGATTGTGGCTGCTCAGTCGCCTATGTGGTGGTGCATTGCCCTGTTCCCCGCTTTCGTAATCTACATAATCTCGATGATGGGCGAGGTAAACCGTTTACCTTTCGACCTGCCCGAATGTGAAGGCGAAATCGTAGCGGGGCATATGACCGAATATTCTTCAATGAAGTTCGCCTGGTTCTACCTGGCGGAATACATCAATATGTTTAACGTGTCGGGGATTTGCGTGACGCTGTTCCTGGGTGGTTGGCGTTTCCCCGGTGGGGAAGCAATCTTGGGGGGCGCGCTCAACAGCGGATTATGGCCTTTCCTATGGTTTGGAATCAAAGTATGGGCAGTCATGTGGTTCATGATTTGGGTACGTGGTACCTTGCTGCGGGTTCGCTATGACCAGTTGATGATGCTGGGATGGAAGATACTGCTGCCAGTTTCAATTGCCTGGATGGTAGTGGTGGTAGTTATGCGAGTAGTCAGCCTCTACGGTATCGGCACTATTTCGCAAAGAATGATTGCCATCGCAGCAATCTTTATACTCGCCCTCGTTCTTATCTGGATAACAGGGATTAAGGCAGATAACAAAGCCCGAGAACAACAAGAGCTTAAAGAGTATGCCGCTAGTGCGCCCTTTGATGCTTTCGCTGGGGGCTATCCAGTACCGCCAATGCCGGGGCAAACGTTACCTCCCAGTCCCCGTGCTTTAACAAATGTGGGCGTAGGTGAAGACTACCTGGTTGCTAAAGGGGGAGAATCTGATGAGTAAACGTAATCCCACCAGGGAAGATATGATTTTTGGGCCCGATCCTAAAGGTCCGGTTGGTGAATTCTTTGCACCGGTTGCCGGATTTGGGGTTACCTTCCGCTCGTTTTTCCGTCCTACGGTCACCGAGCAGTATCCCTACGAAGCTCCGCATATCCAACCCCGTTTCCATGGGCGTCACCAGCTGAATCGTTATCCCGATGGATTAGAAAAATGTATTGGCTGTGAACTGTGCGCCTGGGCCTGTCCTGCGGATGCCATCTATGTAGAGGCCGCAGCCAATACTCCCGAGGCGCAATATTCGCCCGGGGAACGCTATGGCAAGGTCTATCAAATTAACTATTTGCGCTGCATTTTCTGTGGGCTATGCATGGAGGCTTGTCCCACCAGGGCATTAACCATGAGTAACGAATTCGAGATGGCTGATTACCATCGCGAAAACATGATTTACGAAAAAGACCAGATTCTCGCTCCTCTCGAGGAGGGAATGCTCGCAGCTCCCCATCCCATGGTGGAAGGAACTACCGATGGCGACTATTACCGAGGAAAGGTGACCGGCGTGACCCAGGCACAACGTGAATGGGTTCGCGAGCACCGTCCAGACGACCCGATTGTCAAACAGTCGGGGGTTAAGGAGGTTCAGCAATGACATCGCTAGCCCAAGCCGCGGCTACAGATTTTAGTACGGGACAGACCGTATTCTTTTGGGTTGCAGCGGTAATCATGGTGGCGCTGGCGCTCGGCGTGCTGTTTTGCCGAACCGCAGTTCACTCTGCGGTCTGTATGGTGGGGGTAATGCTCTGCCTGGCAATGATGTATGCCTCGCAGGGAGCCTACTTTATTGGGGTGGTGCAGGTAGTGGTCTATACCGGTGCGGTCATGACCCTAATCTTGTTCATCATTATGATGGTGGGGGTTGCCGCCTCTGATAACTACCTGCGCACTCCCCGTTTCTTGCGTTGGAGCGCAATTGGAGCTGGTGGTCTCGGGGCGCTAATCGTAGCGGTAATGCTCCTTAAAGCATACTTGCCAAAATACGGCGAAGTACCGCAGATGGCTACTGCCTCCGTCCAGGGCGCTACCGATTCCAACCCGGTTAAAATCGCTATGAGCCTGTTTACCGAACATATTTACACTATGGAAATAATCGGCTGTCTGCTCATAATTGCGGTGGTAGCGGCAGTTTCGCTTACCCACGGGGATAGGCTTCACAAGATGCTTAAGCAACCGGAAACCGCGCAGGCACGAATGGATGACTACGATAAACTCGGTATTCATCCTGGTCAAGAGCCTGCCCCCGGTGTTTACCAGACCAGTAACGCTACTGATGTTCCCGCTATTTCCGGCGAGGACGAACGTGCCATTATCAGCTCGGTATCCCCGGCTCTGAGGGCGCGTAATACTAACCGTTCTCTAGGGGAAGCAGCGCCGCACGTAGTCGAGAAGATTCGAGCCGACCTCGGCGGGAATCCGGGCGAAGGGGTACACTCCATTGCTGCCTCGCAAGCAGTAACGAAATCCGGAGCCTGGGGTATGTCCGGACAGGAAGCCCCAAGCGGATTGAACGCTCCCCAGACGCGGGTGTTCACGCCCAGAATTGAGGGTAATGATTCTGGTAATCCTGCGGTTGAATCCGACTCAGATACCACCCAAGGGGAGGTCAGCGAATAATGTCTTTGACTTCATATCTCGTATTGGCAGCTATTTTATTCTTTATTGGTGCGGTAATCGTCCTGGTACGCCATTCGGCGGTAATCGCACTGATGGGGGTAGAGCTGATGCTGAATTCCTGCAATCTGATGCTGGTTACTTTCTCAAATATGCATCAAAACATCGAGGGACAAGTAATGGCTTTCTTTGTCATGGTGGTAGCGGCAGCAGAAGTGGTTGTTGGCTTGGCTATTATCGTCTCTATTTTTAGGACGCGACGTTCGACCTCGGTCGATGAAGTGCGCTTGATGGGACGCTAGGGGGTAAAAGGAATAATGAATTCGTTATTGCTAGCCACAACCGAAGAAATAGGCAAAGTAACAGCTACCGGGTTTGCGTCCTACGCCTGGCTGATGGTCGCGATTCCGTTGGTAGTTTCGGCTCTGTTGCTGGTATGTGGACGTGCAACCGATAAATGGGGTCACTGGTTGGCTGTTGCCGCTTCTTGGTCTTCGTTCTTGGTTGGTTTTGTTATCTTCTGTCAGATGATTGGCAGCGCCCCAGCTGAGCGCTCAATTCTGGCTCCTGTTTTTACCTGGTTCAAGGCAGGCAGTGGCAAAGACGAGATTGAGCTCGCCTGGAACCTTTTACTTGACCCACTTTCGATGACTTTCGTACTGCTGGTGACGTTTGTAGGTTCTCTAATCCACGTCTATTCCGTTGGTTATATGGAACACGACCCGGATCGGCGACGTTTCTTCGCCTACCTGAACTTCTTCGTGGCATCAATGCTGACGCTGGTGCTTTCAGATTCCTATGTGGCTTTGTTCTTTGGTTGGGAAGGCGTCGGTCTCGCCTCTTACCTGCTAATTGGTTTCTGGAATCACGAAATAGCCAATGCGGTAGCCGCCAAGAAGGCTTTTGTAATGAACCGTATCGGTGATTTGGGATTACTGCTCGCCATGATGTCTCTGTACGCCAACTTCTCCTCCATGAGGTTCGTGGACGTTCTGGGAGCTGGTCCCTCGGATAATCTGACCGCTGGCTGGGCTACCGCAATCGGTCTATTCTTGCTGCTGGCCGCGTGTGGTAAATCTGCGCAGTTCCCACTGCAAGCCTGGCTGGGAGACGCTATGGCCGGCCCCACCCCGGTTTCGGCTTTGATTCACGCTGCCACTATGGTTACCGCGGGTGTCTATCTGATTGTACGTTCGGGTGACATTTTTATGGCTTCACCTACTGCGCAGTTATGTGTGGCAATCGTGGGGGCAATTACCTTACTGTTCGGAGCAATCGTGGGCTGTGCCAAGGACGATATGAAGAAGGTACTGGCAGCTTCCACCATGTCCCAGATTGGTTACATGATGCTCGGTGCGGGACTTGGTCCTATTGGCTGGACCTTGGCAATCTTCCACCTGTTTGTACACGGTTTCTTCAAAGCTCAATTGTTCCTGGGTGCTGGTTCGGTAATGCACGCCATGAACGAACAGGTTGATATGCGCCGCTTCGGAGCCCTGCGAGGGGTAATGAAGATTTCCTGGATTTGTTTCGGGATTGCCTGGTTAGCCATCCTGGGGATACCTCCATTCTCTGGTTTCTTCTCCAAAGAACCCATCATTGCCGCTGCTTTTAACGAGATAGCATTCGGGACTACTGGAGCCTGGATTTTTGGTCTAGTTGCGATGATTGGCGCCGGAATCACCTCGTTCTATATGTCGCGGTTGTTCTTTATGATTTTCCATGGAGAAAAACGGTGGACGAGCGAACTTGACGGTGGCAGTGAGGTTCACCCGCATGAGCCATCTTGGCTAATGAACGGACCGATTTTGGTATTGTCCGTATTCTCGCTGGGTATTGGGATGGTGCTGGGCTTCACCGATAAATTCAGCGATTGGTTAGAACCGGTTACTGGTACTCAGGCGGCGATGATGGCATCCCATCACCCGATTATCTCGCACAATCTGATTTCAATAATCACTTTGCTGCTGGTACTTTGTGGTCTGGCATTAGCATTCATAATGTATGTTCGCCGTGAAGTTCCGAAAGTAGCACCAGCTTCTAACGTTTTGGTAGAAGCTGCTCGCGTTGATTTATACCAAGACACTATTAACGAGTCAGTGGCGATGTTACCCGCTCAACTCGTGACCACCGGTGTGGGCGCGGCTGACCGCGGCGTGATTGATGGACTGGTGCGCGCGATTGCCTGGTGTACACAAGCCTTTGGGCGCGCGGTTAGTCACGTACAAAATGGATATATCCGCGCTTACGCAAGCTACATTCTGGGCGGCGTACTATTAGCCCTGATTCTAGTGGTCGCAGGGCAATTGGTCTAGGGGCAGGAGGAAAACATAAATGGGAATCACAATCCTGAACTCAACTTTCCCGGTACTAACGCTTTTGGTGGCGTTACCGGCGTTAGCGGCATTAACGCTGTGGCTGATTAAACCTACCCGGGTTGCATCTCGCCAGATTGGATTATCAGTAGCTGCCTTGGTTTTATTAGGTACTATCTACCTGGCTCTGAATTTTGACTACGGTAAAGCCTCCGTCTACCAGTTCGCAGAAACCCACAGTTGGATTCGCGCCCTCGGGGTTTCGTGGGCTCTGGGGGTAAACGGTCTTGGACTAGCGATGCTGGTACTGTCGGCGCTGCTCACTTTGATTGTGCTGATTGCTTCTGCACGCGATTTAGAGGACGGAAACGGTCGCTACGATGATGCCGGCTACGTGGGTTTAACTTTAGCCACCTTGGCATTTATGATGCTGATTTTCGCAGCACGTGACGTGTTCGTGTTCTACCTGGCGTTCGAAGCCATGCTAGTGCCCATGTACTTCCTGATTGGACGCTACGGTAATGGCGCAAAACGTAAAGCAGCCGCTATGAAGTTCCTGCTTTATTCCCTAGCAGGTGGACTGGTCATGCTTATCGGAATCGTGGGAGTCTATGTTTACTCTCCGCTGGCTGCTGCCTCTAATGAGCAGCACGCTAATTTGTTCCTGCTGGAAAAACTAGCAGGACAGTTACAAGCTAGTCCCGGCGTGGAAATGGCGTTAATGATTACTTTCTTTATCGCCTTTGCGGTAAAAGCTCCGATGGTACCGGTACACACTTGGCTCGCCGACACCGCCCAGAACGCCCGTCCGGGAACCTCAGCCTTGTTGGTAGGAATCTTGGATAAGATTGGTACCTTCGGCATGATTACCTTGTGCTTAACTATCTTCCCAAATGCGTCTCGACGGGCTGCCTTAGTTTTCGTTATCTTGGCGGTAATTTCCGTAATCTGGGGTTCGCTGGCTGCTCTGGCGCAAAAAGATTTGATGCGTCTGATTTCTTTCACCTCAGTGGCGCACTTCGGACTAATGGTTATGGCTATTTATGTAGGTAATACGGTGGCGCTGGCTGGAGCCATGGTGTACATGGTGGCACACGGTCTATCAATCGCCGGTATGTTCCTTATCGGTGGGTTCCTCACCGAACGCGGGCAGAGTCAAGAAATAGCATCCTATGGCGGTATGCAGCGGGTTACCCCGTTGATTGCCGGTACTTTCCTAATCTCTGGTTTGGCGGCAATCGCACTGCCTGGTTTGTCCGGTTTCGTTCCGGAACTAATGGTACTAATCGGTACTTTCAAGGTTTATCGTTGGGCATCGGTTCTTTGCTTGGTGGGTGTGGTTGCAGGTGCCGTTTACGTCCTTTTGCCCTATCAAAAGATTTTCACCGGTAAAGCCCCTACGCATCGCAAATCGATAAGTGACATGAATCAGCGGGAACGCTGGGGAGTTGCAGCACCACTAATAGTGCTGATGTTAATCATCGGTCTACATCCGCAGCCACTGGTTAATCCCATGTCGCAAATAGCTAATCAGGTGGTTATTACCCAGGATGCGTCCTCGCAAGTAGAAGGGAGCGGACAGTGAGTTTAACCAATGCTGCCGTGATTGAAAGTATTAGCGATCTCGGTTTTAACTGGGCATTAATGGCTCCGGTACTGGTCGTGCTCTCTGGGGCAGTTATCGGGATTCTTTTAGAGGCATTCGTACCGGCTAAACAGCGCTGGGGGGTGCAATGCGGCTGGTCAATCGCGGTAGTTGCGATTGCGCTCTTGGCGTTTGCCCCTTCGTTCGGAGCTTTCAATCTGCAAAGTGGTGTGCGTCTGGTGCGCGGGGAACTGATTGTAGATGGGTTCTCGATGTTCTCTCAGATGTTAATGCTGATAGTGGGGCTGTTGGCGCTACTACCAATGATTGATCGCACCGGCAGCCGGGTTTCTGCTTTCGCGGGGCAGCCGTCCGATATTCCGGGATCTTTCCAGGAAGAACAGACTGAAAGGCGCGGTTACCAACGCAGCGAAGTCTTGCCCCTGAGCCTGTTTTCTCTTGGTGGCATGATGCTATTTCCCATGGCAAATTCGATATTGACTCTGTTCGTAGCCTTAGAAATTATTTCGTTGCCGCTATACGCCATGACTGCTATGGCGCGTTACCGCCGCCTGCTCAGTCAAGAGGCTGCCCTGAAGTATTTTGTTCTAGGAGCTTTTGCCTCTGGATTCATGCTGATGGGAATGTCTTTGCTCTATGGATACTCCGGTTCTTTACTACTCGACCAGTTGGCGCTAGCGATTCCCTATCAGGTTGCTTCACCTGCCCTGCTGCTGACCGGCGCGGCTTTGATGATGGTAGGTTTACTCTTCAAAATCGGGGCGGCTCCCTTCCATGCTTGGACGCCAGATGTTTATCAAGGCGCACCCACCCCGGTTACCGGTTTCATGGCTGCCGGGGTCAAAGCGGCAGCCTTCCTAGCGATGCTGCGGTTCTTTTCGACCGTGGTGGTTCAGGTTGAGGGCAGCTTTAAGCCGTTCCTATGGACAGTCGCTATTTTGACCATGATGGTAGGGACATTCTTCGGTTTGGTGCAAGACAATATCAAACGGATGTTGGCTTACTCCTCGATTGCCCATGCTGGTTTCATTTTGATCGCTTTCACCAAGGGGGCGTTAAATGCGAACGGCGCTGTCTTGTTCTATCTGCTTTCTTACGGGATTGCCACTATCGGAGCATTTGCGATTATTTACCTGGTTCGGGTAACTAATGAGGACGGCGTAGCTACCGCAGAGCAGCATTCGATGAAAGGATGGGCTGGTTTCGGCAAGACTCACCCGGTTTTGGCTGGCTGCATGATGTTGTTCTTGCTGTCTTTTGCCGGTATCCCCTTGACTGCCGGTTTCATGGGGAAGTTCCTAGCTTTCAGTGCCGGTCTACAAGGAGGCGCAGCCCCGCTGGTTATCTGTGCTGTGATTGCTTCGGCTATTACTGCTTTCTACTATTTCCGTCTAGGTAAAATCATGTTCCTAGATTCGGTGGCAGAGAATACTACCGTTGCTCCACACGCAGAAATCACCTACGTGGCGATTGGGATTTGTGCTTTCTTGACTGTGCTCTTGGGGCTTTTGCCAGGCACGGTTCTAGATATTTTGCATAACACCGCTATTGTTATCCCGTGAGTAACTTTTCTCAGCAGCGTATCGACCAACTTGAAGATCAAATATCTGATGGTCTTAACCAAGTGGAGATTCGCCTAGATTCGGTACTGTCAGATAATCGCGGAGTCCTGGACGACATCGTAGGACACCTGGCTCGGGCTGGTGGCAAGCGGATGCGTCCTGCGCTGGTGCTATTGTGCTCTTGCCTTGGTAAGCAGTCTTTTAGCGAGGAAGTGCTGCGCGCTTGCGTGGTGGTTGAGCTTACCCACCTGGCAACTTTGTACCATGATGACGTGATGGACTCTGCTCCTACTAGACGCGGAGTTAATGCTGTGCAGCGCATTTGGGGTAATAACCGCGCAGTCTTGGCGGGGGATTTGGTTTTTGCTCGCGCCTCGCAGGTGGTTGCTAGTCTAGGTCCGGAAGCAGTGCTCCAACATGCGGTAACTTTCGATCGATTGTGTCGCGGTCAGCTGAATGAAACTTTTGGTCCTGACGATGACCAAAATCCGGTAGATTTCTATATTCAGGTTTTAGCTGACAAGACAGGTTCTTTAGTTGCCCAGTCTGCTCGTTTTGGGGCGGAGCTTTCTGGGGCATCCAACGAGGTGGTCGAAGCGGTCGTCCAATTCGGGGAAAAGATTGGGGTTGCGTTCCAGCTGGCTGATGATGTTATCGACCTATCTTCTGACAGCGCAGATTCCGGGAAAACTCCGGGAACAGATTTGCGTGAGGGTGTAGATACTATGCCGATTTTGTTGCTGAGGCAGGATGCGGCGCGCGGGGTTCTCGATGAGGACGGGCAAAAGATTTTAGGGGAGCTCAGCCGAGGCACTTTGGTTAGCGAGGACGCCGCGTTGGAACGGGTAGTGCAAATGCTACGGGCACATTCGGTGCTGGAACGTACCCGGCAATTGGCTTTTTCCTGGTGTGAGGACGCGAAAGCTGCGATTGCTTCCTTAGAGGATAAAGAAGTTAAAGCGGCACTGGAAAAGTTTGCTGATACTTTGGTTGATCGCATTTCCTAGCTGCATGGCTATTGAAGTCGCTGACCTCTATACCTGCGTTTGCCGCCTGATTTTCTAGCTACTGGAAAATCTACTTGAAAGCTACTGGAAAGTTTCTTTTTCTAGTAGCTCAAGACAAGCATCCTACCTACCTGTACAAATGGCCTACTGGAAAATCTACTAGAAAACTACTGGAAAATTTTCCAGTAAAATGTATTTGATAGGTTTATACTCTAGGTATGCCGCCGAACAATATAGACGCTATTCTTGCTTCCAACATCAAGGAACGCACTAGAGAGCTGTGTTTGCGGGACGAAGATTAGTGGTTTGAACGTAAAGCGATAGAAGTTTCCCCAAAAATGTTGGCTCGCACTCTCATTGCATTTGCCAATGCCGAGGGAGGTACGGCAATAGTGGGAGTTAAAGACCGGAACATTCAGGATTTAAATCGGTTCACAAAAAAGATTAACGAGCTGCGACTGACTCCCAGTGCTCAGTTCTGCAGTCCGCCGATTGATTGTGAAGTAAAGGAAATAGCAACTAGTAGCCAAGATGGTGGTTCTAGATTTGTTTTAGCTTTTTTAGTAACTCCTAGTGGGCAGGTACATCACGGCGCTGACGATAGTTGCTATCTCCGTCGGGGCGACCGTTCGTTGCGTCTGAGTTCGGACGAAATCCGTCGTTTAGAGTACGACCGGGGAGCTAGGCAATTCGAAGCGGAAACAGTCCACGACCTCACCATCGATGATTTACCGCAAAAAAATATTGCCCCTTTCCTGGAAGCTACTGGTGCTAGCCGCGGAAAAAAGCACCTGCTTCGTTCACGTTCACTTTGCGACAAAGATGGACGCATCAATAATGCAGCATATTTACTGTTCGCTGATTCTCCGCTTGCAGTTCTACCGGGAGCCTATGTCCGGGTGTGTCGGTTCCAGGGTAATGAGCGCTTGACTGGAGAAAGCCAGAATATAATTTTTGACAGGCGGACTGAACTGCCTATACCTCAAGCGATCGACCAGGCAGTGCAGTGGATTGAGGAGCTAATACCCCGACGTCGCGCCTTGGGACAAGACGGTAAATTCGCTGATATACCGGTGATTCCTCAAGGAGCCTGGTTAGAAGGTTTAGTTAATGCGGTGATACATCGTGCCTATGACCTGATGGGGGATGGAATCAGGGTTGAGATATTTGATAATCGGATTGAAATTAGCAACCCAGGTAGCTTCCGAGATAGAAGGCTTGCCGCTAGAGCACCCCTGGAGATAGCCAGATACGCAATAAATCCTAGGATTGCCCGAACCTGTTGTGACCTGGGGTACGCCCAGGAGCTGGGGGAGGGGATTAAGCGGATATTTTCACAGATGAATGAGTCTGGATTATCTAATCCGGAATACCGGCAAGAACCTATGCACGTAGTCTTAACTTTGCGCTATCAGCCGCGACTTGCTGGGGAGAGGACGGGACTATCGCGCAGTGCAACAGCAGTATTATCGGCTTTGCAAGCTCTCGGAGGTTCCGGAGGAACCGGCGATATCGCGCAGTTTGCGCTGCTTACCAGACCAACAACGCGGGCAGCTTTAAAAGATTTGAAAGACCTGGGGTTAGTCTCTTGGCAAGGTAAAAGTGTGCGCGACCCGCGGGCAACTTGGCGTTTGAAATAGCCGAGGACGTGCGGATTACCTAAATCAAAAAGTGCCAACTTTCCTTGCTTGGAGCATCGTTCTAGCTACTGGAAAATCTACTAGAAAGCTACTGGAAAGTTTCTTTTTCTAGTAGCTCAAGACAATTATCCTATCTACCTGCGTAAATAGATTACTGGAAAACCTACTAGAAAACTACTGGAAAATTTTCCAGTAAAACCAAAAATCAAGTTGCGGTGAAACTTTCGACCAGGATTAGGGGTAAACCGCTCTTGAAACCTAAAAACCAGAGAACCCTACAGGCGGTCAATAAACTCGGTGGCAACGTCCTCGGGCACGCCTTCTTCGCGCATCACATCCCGAATCGCATCCCAGCGCTGGAGACGTCCGGAATCCCGCATCTGACGTAATTTATCGCGGTCAGCTTGCGAGGAAGCGAGCAGGTTATCAACACTGCCAATCTCTCGTTCAAAATGGAGTTTCCGCGACCTCTCGCGGGAGCTTAAAGTGCGAACGCTGCGAGCTGCCAGGAAAATCAAAGCCCCGCCACACAGAATAAAACCAATGGTTAGTAAAACGCTCATACCTAAATCTTTTCATGTATGCCTGAAATCAGGCTGAAAGAGCGCTCAAAACGCTCTAAGCGTCCTAAACATTAAGGGTGTACCCAGCCATTAGGGATACAACCTAGGTTATCTCCGCCATCTGAGCTTTGCTGCTGCATAACGGGAGCCAAACCTCCGGGTTTCGGACAAAACAGGTGACCGTTACCCAGCCAGTGACCGGTCTCGTGGGATACTTCGTAAATGCGGTAGTCAGTCAAGGTTTTACCCTTGTTAAACCACATTTTTGCTCCTCCAATCCAACGGTGAGCATTAAGCACCACATTACTGCCGTTTCGGCAATTGGAAACCCCGTTGGTGGTTAGAGGAGCGCACAGTCTATCCGTGAGAGAGGGGCTAGCAATAACAATCCGAAAATCTGCCTGACCGTCGGTGCGGGTAAAAGAAACACTCCCATCTTTTCCGCCCCACCCGCGCGGATCGTTCAAAATCGCGTGAATGCTTTTCGCAGCCGTTTCACCAGTAATGGGCAGCCCATTTTCGACCTCTACGCGATAAAAATAGACTTTGCCAGTGCCACGACCAGGCCATGTGCCAGGCACTACCGAAGTTTTACCCGAACCTGACTGGGGGACATCTCTTGAGGTTTCCCCACCGGCCAGCTCGCCACTAACTTTCAAAGGAACCTGGGTTTCTTTCTTTTGCTGCTCATTACTAGGTAAGGGAACCGCGGTCCAACTTAGAGTGGGGGCAGTCGGCTGCGCCTGTGCGGTTTTTGGGGCTCGTGGCATTGCTGAGAGAATCAAAATAAAGGTAATAGCCAGCGCAATCGCTAATGAGGAGGCGCGAATCAACAGATTCCAATCCGAGCGTCGCCGCGCGCGGTGAGCGCGAGACATCGGACGCTGCCTCCTAGGGGGATACACTGACATAACCCCCAGTTTAAAGGATTAGATGCCTCGGATTTATTGCCCCGCTGGCAGAAGCGCGATTACCAGGGTTATCTACCAGACAAATACCTAAGAAAAAGGAAAACTCCCCGCGCGTCCTCGTAAATAAAAACACAATTTGAGGTTGTCGTTCTAGATGGAGGACCGAAGGACTAGGCGAGCCTTTTTAGCTGCTAAGATAAAAACGAAAGAATCGCTTAAAGAGCGCAAATGGAATACAAATGGAGGCCATTAACCTATGGCAAAATATGTCTATATGTTCGCCGAGGGCAACAAAGGTATGAAAGACCTGCTGGGCGGTAAAGGTGCCAACCTGGCAGAAATGACCAATCTGGGTTTGCCCGTTCCCCCCGGTTTTACGATTACTACCGATGCTTGCCGGGCATACCTCAAGCATAACGAGGTTCCCGAAAGCCTAGTTCCGGAAGTAACTCAGGCTCTGCGCGGGGTAGAAGATCAAATAGGACGCACCCTCGGAGACAAAGATGAGCCACTGCTGGTTTCAGTGCGTTCAGGTGCGAAGTTCTCGATGCCCGGAATGATGGAGACCGTCCTCAATGTGGGACTTAATGACGAGTCGGTGCAAGGGCTGGCGAAGATGTCAGGCTCTGATCGCTTCGCTTGGGACTCTTACCGCCGCCTGGTGCAAATGTTTGGCAAGACGGTGCTAGATATTGACGGCGATTTATTTGCCGATGCGCTCGATTCCATGAAAGAAAAAGTTGGCGCGCGGGCCGATGTAGATTTAACTGCCGAAAACCTGCAAGATTTGACGGCACAGTTCAAACAAATCGTTAAAGAACAGACTGGGAATGATTTCCCGCAAGATCCTCGCACCCAAATGGATATGGCGATTGAAGCCGTATTTAGGTCTTGGAATACCGAGCGGGCAGCGATTTATCGTCGCCGCGAACGGATTCCGAATTCGCTGGGGACAGCGGTCAATATCTGCACCATGGTCTTTGGGAATATGGGTGATGATTCTGGAACCGGCGTGGCCTTTACCAGGGATCCTTCAACTGGGAAATCGGGTGTTTACGGTGATTTCTTGATGAACGCCCAGGGTGAGGACGTGGTTGCCGGTATCCGTAATACCGAGCCTCTTTCCCACCTCAAGACGGTAAACGAGCCGGTTTACAATGAGCTAACCAAGATTATGCGCAAACTGGAAACCCACTACCAGGATATGTGCGATATCGAGTACACCATCGAGAAAGGCAAGCTGTGGATGTTGCAGACCCGCGTGGGTAAGCGGACCGCAGCAGCTGCTTTCCGGATTGCAGTACAGCTAAACGAGGAACGGCTAATCACCAAGGATCAGATGCTAGAGCGCGTCACCGGTGAACAGCTCACCCAGTTGATGTTCCCCCAGTTCGATAATGATGCCGTGCGGGTCAGACTAACTCGCGGTATGCCGGCTTCTCCTGGGGCTGCTGTGGGCGGAGTTGCATTCAACAACGAGCAAGCACAGGCTGCAAAGGATGCTGGTAAATCCTGTATTTTGGTGCGGCGGGAAACAAATCCTGACGATTTAGCAGGTATGGTCGCTGCCGAGGGCGTGCTTACGGCGCGTGGCGGTAAGACTTCCCACGCCGCGGTAGTGGCTCGTGGTATGGGCAAGACCTGTGTATGTGGCGCGGAAGCTCTAGAGATTGATGCAGAAACTGGGACTTTGACCGTTGATGGCAAGACTTTCCACGAGGGCGACGTGATTGCTATTGACGGCGCAACTGGTGAAGTATTCGAGGGTGCGGTTCCGGTTCAGGACTCCCCAGTAACTACTTATCTAGAGAGCGGTCTAACTGCGGGTCTTGAGGCTTGCGACAACGATGCTGATTTGCAGGATTTGGTGCGTTGCGTAGACCGGATGATGGAACTGGCTGATAAACGTGCTCGCTTGCAGGTGCGCGCGAATGCCGATAATCCGCAGGATGCACAGCTAGCAGTAGATTTTGGAGCTAAAGGGATTGGGCTTTGCCGCACAGAGCATATGTTCTTAGGTGATCGCCGTCCTCTGGTTGAACACGCTATCCTTTCGGAGCCGGGTTCGGCTGATCGGGAAGAGGCTCTGACTCAGTTGGGTCAGCGTCAGCAGCAGGATTTTGTGGAAATGCTGCAAGTTATGGACGGCAAGCCGATGACGGTTCGTTTGATTGATCCTCCGCTGCACGAGTTCTTGCCGGATTTGACTGGTTTAGAGGTTAAAGTTGCCCTGCAAAAAGCTGAAGGCAAGGTAAACCCGGATGACCAGCGGATGCTCACCGCAGTTCGGAAGATGCATGAAGCTAACCCGATGCTCGGTTTGCGCGGGGTACGTTTGGGTATGTGGATGCCGGGTCTGTTTGAAATGCAGATTCATGCGCTAGTGTCTGCCGCCGCAGATTTGAAGAAGCAGGGTCTAGATCCGCGCCCCGAAATTATGGTGCCCCTGGTGGGCTCGATTACCGAGCTAGGAATTATCCGCGACCGCGCTCAGGCGATTATTGACGAGATTTCTTCGTCAGCTGGCGTGCAATTGGATATCCCGATTGGTTGTATGATTGAGCTTCCGCGCGCTGCGATTACCGCCGAGTCTATGGCTAAAGAGGCTGATTTCTTCAGCTTCGGCACAAATGACTTAACTCAGACTACCTGGGGTTTCTCTCGCGATGATTGCGAGGGTGTGTTCTTCCCCAAGTATATTGAAGAGGGCGTGTTTGGAACTTCTCCTTTTGAAACGATTGATACCCATGGTGTGGGTCGTTTGGTTAAGGAAGGTGTCGGACGCGGTCGCTCGACCAAGCCGCAGTTGAAGATGGGTGTTTGTGGTGAGCACGGTGGCGATCCGGAATCGATTCATTTCTTCCACAAGACCGGTTTGGATTATGTGTCCTGCTCGCCGTTCCGGGTGGCGGTTGCCCGCCTGGAGGCTGGCCGCGTGGTGGCTTTAGAGAATATCGAGGGTTCTGGAGAGGACGCTACCGCCTAGTTAGGACGTTAAGTCACACCTGTCCGGTTCCCTACAAGGGGAGGGAACCGGACAGGTTGATTGGTTGAGTCGGCAATAGCTACTAATCCTTGGTATTAGCTTGGTGGCTTTCGCTCGCTGGTCTAGTTCATAAGCTATTTTGAGAACACCCCTGGGAGTCGGCGGGATTATCCCGCCGACTCCCTTTATTTGGGGTTAAGGTTGATTAGGCGGTGCGCCTTTGAGTAAATTCACGCTGTTCTTGAATCAAGGTGCGGCGTTCCTCTTGGGTTAAACCGCCCCAAACGCCGTAAGGCTCATGAGCTGCTAAAGCGTATTCTCGGCATTGGTTAATTACCGGGCATTTAGCGCAGATAGCTTTCGCCGCATCATCGCGCCGACGCCGAGTTCCTCCGCGTTCGCCCTCGGGATGGAAAAAACGTTCAGTATCCAAATCCCTACAAGCGCCTTGGTACTGCCATTCCCACAGGTCAGCTACCGGTCCGGGAAGCCTAGAGATGTAACCCATCAATACTCCTTAACCTCGTGCCTATATCACTTGTCCTCAGTATGGAGGACGTAGCTTACCGTTGTCTGAAAAAGCCAGGATTATCTGCTGAAATAGTGGTTAATAAATCGTGAATAGCCTCTGTGACTCCAGGTAGATTCGTGAATATGCTGATAGCGAAGGCGTGTGCTGAGGATAACTCCCCCTTTTCTATCCTGCCTCCGCCCTCGTCCTCATCAATAAATCCGAACCGCTAAGCGATAAAGCCAGAGATGCAACTATTAAGGGAACAGACGCAAAGAAGTACCTAGCGGTTAGACAAATCACATCTGAGGGTAAAAGCACTGGAAAAATGACGCTAAAGCGGACAAAAGTAGCGACAGCCTGGCTGTTCGGGCTAATCTTAAAAAGGTGATTACCGAACACCTTGATGCCCTCGAAGGGCTCACCTATGACGATGTTTTACTGCTTCCTGAAACCACTGATGTAGTTCCCTCTGAGGTAGATACCTCCAGCAGGCTAACTAAACGAATCACCCTGCATACGCCAGTAGTATCTGCCGCCATGGATACCGTGACGGAAGCCAATATGGCAATCGCAATCGCTAGGCAAGGCGGAATCGGAATCGTGCATCGTAACCTGCCGATTGCCGAGCAAGCCGCGCAGGTACGCCAAGTAAAACGCTCGGAATCAGGGATGATTACCGACCCGGTTACTATCAGCCCCGATGCGACCTTGCTGGAACTGGATAAGGAATGCGGACACTATCGGGTATCCGGACTTCCGGTAGTCGATAAAAATTCTCACCTACAAGGAATCATTACCAACCGTGACCTACGTTTTATACCGGCAGAAAAATGGGGAACCGTTACAGTACGCGAAGCAATGACCCCGATGCCGCTAACCATCGGACGTAAAGGTATGCCCCGAGATGAAGCGCGGGCGCTACTAGCAGAAAAAAAGATTGAAAAACTGCCGTTAGTTGATGATGAAGGCCGACTGACCGGTCTAATCACCGTAAAAGATTTCGTTAAAACCGAACAATACCCCAACTCCACTAAAGACAAAGAAGGACGTTTAAGGGTGGGAGCCGCCCTCGGATATTGGGGAGACACCTGGGAACGCGCTGAGGCTCTCGCAGAGGCAGAAGTAGACGTACTGGTAGTTGATACCGCCAACGGGGGTGCAAAGCTAGCCCTGGAGATGATTAAGAAACTAAAAGCCTCCCCAGATTTCGCCAACATTGACATTATCGGCGGAAACGTAGCAACTGCCGAGGGTGCGCAAGCCCTAATCGATGCGGGCGCGGATGCGGTAAAAGTTGGGGTAGGACCCGGTTCTATTTGTACCACCCGGGTAGTCGCCGGAGTGGGCGTACCTCAAATCACCGCCATCAACCTGGCTGCCCAGGCCTGTTCAAAGGCGGGAGTACCGCTAATTGCCGATGGTGGTCTGCAATACTCAGGCGACATCGCCAAAGCCATGGTGGCAGGAGCGGACACGGTAATGCTAGGTTCACTGCTAGCTGGATGCGAAGAATCCCCAGGTGAACTGGTGTTCGTTAATGGTAAACAGTATAAGCATTACCGGGGTATGGGTTCGCTGGGGGCAATGAGTTCGCGCGGACGCAAATCCTATTCCAAAGATCGTTACTTCCAGGCGGAAGTAACCAGCGACTCCCAAATCGTTCCCGAGGGAATCGAGGGGCAAGTCCCATTCTCCGGTGCCCTCTCGGCGGTGCTCTATCAGCTCATTGGGGGACTGCGGCAATCAATGTTCTATACCGGTTCTCCCGATATTGCCACTTTGAAAAAACGTGGTCGTTTCGTGAAAATTACCGGCGCTGGGCTGCGCGAATCCCATCCCCACGATGTACAAATGACGGCGGAAGCCCCCAACTATCATTCCACGGTTAAATAACACGTATTATTTGAAAAGCAGGGACATAAGGCGCGATTAAGTTAAGGAGTAGCGGTGAGCTGGACTGACGGACCGTTTATGGGGTTCGATACCGAAACCACAGGGGTAAATACCGCAACTGACCGCATAGTAACTGCTGCCTGTGTGGAATGGAGAAATGGTCAAACTAGGGAACGTACCTGGCTAGCTGATCCGGGAATCCCTATCCCCAAGCAAGCTCAAGATGTCCACGGAATCTCCACAGAATATGCTAAAGAAAATGGGCGACCGCTTGATGAAGTAGTAATTGAAGTAGCTAAAATTTTAGAGACCTGCGCACATGCCCAAGTCCCGGTGGTTATCTACAATGCCTGCTTTGATTTGCCATTACTTAATAATCATCTGGTGCGTTTGGGGCAACCTCCCTTGGGGGAACGGGTAGATTTCTTGCCGGTAATTGATCCTTTGGTGCTAGATAGAGCGTTGGACAGGTATCGGAAAGGGAAACGAACCCTAGGAGCGCTCGCAGATTTTTATCAGGTGCGCGGGGAAGATAACTTGCATGATGCCCTGGTAGATGTGCGACAAACTATCGCTGTCTTGCGGGCGATATGCACCGCCTATCCGCAGCTAGGGGAAATGGATTTACGTCAGCTACAAGAATATCAACGGGGTCAGCATCGCCAATGGGCCGAGCATTTCAACCAGTTTTTACTCTCTAAAGGGCGCAATGCGGACGTAAATGAGGAGTGGCTGGTATGAATAATCAAACCTTTGGTAATAATCCCCGCAACCAGCAGGATGACGGATTGCAAGAATCGACTGATACTAGTGGTTCTCTTCCGCGCCGCTTTCCCCCTCGCAGCGTAAATAATCCGCCGCAGCCAGCTCTTCCTCCCTCTGTAAATAGGGCGCAAATACCGCAGACCCCGGGGAATCCCTCTTTGAATCCGGTTGGTAAACCCCCGGTGTATCAGCAATCAGTCAAGCAAGATATTCAAAATTCCTTTACTGATTCCTCACAGACTTCCCCGCGTAGCTCCCTTTCCCCAAATAAGTCGCTTGCCCCAAACCCGCCAGCCCCCGCTGCCCCGCCAGCTCAGGGCGGTAATCGGGATAACCTACAGGGGATAGATACCGATATTTATGGGACTCCGACCGCAGTGTATGGGGCGCTACCAGCAAATCCTCCAACGTCACCTAAAACCGCCACGTTAGCTCAGGAAACTATCAGCATCCCACCACAGCAAGCAGGAGAGCCACCGGTGCAAGAAGATACCTCTACCAATACCCGGCGTTCTCCATGGTGGCTGCTATATGGTCTGGTTGTTTTGGCTCTAATCGGTTTGGTTAGTTGGCAGATTTTTCGTTTGGTTACTGGTGAAGTGCCGTCTGCTATTCCCTTGGGAACTCAAACCAACCCCACCCAAACCGTATTAGCCAAGGAACCAGACCCAATTCCTACCGCTCAAACCGAGCAGGTAAAAAAGGTTTTATCGGCACAACCGGTTACGCCTGCCCAGTTAGATGGGGATAAGCATCGGGTAACTTTCCGTTCCCAGTCTGGCATTGTGGTGTGTACGATTGCGGAGAAACTCCAAGATAACCCGCCGCCCCTGATTCCCTTAGCGGCGAACGCTTCCGGGGCGCTGTCCAGTGGCAGTGGGGTGGTTTGTGCTACTGCCAGTAACTTTAATGCGGCCGGCAATGTAGGTAAATGTAAACAGGGGGATTTGCGACTTTCGGTGTTGGGGGTATGGGATTCTTCGAGTGGTATCGGAGCGTGCGTTAATGGCACTACTCCGCTGTATCAAGACGTGAAATCTGGTCAGCGGGATAACAGTGGTAAACGCTTTGACCTGCAGCCGTTGGGAACAGGTCAATACACTCAGCTCGGTAAATATGCGTGTACTTTCGGTGGTGCCGACGTGACCTGCGTAAATGTTTCTACCGGTAAAGGCTTTACATTTGCCGACCTTGGAGGATACAAGTTCTTTTAGTAACTAGGGCGCGCCCTCAAGCTGAATATAGAACCCGCCTTCGCTAAGGAAGGGTGTCAGCTAGGTTAGAGAAGATGCTAAGGCATGGGCAATAGCCGAAATCCGGTAGGAAATGTTTAGGACGGATTTAACAGTCCGAAACGTTCAAAGGCTACCGCCACCCCGTCCTCTGCAATCGAGGGAGCAACCCAGTCCGCCATCTCTAATAGCTTGTTCGCCCCGCCCTCTAAGGTGATACCTATACCTGCCTCCTGAAGCATCTCGAAATCGTTTGCGGAATCCCCAATCGCCAGCGCCTGAGCAGGGTTGGCTTCAAAATAGTTAAGCACTTCCAGCATAGCGCTGCCTTTATTGACCCCTTTTACCCCTACTTCCACCATTTCACCTGCGCGCACCTGAACAGAGCCAGGTATGACCATATAACGATCGCCAAACAGGCTATGGGCTTCTTCAACGCTAGAGGACGCTTCCGGGGATAGGTAGAACACGCATTTTTCTGCTGCGCTGGGAGTTCCGTTGGCCACATAGGGCATGATTTGTTCGAGGTAAACAGACCAGTCACCGCTGGCGGCACGCTCTGATTTGCCGGAGAGGCGGAAAAAATCTAGAAAGGCTTCAGAGGGGTAAAAATGGTCTCGACATTGCCAAAGCCAGGTGGCGCCGGAGCGGCGAAAATAATCCATCCATTCAGCGATGCCGTCCTGGTCGATAGAATGACTGGCTAACACCTGGTCTCCAACTTCTACGTATGCTCCATTGGCGGTTATCAGCCCAGAAAACGGCAGAGAAAATAGAAAAGGGTAAAGCTCCGGGTAGGAACGTCCGGTGGCGATAAAAACTTTGTGTCCATTCGCAGTGGCGGTGGTGATAGCTTCCTTTACTTTCGAGCTAATCACCTGGTTATGGTCGATTATGGTTCCGTCTAAATCCAAAAAAGCGAACTTGCGCATTGCTGCTCCTTGTAGGGGACACCTGTCTGGGGAGGGTTGGGCAGTTTCCGGTCTGCTTCCACTCTAGGGGAAAACACCAGCTAGCGCGCGCCTAAGCGGATTGGGTAAACAAAAGTGCATTAGCTGCTTTAGCTAGACAGTGCCTTATAGGTGAGTGCGGGGAAAGGTTTTTCCTCCTGCCCAAAATCCGAAAAACCCGGGGGTTTTCCGGATTTAACGCCCACCCAACCTACTCGGATAAAACCTTTCCCCGCACGACCTTGATATCATGCGCTTCTTTGCTGGAGAAGGATAAGCCATTACCTATTTTCCTCCTGCTCAATATCCATAAAGAACGCTTGAAGTATTGTGCTAGTTGGGGCAGCTCAGATAAAATTAAGTTGGTGGCTGTAAGCTACCTCCAAGTGCCGGGGGAGTCCCCCGGCTTTTTAACTAGGAGTGCGATGATGCGCGAGCTAAGCATTTTTGTAGATGAAAGCGGAGATTGAAACGCAAATTCGGGGTTAATAGGGTTAATACCCAAACATTTGGTGCCCCGAACAGGATTCGAACCTGCGGCCTTTCGCTCCGGAGGCGAACGCTCTATCCACTGAGCTATCGGGGCTGGACTTCAACGATTCTACACATTTACCCGTAAGTGTGCTAAATCTACGCAGTTATTTTTGATGCTGATTACATTCTTGCGGGCAGACCGCTCTGTTTAGCCAGGCTCAAAATACGGTGGGTGTAATAATGTGGGTATGACTTTTGCTAGCCCATATTCACATGGTTTTGCCCGCCTGGCTGCTATCACCATCCCCAGCTTGCCCGCTGAAGTGGATAGAAATGTGCCAGTCATTGCAGCAGTTGCCCGAAAAGCTGCTCAGCAGGGTGCTTGTGTATGTGTTTTTCCAGAAATGAGTATTTCCGGCTATACCCTCGGTGATTTAGCGGTTTCAACACGCTTGCTAGATGCGGTAGAAAAAGGGGTTGAGCTGCTGGTAAAAGCGACTTCCGACTGCGCGCAGTTAATCGTGGTGGGTGCTCCTTTGCGTCTGGAGGGACGGGTTTATGATTGCGCATTATTCCTTGCCCGCGGCAAAGTGGTTGCTATCACCCCGAAAGTTTTTCTGTGTGAAGAAATGGATGAGCATCGTTGCTTTACTTCCGGGGCACACCTTCCTGCAGATGCGAGCTGGCATGCCCCCCAGATTCCAGGGGCTAGTGAAGCTCCGGTTGGAAGCGGAATTGTTAATGTCGAGGACGTGCCCGGCTTGGCAGTGGCGGCGCAGGTAGGAACCGATGCCTATGCGGCTAATCCTCCCGCAATGTCTTTGGCTTTGGGCGGAGCTAGTGTTATTTGTAATCCGGCTGCCTATCCTGCAAGTTTAGGTAGAAGTGCGCAGCGGGAAATGCTCGCACAAGCGACATCTCATAGCGGAATTTGTGCCTGTGCCTATGCGGGAGCCGGAAACGGGGAATCATCTTCAGATATGGCTTGGGATGGGCAAACCTTTATCTACCAGGACGGACGTAAGCTTTGTGAAACTGAGCTTTTCCCGGTCGATACCCAAATCGCCCTCGCTGATATTGATTTAACGGCTATTGCATATCGTAGGCAGCGAGAAAGCGGGTTTGCCCACGCCCAGGTAGGTCAGCTTGGAAAGTATTGGGCAGTCGATATTCGTTTGGGGGTTGGCGCTCCTGGCTCGACTGTCAGCTTTGACCCGTGGGCAGATCATGATGATACTTTGCTTTTAGACAG
>CABQYA010000003.1:0-34761 GCA_902468275.1 uncultured Urmitella sp. | reverse complement strand
GAGTAGGAACTGAGCAGGAAATCGCCACCGAAATTTCCCTTAATACTGCTTTTGGAGTCGAACGGGTGGTGCGTTTTGCATTTGCCCAGGCTGTTAAGCGGCGCCAGCACGTGACTTTAGTGCATAAACATAATGTGCTGGTTCATGCTGGGCATTTGTGGCGGCGAACGGTAGAGCAAGTAGCCCAAGAATATCCCGAGGTTACCTGGGATTACGTTCATGTTGATGCCGCTACTATCTACCTGGTGCAAGACCCGGGACGGTTCGACGTAATCGTTACCGATAACCTGTTCGGCGATATTTTAACCGACGAGGCCGGCGCGATTACCGGGGGGATTGGCCTGGCGGCCTCGGGAAATATTAATCCCGACCGTATCTTCCCCTCCATGTTTGAGCCGGTACACGGCTCGGCTCCTGATATCGCCGGAAAGGGAATCGCTGACCCCACGGCTACGATTTCTTCGGTAGCGATGCTGTTAGAAAACGAGGGAGTAGGGAAACCGGCGGAAAATATCCGCGCCGCGATTGCTGCCGATATGGAGGAGCGTGCCCTCTCCGCCGAGCAAGGTCAGCCTTTACGGCGCAGTACCAGTCAGATTGGGGACGCGATTGCTGCCCGCCTTTAAGGGAACGGGTAATCGCTACTTATGGCGAGAAAAGTAAATATGTGGCCACTGAGTGACCGAGAAACAGAGTTTGAGAACAAAAATAGGCTCCCCGGAGCCGGAAAGAACACGATGATGAGCGAGAATGGTTTAACCCATGAGCCAACCCAGTTAGAGGCAGCATCACAAGTTCCGCTACCGAGCGCTGACGAACTAGCGGGGCGTTTTGCTTTACAGCCCAACCAGCATCCAGCCAGTGACAAAGAATATCGCGAGATTATGGATTCCCTGTCTTTCGGTTCTCATTTCGGGGACCACATGGCGGTTGCCGACTGGAAAGCAGGTTCGGGGTGGAGCGGACATCGCGTGCAAGCCTTCGAAAACTTGAGCCTCTCGCCGGGAGCCGTAGTGTTTCATTACGGTCAAGAAGTTTTTGAGGGTCTAAAAGCCTACCGTCACAAAGATGGCTCTATCTGGGCTTTTCGCCCCCGCTACAACGCCGCCCGTCTGAACGCTTCAGCGCGGCGTCTGGCACTACCGGAAATCCCGGAAGAGGACTTTGTGGCTTCGGTAGTAGACCTGGTGCGTGCCGATAAACGCTGGGTGCCAACTGCCCCAAACACTTCCCTCTATATTCGTCCCTTCCTAATTGGAACCGAGCCTTACCTGGGGGTACATTCTGCCAATGAAGCGAAATACCTGGTGATTGGATCTCCGTCTGGCGCCTATTTCTCCGGTGGAGAAGCCAAAGGGGTCTCCATTTGGGTTGACCGCCACTACCATCGGGCAGGGCCGGGCGGGACCGGGGAAGCTAAATGCGGAGGTAACTACGCGGCCTCGCTGCTGCCTCAAAATCTGGCCGCTGAAAAGGGTTATGAACAGGTGTGTTTCTTGGACACCAAACGTGGAGAAAACCTGGAAGAACTAGGCGGTATGAACGTGTTCGTGGTGCGCAGGGACGGTTCAGTACATACTCCGCGCCTTACTGGCGTAATTCTGGAAGGCGGGACTCGCTCGGCTATCTGCCGGTTATTGCGCGATAGTGGCACTCCGGTTTTCGAACGCGATATTTCTCTAAAATCACTGGTAGAAGATATTCGCTCCGGTGAAGTGAGCGAGCTATTTGCCTGCGGAACCGCGGCGGTTGTGACTCCGATTGGGCGGCTGGGATCTGATGATTTTGAGGTGGAAGTGCCTTGCGGATCGGTCACTGACAGCACTCATCAGCGCCTGGTAGCTATCCAAAATGGGGAAGCGCCCGATCCTTACGGGTGGACGTATCAGCTGTGTGAATAGTGAGGAGGACGCAGACCGGGATAAAGGTAACCTTTGCGTCTTGAGGTGCAATCTTCGTCCTCGGAATGGGTAAATCTGTTAGGTAAAAATTAGGGAGAAAAATGGCTTATCCACTTCGTTCAAGAACCTCTACCGCCGGCCGCAATATGGCAGGAGCCCGTTCGCTGTGGCGGGCAACCGGCATGAGTGACAGTGATTTCGGGAAACCGATTATCGCTATTGCCAACTCTTTTACCCAATTTGTACCGGGTCATGTACACCTAAACCAGGTGTCGCCACTGGTAGCGCAGGCAATTAAAGATGCCGGTGGGGTGGCAAAAGAGTTCAACACCATCGCGATTGATGACGGGATAGCTATGGGGCATCAAGGGATGCTCTACTCCTTGCCTAGCCGGGAGATTATCGCGGACAGTGTGGAATATATGGTGAATGCTCATTGTGCGGACGCCCTGGTTTGTATCTCTAACTGCGACAAGATTACTCCGGGAATGCTGATTGCCGCCATGCGGCTGAACATTCCGACGGTGTTTGTCTCGGGTGGCCCCATGGAGGCCGGGCGCGGAATCGACCCCAAAATGATTGTGGGGCCGTCCCAAAGCGGGCACGGCAACCTGATTACAGTGATGAATGCGACCGCTGACCAGGATATTTCCGATCAACAGCTGAGCGAGATTGAAAAAGCCGTTTGCCCGACCTGTGGTTCTTGTTCAGGAATGTTCACGGCTAACTCCATGAACTGTTTGACGGAGGCGCTGGGCTTGGCGCTGCCTGGAAACGGTTCTACCCTGGCGACGCATATTGCGCGCCGTGACCTGTTTACCCAGGCTGGCAAGCTAATCGTGCAGCTGTGTGAGCGTTACTATGACCAGGAGGAGGACGCGGTTTTGCCTCGGCAAATCGCTTCTCGCGAAGCATTCCTTAACGCCATGAGCCTGGATATGGCAATGGGAGGTTCCTCTAATACGGTGTTGCACCTGTTGGCGATTGCCCGCGAAGCCGGGGTGCGCTTTGATTTGGAAGATATTTCCCGCTTGGGACGCAACGTTCCGTGCCTGTGTAAAGCGGCGCCCAACCACAATGATTACCATATGGAGGACGTGCATCGCGCTGGAGGGATTCCGGCATTGCTGGGAGAACTTGACCGCGCCGGACTGTTAAACCGCGAGGTCACCTCGATTCATGCGCCCTCGCTAGAAAAATGGCTAGCCGATTGGGATGTGCGTGGCGGTTCTGCTAGCGAGCAGGCTGAAGAATTGTTTAAGGCAGCGCCTGGGGGAGTGCGCACCACCGAGGCGTTCTCGACTGCTAACCAGTGGAAAGACCTGGATACCGATGCGGTCAGCGGTTGCATCCGCGATACCGCCCACGCCTATTCGGCAAACGGAGGACTGACGGTTTTGCGAGGGAATCTGGCAGAAAAAGGCGCCATTATTAAAGCCGCCGGTATTGACTCCGACCTATACCATTTCCGCGGTAAAGCCATTGTGATGGAATCTCAAGAAGAGGCCATTGAAAAAATCCTAGACCACAGTGTTAAGCCTGGTCACGTAGTAGTTATTCGCTACGAAGGGCCGGCGGGTGGACCGGGAATGCAAGAAATGCTCTACCCGACCTCCTTCCTCAAGGGGAGAGGCTTAGGGAAAAAGTGTGCGCTAATTACCGATGGGCGTTTTTCAGGGGGGACTTCCGGGATTTCGGTGGGGCATATTTCGCCTGAGGCCGCTGATGGGGGCTTAATTGCCCTTATAGAGGACGGGGATGAAATCACTATCGATGTCAATAATGAATCCTTGACTCTAGAGGTGACGGAAGCAGAACTGGGGCGCCGCCGCGAAAAAATGGAGCAGCGTCCTCGCCCATATACGCCACGCAGCCGCAAACGCGCAGTTTCGGATGCCCTGAAACTCTATGCTGCCTGCGCTTTAAGCGCCGACCAAGGCGGCGCGCGCGATGTAAGCCGGGTGACCGGTTAAAGTTTTGAATGCCAATAACCTCCGGTATTACTGAGCTGGCTGTCAAAAAGATGCGAATGGGGACTTGAGCCGAGCGAAGCAAGGCTCACCGGGGCCCCAGAGCGCTTTTTGGCGGCCAGCGTCACGGTATCAGTGTGCGTTTAGATAAACAGTTTTGACGAGTAGTAACGGCTAAGAGTAGCTGAGCTGGGAGCTGAAAAGATGCGAGAGGGGACACGCTACCAATCATTAACTTTTGAATCGGATACGTTTCCCTCTAGATAGATTCCAATTTGCCCTTGTCTTAACTTTTGCAAGACTCACCGGGGTCCCCTGAGCGCTATTTGGCGGTCAGCGTCACTGAACTATTCAGCTTGAGTTTTCAATCCAGCTCTCCTGAAGCATAGCTACTTCATGAATACTGCTGTTTTAAAGACGACCAAATAATTTCCGTCATCTGGTCGGCGAAGTCGTGAGGTTCTTCAAGCTGGTAGAGCCTAGCGCGATCCTTAAAATAGGCGACAGTCAGTGAATACTGCATCATCACCATGGTGCTATCTAGGGTGAAAGCTAGAACTTCCGCGGGTAAATCCGTGCGGATTTCCCCGCGTTCTTGACCTTGCCGAATTAATTCAATTAGTCCTTTTGAAGCATAAGTCTCGAGTTCGCGGGCAATATCTCTGATTAAATCTCGATTCCCGGTAGCGGTAATCTCGTGGTAAAGCTGCTGGTATTCCGGGTAGTTCTGGCAAGCGTGGATAGTTAGCAGCATTAGTTCTTTAATCTTGTCCCGTCCGCTGATTTCTTTCTCTAGAATCTTGCCGATGTCGGTTTCTATAATCCCTGCACCTAGGTGAATCACGTATCGAAATAGATCTTCCTTAGTTTTGAAATACTGAAATAGGGAACCGACCGAGATGTCTGCGGCGTTAGCGATTCGGTTGGTGTTCGCCGCTTCGTAGCCTTTTTCTGCGAATTCGCTGACAGCGGCGGCAATGATCCGTTGTGCCTTAGCTGAATCTAGCTGTCGGAAGCGCTTCGTTGCCCATTCCATTGCGAATTCCTCTTTTCAGGGAGTAAAGGTTCACCTATCTGGCGTGATAGTAGCACGTCCTATCGCAGAAAAAGGGGTACTTCGTCCTCTATATGGGGGTATCGTCCGGGTTATTAGGGCGTTACCTGATTCCTTTGGTCTCTAGGTTTCGTGTCATAGGTTTCGGTATTGAGGGATTCATGGTTACTACCCTGCAAAAAAGGTGTTTGAGATAGATATTTAGGAGGAAGCGCCTTCTGGATGCTGTTTACTTAATCGCTTCGGGCGTTGGTTGTTGGTGCGGGTTTTCCCGGTCTAAAAAGCTGTTCCATTTGTTGAGCACAATCCCACAGCCCCCGGGTTTGCAAATTGAGGTATTTGGCGCTTAGGCTTTTGAGAGTACCTAGGGGCTATGGCGCAGTTGGTAGCGCGTCTCGTTCGCAATGAGAAGGTCAGGGGTTCGAATCCCCTTAGCTCCACTATCCGCCCCGACTAACCCCGCGTTGGTCGGGGCTTTTTCTTATTTTAACCTCCCTAACCTGCACTGATAGCCCGCTCACGTAGTGGAAACCGAAAGGCGCGGACGGACAAGAAAAGACAAAAAAGGACTAAAACGGGTAGAATCTAGTGGTACTTAAGTAGTACTCGAGTGGGACTCGTTTTGGTGGTGATGGTCTTGGCAAAGCGGCGTGGCTTTGGGTCGGTGAAGACTCGGGAGCTGAAATCGGGCGCGCGTTCGTATCTCGCGTCTTTTATTAATCCGGATACGAGGAAAAGAGTTTCGCGTTCTTTCCGCTCGAAGATGGAAGCGAACGCTTGGCTAGGGGAGCGGCGCCGCGATATTCGTTCTGGAGAGTTCCGCTCCCCAGAGGAGCATCAAGAGGTGGTTACTTTCGCTCACGCCGCCAAAGAGCATTTAGAGCGGGTAGAAACCGCTGGACGCAAAGGCTCTACCCTCTACACCTATTCTTCGAAGCTGCGCTACCCCCTGGAAAAACTAGGAGACAAGAATCTAGGCGAGCTTTCCTGTAACGATATCGAAGCATACTGCCAGCAAGCATCTAAAGATCTAACGCCAGGCGCGGCCGCTAATGCCTTGAACCTAACCCGCGCGGTGCTGCGCTGGGCGGCAAAACGCGGATACATGGACGCTTCACAGTTGCGCCAGGTTACCTGGCCAGTATTCGAACCGGTAAAAGACCCAGAACGCCGCCAAGTAGCAACCCCCGAGGAAGTTAAAGGCTTCGCTGCGGCTATGCCTGACCGACTACGCCTAGCAGTCCTACTGGGCGCCTGGTGCTCTATGCGCATGGGGGAAATATGCGGGCTGCAACGAGCCGATTTCACCCACCTAGATAACCCGCCCCTGGCAACGGTGCGCATCGTCAGGCAGACCAACTCCAAAATGAGAGGGGCTTACACAGATTTAAAGACCAAGGCTGGGCGCCGTGAAATATCTATCCCGCCCGCCCTCGTCCCAGTAATCAAAGAACACCTGTCTACCTGGGTAGCAAAAGACCCCAAGGCTCCCGTATTCCCCAGAACCACCGACCCAGCTAAGCCGGTACATCACAACACGGTTCGTAGCGCATTCGAGCGCGCTCGCGAACAGCTAGAAATGGAATGGTTCGTGTTCCACGATCTACGTCATACAGGGCTTACTATTTTCGCCCAGCAAGGCGCAACGCTCGCGGAACTGTTGGAGAGGGGTGGGCATGTGGACGTAGAGGTTGCTCTGCACTATCAGCACGCAACCATGGAGCGTGACCGGGCGCTAGCTGCCCGCATGGATTCGCGTATCGAGATTTAGGTGCGGTGAAGGCGTCTGCGATGTTTGCTGGGTGTTCTAGGGATTAACGACAAGACGTAATAAGGCGTGATGTTGCGAAGTGAGGAGAGGTAGTGACAGTCAATGACGAGCAGCAGTATTTTCCCAGTGAATCAGACGCTGAAGGTGAGCATCTTCCCACTCTACGGTCTGGAGAACTGCAACAGGGAAATAGACCAAGCAGCGACGCAATCGAGGGGGCGCCTGGAAGCGACCTACAGTCAAAAGCGAGCGCAATCGGCTCTGCGGCAACTCCTGTTGAATCGCTTGAGAACGTTGCAAATGGAGCGCTGATGCAGAATCTTAAAAGGGGAGCGGCGCGTTTAGGGATTCTCTCGGTGTTCGACCTGAGCGGCAAACACACTTACGAAGCATTTCAAAATCTTCTCCCAGCTCCCCGGGTGGTGTCGCCATTGTCGATGTGGAACCGGGCGGCGAAGATTGGGGAATGGAATCCTCGCTATGGTAGGTGAGTTTGTTGGCAGGTCTAAATAAGAATCGTAATAGACGAGTTAAGCGGATAAGCGGACAGAATACTATTCAAGGGCGTTATAACCCGCCACCGCGAGATAAATGCGAACAAGACCAACTGCGCTATCTGAGAACATCCTACGATTCGGATATTAAACTCATCGGGATAGCTTGGAAACAGGCTGGTAGGCTCGTTGATTTCGTTCTTTCTGTTAAATACCTTGACCATGAGGGTAAATGGCAAAGTTATATCGAGATTGACTGCAAGCATGGGCATGCGCACGTGCATAATTGTGAGGGCGGTAAGCGAGACGGTAAAGAACCTGAGTCTCTTTTGAGGTTGAATGAGGTTTCAGATGTGAATTCTGCGTTAGAATTAGCAATACATAGGGTCTATCTTGCGGCGCGAGACGCGGCAGATCGTCTTAGCAGAGGGGAGGAACTGTGATGAATGAGCAGTTAGCGCGTTTTGAAGCTGAAGTTTTGTATAATGTTATGCTCGGAAATACCTCCCCTAAAGTTACTGATAAATATGGTGATTCTCCTATTGTTGCCTGCCTAGATAGTGAACCTTTAGCAGTGCTAGTTGAACGCGTTAAAGCCTGTGGAGGGGACGCGACCATTTACTCATTGGGTAATGATGGTGCAACGATTCGGGTTATTGCTTCAATGTCTCCTGAGTGTGCTATCTCTGACGAAGTGACCGATATGACGGGGCAGCCGCCATCGGGGCTGGCAAGCGTGGGGCTTTTTATTGATTATGTTGAATCTCAAGCGGACGGTGTTTTGGTTCCAGAGATTTTACCGTCTGCGCGGATACGTTCCTACGGTCATTCTGATCTTGCAGAGCTGGAATCTGTGTAACAATAAGCGGATGTCTGCCTTGAAGGCTAGTTAACTGCTAGCGGTTGTTGCCATGGTATTACTGTTTGAGGTCGGTTCGGCTTCCGCGTCCTGGTCTGGCTGCGTTCCATTTATCGATTGTTTCTTCGGTCCAGCCTTGTACGGGGCGGGTATCGGGTCCGACTATCACGTCTGGGGTGGGTAGTTTGTAGCGGGATAGGGAGGCGGGTTTTACTCCGATACGGGCGGCGAACTGCATCCGGGATAGGTAGTGTTTAGTCATTTGTGTTCCCGCCTGTCCATACGGTACCGATAATGGTTGTCCCTAGTGCTGTTCCCCATAGAGCCCAGCAGGTGCACGCCATCCAGAAGGGCATATCGCGGGAAAATGTGAGCAGCGCTAGGAAGATAGCAGCTAAAGGGATTGCTGCGCTTATCGTTTTTTTCATATGGTAGTCACCTTCTTATTTTTGGGGTAGGTTTAGAGGTATTGCGGGGGTTCAAGATAGTTCGTTTATTTTGAACCCCCGCTGCCTTTAGGGTTTTCGGTGTTTACCGCTTCCCTTTTTTGGCCAATTTTTGAGAAGGTCGATAATCACTATGACTGCTGTCATGGCGAATATTCCCCATTCTCTTATTTCGTCCATAGGCATCACCTCTATTTATTTTTCAAACATTGTTGGCTTTCCTTGCCAACAACACCATAATAACATAACTAATTAGGTTAAGTCAAGTGATTTAATAGGGAAAATAGGGTAAATAAAATCTTGTGTATAGATGGATATCATGTTATGCTTAAAGGGTGTTCAGGGAGAACACGTTGATTGATAACTAAAAAGGGGTGATGCCTATGAGGCTAGCTGATTGGGTGATGTCAGTCTTGATGCTTGCAAGCCTAACCTTGCAAGGGCTGCAGTTATGGCAGCAGCGCAAACCGCGAAAACGCGGTAAGCACCGCAAGGGCTGACAAAGCTAATAGGTGAGGGGTTCAAAATAGAGAAAGTATCTTGAACCCCTCACCGCCTAGCATCTCATGACTTACCCCTGGAAAGGAATATTATGGTGACCCGAAACATGACCGTATCGGCGCTCTCGCTGCTGATAATCGCTCTAGCAACACGAGTAACCGGTTTGCGCTGGTACACCTGGCTATTCATAGCGGCATGGATAGCCCTTACCATCGCAGGGTACCGGCAGGATAAAGCCCGTGACTAAACAACCAAAACGCTACCTATCCGCGTTAGATGTGGCAGAAAGAATCGGGATAAAACGCGGAACCCTGTACTCTTACCGCGCGAAAGGAATGCTCCCGCCCCCGGATGTGATCGTTGGAACCACCACCAACGCTACTCACGGCTGGCTCCCCAAAACGATAGACGACTGGAACGCTTCCCGCCCCTCCCGCTCGCGGAACTGCTAGAGCGCGGCGGGCATGTGGACGTAGAGGTTGCGCTATGTTATCAGCACGCGACCATGGAGCGTGACCGGGTGCTAACGAATCTCATGGATTCCGAGATTAGAGTAGCTGCCTTAGATTGCAACAGTGATAATGGGTGAAATAAGAATGACCATTTCCTTCCTCGTGTTCTGATGAACATGTATATTTACAGAAAGAGATAGGAGTAGATAAGGGGGCGGAAAAATGGACTTGCAAAGTGTAGCTGATGAAGAATTAGCGGTTCTAGCTTTACTTAGTCTAGATTCCTCTCCTGCTCATTTAAGAAAAATGATGCATGCGGATGGGGCTACTCCGTTGTCTTGTCTAAAAGAGAAAACTCCTGATTATTCCTTAAAGCTAGAAGAAGCTGCTAAGAGGGTTAGGGGCTGGCAATCTGATGGGATAACCCAGGTACATACTTTTAATTCCCCTACTTATCCTGCTCAGCTTTTTGAAGTCTACAACTATCCTCCGGTGGTTTTCACTCGCGGATCTTTGCCCCCTGGAGGTTTTGATCAGGCAGTCGCAATCGTTGGTTCTAGGGATGCTGCCAGATGGGCACTTAAAAGTGCTGCCTTTATATCTCGCGATGGAGTTAAAGCGGGCTTTACGATTGCTTCTGGATTGGCTAGCGGTGTAGATGCTGCTGCGCACTGGGCTGCGCTAGATGCGGGAGGTCGCACGGTTGCAGTGCTAGGTACTGGGGTTGACATTTGCTATCCGAGGGCGAATGCGGGGCTACAAAAACGCATTGAAACTGATGGCATGCTGTTATCGCAGTTCGTTCCAGGATCTACCCCTACCAGATTTAGTTTTCCTATGCGTAATGAAGTGATGTCTGCTTATTCGGTCGGTACCATTGTTGTACAAGCCTCGGAAAACTCAGGTACTCGACATCAGGTAAGAACCGCGCTTAAACAAGGTCATGCTGTGGTCTTATCTTCCCAAGTCGCGCGTGATACCTCATGGGGTAGGGATTTAGCTCGAGAGTCCGAAAAGAACGGAGTGAGGGTTGCCGATTCCGTGGAAGAAGTAATTCCACTGCTTAAAGACGCTATAGGAGCTAACTTGATTAACAGGCAGCTTTTCGAGAAGCAGCTTTTGGCCTCCTAGGTGAATCATGTTCCAGAATGTCCCTGGTTATAACGCCGCTAGTTATATTTTAATTAGGAAACTAGTGTGCAATCCTCGTCAGGAAATGCTCACGCAGTTAACTCCAGGCGTATTCCCCGAATTGAGGGAGTATAGCTTTTGTAAGTTTTGTACCACGCCGATAGAAAATCAATATAAGTATTGCTTGCAGTGCAGAAAATACAAGGATTTACTGGGGAACAAGTCATTTTTTACGTTAGCGTGGGCTTTGAAAGGCTCACAGTACTATCAAGACCTATTAACCTATAAAAAACAGCCCAAAGCATCGTACTATACGCAAGCATACAAGAGGCTTCTAACGCTTGCGGCTTTCGCCCAGTCACATCTAGCGTGCCTTTATCGCCAATGGGGATACGTGGACAGTGTCGCAGTAGTCCCATCCTCAAGGCGAAGAGATAATACGTACTTGCACATCCTAGCTGCTAGAGTTTTCGGCGCTCTCCCACATCTCAATGTTAAATACGAGGGAAAGGCGACTTCTCTTAAAACAAAATCGCGCGGAGAGATACACCCTGAGCTAATAAAAATTCAGGAAAATGTTAACGGGAAACACGTCGTAGTTGTTGACGATACTTGGGTTACTGGCTCTAGTGCCATGTCAACAGCGCAAGCTCTAACCCTGCAGGGCGCCGAACACGTAACCATAATAGTTTTCGGAAGGACACTGGAACCAAGCTGGACAACAAACCAACCTTTCAAACAGTTCTTCTATCCAGATGATGGGGACTTATTTCACCAGGATATATGTCCGTTTACCATGGGTGCCTGCCCTCCCTGAAACTTTTAATCGATTGTGGTGCCTTGCTGACGTAGGGCGAGGCTTTCTCGGTATTGTTCTGCTTCGGGAACATCGATGAATTCGAGGAGATTGCCTGCGATGTCTGCTAGTTCCTTCTTTACTTCAGTTGGTGTCACACGGAAGAACTCGCGGCGCTTGTTGATGAGGTTTACCCGTTGAGCCGCGAAGCGGTGGTGTAGTTCAGTTTCTACTGCTACGGCATCTTCGCTAAAGAATAGGGCGTGAACGTCAAAGTTAAATGGAACTGACGCATCAGAGAGTTCTCTTACCCGGTCTAGCGGGTTTAGCCTGCGGGTCATTCCAATTTTGACCATATCGTCTCCGAAAGACCCAATGTTTGAGATTACGTAAACGTATCCAGCTCGGATATTTGCAACGCGATAGTCAACCGATTCGATTTCTTTATCCAAGGCTGAAATCTTTGCCTGGATATCGCTAGCTTCGTCTTGTTTCCCTTGTGCAAGTAACCTATCGAGCACATTCTGATAATGGTCATGCTCTTTTTTGAGCTTTTCTCTTTCAATCTCAAGTTCTTTTTGCGCTCGCGCTTCTTCTCTAAGCTGCGCGCGGCGTTCGCGTTCCTCTTCCTTCTCAGCCTTCTTAGCATTCTGGTAGTCCAAAGCTAACCGCAATTCTCTAATCCGAAGCCGATGGTAATCAGCGGTAATCTGCAGGTTAATCATTTTCCCGAGGTTGCGCACCTGTTCCCGGGCGCGCTCTAGCCGCTTTTCTGCCGCCAACCCATTGCCCGCTTTCACCGTCAAGATACAGTTTTCAGCTTCCGCATTGTAGGAGCGGAGCATCATTTTGGACATAGAAGCTACGAAACGGCGACCCTGGGCAGCGGAATCGTTGAAAGTGAAATTTTCAGTAGCGCTAGTGGCAGTCTTATTTCGTATGTGCTTTTTTATCTGCTCGCGTACACTTACTAACTCATCGCCCAAATCTATTGAATCCTTCGCCGGATGAGCGAAATCTGCTAATCCTGCTTCTACGAACGCAGTCGCATCTTTATAGACCTCGTCTATCTCTGCTAACTCTACTTTCTTATTTTCAATATCAGCGCGAATGGCAGCTTGCTTTTTCTCTATCTCCTCTAAAAAAGCCTGCACTTCTTTCAAGCGCTTTTCCGCTTCCTCTCCCTGTCTCAGCGTATCGCCGTAAGCCATATTTACTTGCTGCTGCGCTTCTTGCTGAGCCTGGAAAACTCTCTGCTGAGTAATCTGCTGGATTTGCTGTAATTCATTTTGTTGCATAATCCTAGCGTTGACCACTGCCTGTTGAAGCTGAAGCAAATCCTGCCCACCAGCTTGCCCCACCACCGAGTTCAAATACTCCAGCTGAGAGTGTAGCTGGCTATAAGCCATATTCAACTGCGCATTCTGTACTCGCAGCGTCTCTATCTGTGCCTTTTTCTTATCACCAAACATAAATTTCCCTATCTCAGACCCGTTACGCAAAGGGCTCTAGCTCTTGCAAATCCTCGCTGACAACCCTGCCCCTACCGCGACCAAAATCAGGGCGCGCAACATTATCGACTCCCGAACTGCCCGCTCCCTGCCCGGCTCCCGAACCACTCGACCCCGGAGCGCTCGCGGATGAGGCAGAGCTGCTTACCTGCGCTTCTGCTTGTGTTATCACTGCGCTGGCAGTGGTGGCCACGCATTCGGCAAGTTTCGCGATTTCACCCACCGATGCCGCCCGTTCCCCGCGAAGAATAATCCCTACCCGGTTCTGACTAATCCCCGTAGCCGTAGCTAACCTTTGCTGGCTAAGCCCTTTCTTTTTCGCTCGCTCTCGCAGCAGCGCACTGCACGCCTTGTCTAGACCGTCTATGGGTTTAGGTTTACGAGCCATAGCGCCAATCCTTAACCATTACCATTCCAATCTCTCAAATCACGCGAAAGGTTTCTAGCTCTTCCAAGTCCTCACTGGCTTTCCTGCTCTACCGCGCCCAAAATCCAGGCGCGCAACATTATCGACTCCCGAGCTGCCCGCTCCCTGCCTGGCTCCCGAACCACTTACTACCGGAGCGCTCGCGGACGGAGCAGGTTCAGTTATTCGCGCCTCTGCCTCTGCTACAACTTGCGAGGGTAGTAGGAAAAGCGCGCTTGCCATACGCACAATCTCATCAACGTTAATCGCCGGTCCCTCGTTGCGGAAGATAATCCCAACTCGGTTCATAGACATTCCAGCAGACTTAGCTAACGCCCTGTAAGACAACCCCAAAAAACTAGTCTGCTCCCGCAGTACAGCAGCAACACTTCGACCTAAATCCTCAACAGGTTTTTTCCGGGCAGACATACCGCAATCATACTAAACCCCGAACACACCACGCCTACGACTTGACAAAGAACCGAGACCGGTTCATCATGGGTGTCATGAGTAGATTAAACCGAAGTCGGTTCAAAGGGTTTGAAATCGCCCTCTCAAGCGAAATACAAGCAGAACTCGCCCGCCAAAAGAAAACAATCGGTGCACTAGCCGACGAAATGAAATATCGCCGCGCAACACTCTCCGCCAAACTCAACGGACACACCCCCTTCACCGGAGCAGAAATCGGAAAAATAGCCCAATGCCTAAATATAACAGCTGCCGAACTCATGCGCCGCGCAGAAGAAACAATCAACCCCACCTGCCCCACCGCTTCTGCCCTACGCCAAACACCAACCCCCGAAACCGCACCGCTCGACCCCGAAACCACGCCACCCAACCCCGGAGCACTCGCGGACGAGGCTGAGGCGGGTATGTGGCAGGCGGTGCTGGATCATAAGGCGCGTTGCGTGGCTTGTGACACGCTGCTGCAAGCTCAGGCTCATTTGACTGAGCTCACGCTTAGCGAGGAAGAGCAGCGCTACATTCGGCATTTGCGCTACCTCGCGCGGGTCGATGCCGCTTCAAGACCCGTGGAGGTGGCGTGATGAGTGACCAATGTTATATCTACTGCCTTGACTGCAGGCAGTTCTATACCGGAACGTGCGATGAAAAGGGCGTGTATCAGCGTGATTTAGACGCTGAGCATGGGGGTCATTCGGTGCATGTTTTCGGTGACCCTTACACCTATCGCTACCCGATTTGCGGCACGCTTATCACTTTGATGCGCGGCGGCGAAGTACCAAAGATGCTAATGACGTTTACCCATGCGGCTATCAAACTGGGTTATTTAGATGATGCGCAGCGAATCTCGAGGGAAGAGGGAATCCAGGCGCAAAAAGCTAGAGCCCGCGCGGCTTCCAGCAACAGTTTCGCGGGGCGGTTCGGTCATGTTTCTTAATCAGCATCAGTATTCTTCCTCCCTGGCAGGGACGGGCTCCAAAACAATACCCCTGCCGGGGAGGGCTCAACTTCTATTTATTCAAAGGAGAACTCGTAAATGATTCGCAACCAGTTTAGAGGCGAGAACGCTAAGGATTTCGCTAGGGAATTGCAAGACCTTTACCAGGCGGGGCGGGCTTTAAGTGATATTTCAGCTCCGATAGAGCTGGAGAATTACTCTAACGCCACGATCTACTCCTGGCTGCAGTCCGTATCGGCGGCGATGGCATTTTTTACGGTTGCGGCGCGCCCGGTCTATCAGCGTTTAGGGCTAACGCAGATTCCGTTCAATTTGCTCAAGCAGGCTGAGGAGTTCTTCGGCGCTGTCGAGGGCGGGGCCAGTAGTGTTCTCTTTGATGTTCTCAGCCAGCCGCAGAGCAGCCCTGGTCATGTCGTGAGTGGTCTCGGAGTGCCATCCTCCGTCCCTGGACTCCATTCCGTTCTTGGTGGTGATGCTCATGATTCTTCCTCCCCAGTAGGTGATGAAACTTCCTTGTCCACTTCTGATCCTACTGGGGAGGGTTCTCCCCAGGGTGCTATCTCTGCTTTTGAGCGGGAGCTGCTCGAGGGCGAGCCCCAGGAAAATTCGAAAGAAGGGCTATAAATGCTTCGATACTTGTCTGGCAGTGAGACCGCTAAGGATTCTGCTAAGGATTCAGTTCAGGATTCCGCTAGGGAAATGCATGAACTTTACCTGGCGGGGTGGGCTTTAAGTAACGTTGCGGCCCCGGTAGACGTGGAGGATTACCCCAATGCCACCGTTTGCGACTGGCTGCAGTCCGTATCGGATGCGGTGACGCGCCTTGTGGAGGCTGCTCGCCCGGTGTATCAGCGTTTGGGTGCCACGCAGGTTCCGATGGGTTCGCTCAAGCGGGCGGCGCAATCTTGTCGCTTTATCGAATACGCAGAGCGCTTCGGCGTTGACGAGGACGAGGTGCGGGGATGTTGGGGAGAGGAGCAGTAAATGTTGGTGGTTTTGATTTTCCCGCGCGCCGTACTTGACTTTTTTGTCTCTGATTGTGCTACTATGTCCGCAGGTGCTCACAACACCTTCTTGAGCGGTCTACCGCTTACCCGTGAGAGCGGTTTTTCTATATCGGCTTGGCGTACCAAGCCGGGTAGCGTCCTCGCTATACAAGACCCTCCGGGGGAAAGCGGGAGGCCTGACTCAAGACAGGTTGTGAAGTACCCGGCTCTTGCGCGTCCTCACAAGACGCGCTGGAGCCTCTCGCAGAACTTCTTGAGCTTTTTGGAGGACGCTATGCAGCGTTATACGGGTGTATCTGGCTCCCGGTTGGTAAAGTTCCCGCTTGCCCAGGGTGATTGCCCGGCGTGCGCGGGTTCGCATCCAGCGGGGCATGAGTGGCACTGCCCGGTGCTTTCTTATTTGGTTTCTGATTTTTTGGCTCCCGGTGCGCGGCTTTCTATCGCGCAGGTGGGGTTGGTGCTCGATGCGGTGGCGTCTTTCGTGGCCGCGCAGGCTACCGATACCCCCACCGGTGGCGGCGTTGATGGTGACGGTGTTATCAGTGAGGGGGTGGCGTAGATGCGTTACCTCGATGATGAACTGCGTGACCATCTTGATGATGAGGCGGTGGCGCCTTATCGGGCGGGTGCTTCTTTGAGTATCGTGTCTGCTGCTTCTCGCCTGGCGGGAGTGATATCTGCTGTTAGTAATGTTGCTCAGGTGTATCACGAGAACGTTATGCAGGAAACCCCGGCTAGTGATGCTTTACAGGTTTTAGAGCTGCTATGTGCTCAGCTTCGGGTTTGTAACCGGGATTTGGAAAGCGCGGTGTTGTCACTCGCTATAGGCCACGGCAGGCCTGCCGTTGGTAGTGACGTTTTGACCGAACTCTACGACCAGGTACCCCTGCTCAGGTTGTTCGACACCCCGCCAGAAGGTGGCGGTGCTGGGGAGGGTTCTCCTTCCTGTTCCGCTGAGGGGGTGGCGTAGATGCGTTGGATAAAAGCTTATGGCGATGAGGACTGTGAAGATGGTGCTTACTGTCGTTCCTGTCGCGCGTCGCTTAGAGAGGCAGACCAGGTGGTCTGGCAGTTAGGAGACGATGGGCGCGTCTTGGTACAGGATAGTGCCGTCGTCATTGAATTCGAGGACGGGTGTGGACTCACCAGTTATCCAACTTATGATCGCGGCTTGTGCCGAAGGTGCAGGGGTATCCGCATCAAGGTAGGAAAGGTCGAAGGTCTCGGACTCGTGAGGCGTGAGCTCGAGTTGCCCAATCAGGATTCCCTGGTGAACGAACCGCAAGATGATGGTTCTCCAGTGTCCCAGGTTGGTGCGTCCTCCTGCGCTTGCGATAGCCCACGCCGCGTTTTCAGTGTCGATACGATACGGAAAGCTAACTGCCATTGTGATTCTTCCTCCCCGGTAGATGATGAAACTTTGTCATTCCCTTCTGAGCCTACAGGGGAGGGTCTTACTCGTGAGGAGCGCTGTCAGCTGGTCGGTGCGTGTATTTGCCTATTCTCTGCCTTGCAGGGACAGGGGAGCGTTGGCGGTTCCGGTGGCGTCCGCGATGGCTTTGACCGATACGCGCAGCATCGCGATTTGATTGGCAAGGTTACTAAGCATCTTGCTCTCGGGGGACAGCTCAGCCCAGTTGCCCGTAAATTCCTCAAGCGCGACTTGCCCTATCTCATTGGTGAAATCTCGTTGCAAACTTTCGATGCTTTCCAGCGCATCTTTGACGGTATTGAGTTCATTCATGATTCTTCCTCCCCGGTGGGTGGTTGTTGTGGTCACTGTCAGCCTACCGGGGAGGGTTCTACTTCTTCTGGTTCTGGTGAGGGGGTGGAGTAGATGCCGCAAGTGGCTAGAAAAGACCGGTTAAACGTAAAAGAGGCGGCAGAGTATTTGGGGATTGACCCGCGTACTTTGCGTCGTTATCGCCAGCAGGGGCGGATTCGTACCCGGCGTACGCCGGGGGGTCTGCCTTGGTTTTCGCGTACGGATTTGGATAAGGCTTATGACAATTATGACCGTCCCTTTAAGGGGGCAGCATGAGGCATGATCCGGTGTTCATAGCGCGTAGAGCCGGTATCGCGGTTCTATTCGTGGCGGCGTGGCTTTACGTGGCGTTGTTTCTTATTTCCCCGTCTGAGGTTGCTTCTCCTGCGGTTACCGCGTGTTTTTGGGGAACTTTCATTTTGCAGGTTATTGGCGGGGCGTTGTGTGCGACGCGCAGCCCCGAAAAGAACGAGGAGGGACAGTGATGGGGATATTGCTGGCAGCTTTGTGTGTGCTTATGGCGGGGATTGTGGTTGGCGCGGTAGCGCGGGCGGTCTCGCAATGGTTAGAGATTCGCTCGGAAGGTCCGGCGTATTGCACCGATATTGAGGAGGCGGTTTCGCAATGATTCTTTGGCTTGTGCTTTCAGTAAGCGCGGTGCTGCTGTTCGCTGCCGTTGCAGCCATTTTGGTGTTGGCTATCCAAGACCGTTTCGAGGCGTACGGGGAGGATACTGATTCATGGTTAAGTTGAAGTCTTCGTTGCCTCCAGGAGAGTTAAACGGGCTGTACGATATCGCTACTGACGCGGTTTCTCACCCCAGCAGGCTGCGCCTGGTTGTAGGGCTGGTAGAAGTCCCTGAGGTACGTAAGAACGTTCGTAAGGGCTTCACAGAGCCGGTTTTCGAGGTTGCCCATATTGAGCCGTTGCCACCTTGTTTAACCCGGCAAGGACACGCCCTGCTTACTCAGGCTATGGAGCTGCGCCTGCCGCCCTCGCTGTTTAGCGAGAAAGAGATGCAAACGTATTTAGACAATCTACTTGAGGGCTTAGAGCTGGATATATCTTCCCAGAACCTGCAAGGACAGGATGATTATCCTGACGGCTCGATTGATGAGGACACAGGGGAGCTTTTAGAAGAAGGTGACCTGGATGGCGACTGAGAGTTTGTCCTTGGGGCGTGATTATTGGGTGACTGCTAATGCCCGGTTTAACCCGATGGTGCGGGCGCGCAAGGTTAAGCATTTGCGTTCTTGTGGCTATTGGCTGGGGTGTCAGTTCCGTAATAAGCATGGGCTGAATAAAGTCCCCAGATTGCGCATGGATGTCACGGTTACGAATCCTCCACGCGGGGGATGTAGGGATGTGGCGAACTATCATCCCACGGTTAAAGCAATCCTGGACGGGATCGTAGATGCGGGTGTCTTAGAAGACGATGACAACCGACATTTGGAAGGACCGTTCCTGCGTCCTGGTGTCGGTCGCTCTGAACAGAGGGGGGTGGCTTCGTTTGAAATAGCTTTGATTCCTTTACCTGCCTGATTTTGGGCTGGTGGTTTTGTAAGCGTGCCAGATTTTAGTATCTGGCCTGATCCTTATCGGAGATTTTTAGATTTATGCCGTGGTTGAAAGTAAGTGATAGCTCTGCGTTTCATTCGCAGGTGTTGGCTGTCGCTTCTACTGCGGGCGCGGATTCACGTTCGATTAACGAGATTTTCGGGTTCGTTACTCGTCTGGCAGCCCAGTCAGCTGGAGGAATGACCGATTATGCTTTCAACTTAGGTACTGCTTTCGCTGTTGGTGGCACTGATACCCAGCGTCTACTTTCTCAAGCGCAAGAAGCAGGGCTGATCATCCCTACCGAAGTACCAGGCATGGACTATCAAGTAGTAGTCGATGAGGATTTATTCCATATTCGTTCTAAAGCCGAAATAGAGCACGAACGTAAGAATAAGAGGGATACTTACGTTAATAACCCGGTTGCTCTTCTAGCTAGGCTGCGCGATGGTGATGAGTGCCGTTGGTGTGGGGTTGTTACCCAACCATTGGGACGCAAAACCGCGCGGTCGCTAACTTTGGATCATTTGATACCAGGGATTGCAGATTCAGCAAGTGATTTGGTTGTTTCCTGCCTGAAATGCAACTCCAAGCGCCGCGACAACATTAAAGGCTGGGCTCGAAACCACGAGCTCCGCGAGGTTCCCAAGGAACCACTTTATTGTTCCTCCACCGCAAGAACCCTCTCGAAGAATGGATATAAAACCGAACCAAATTATGGTCCGGGCGCGCACAGCGGGTCGAGCCGTCCTAAAGAGTTAGCTGGAGCCTCGTCAGAGTCGCCCTCTGACGGGTTGAGCCGCGCTCAAAAGGTTCCTGGATCCCCGAACGGCTGTAAAGCCAAGCCCCACCAAAGGCCAGTTGCGCATAGCAGGTCGAGTCGTCCTAAAGAGTTAGCTGGAGCCTCATCGCAATCGCGAAGCGATGGGTTGAGCCGCGCTCGAAAGGATAAGACCGACCCTCAAAACAGATTATCGCCGGGCGGGACGCCGCCTGGCGATGATCCACCCCAAAAACCACCAGACCAAGTGACGCGAGCCACAAACCCCCTTTCGGTAAAAGTATTCGGAAGTGGAGAAAAGGGTTCGAAAACTACTTTTCCCGGGTCGGGTAGGGAAAGGACTTTCGGGAAGGGACAGGCCGACTCTGGTCGGGCTGGCTCTGGCAGGACTGGTGTCGGCTCTGGCCGGGCTGACTCTGGAAAGGCTAGGACTGGTCGGGCTGGTAAGGGTGTACCGAGTTCTTCTGGGCAGCGTGCTAGTGGGCGCCGTAGGCGCGGAAAGTAGGTTTCATGAAAATAGTTAATACCGCTGCCTGGGGTGTCTTGGCGCTGGCAGTGCTCGCTGCGGGGTGTCTGGGGGCGCTTGGCGGTTATGTGGCTGGCGCGGCAGGGGTCGAGGAATCCCCGCAATCGGTGTCTGCGGCTTGGTGTCAGCGTCTGCATCGAGAAGGGGCTGGGCTTTCTTGTGATTGGGATTCGAACTCGATTCCAGTGCTTGCCCGGCAGCTTGCCTTGGAGGAAAACCTATCTAGCGAGGACGCGACCCGGCAGGCTGCGTGCCTGCTGGAAAGGGGGCGCCTTGGATGTGGATGAGCGCCAGGTAGCCCGTGCACATTCCTGGCTTGATGATTTAGCTCGTCTTCGGGGGCTTTATCCCTCGATGATGGAGCTGGCTCTTTCTCGCCCGGGCGACAGCTCGGGACGACATTCGTTAGGGTTCGGGCGGGGCTTGCCGTTTCGGGCGGGACTTTGGCTTGATGAACCGTCTATGGAGGGGGCGAAGACTTGGCCAGCAATCGAAGCAGAGCTATCTGCCTGGTCTGACTCTCTTTCCAGGTATTGCGCTGTACACACTGGTGACCCGTTAGCTGACCTGCACGACATTATCGAACATATGTTCGCTCATGGTTCAGAGGATTTGGAATATCTGCTGGGGGATATTTCGATTGCGTGGCGCCGGGTGCGCGGCGTGGTGGACGCGGATGTTCCGGGTCCACCTTGCCCCGATTGTGGGGAAACTACGATTAAGCCGCAAGGTGCGAAGGGCTGGAATGAAACCTACCGTTGCCGTCCTTGTAATCGTACCTGGAGTCAGGCTTCATGGCTTGCAGATACTTTGAGAAGGATTCGCCACTCAACCCAGCTGGTAACAACCTCGCAAGCATGCGAACTATTTCCCGGGCTTACGCGGGGACGTTTAGATACATGGCGTGCGCGCGGAAAAATAATATCTGCTGGAATCTGGGCGGGGCAGTCGCTTTGGTGTTGCCGCGATATCTGGAATCTCTTACTCGGGTCTAGTGGAGAAGACGCTGGCTGTGGTAGTGTGGACGCTAACGGGGCATCAGTGTCTAATCAGACAGGTGATGCCTTTTGAGTTTTAAAACCAAACCAACCGCGCGTTATCGCCAGCTCCCTAGGGATTGGCGGCGTATCAGGGTAGAGGTTATTCAACGTGATCATGGGCGGTGCCAGATTTGCGGCGCGCCTGGTACAGACGTTGACCATATCGTTCGAGGACAGGATCATTCCCTGGCTAATCTTCGTCTGCTTTGCAGGCGCTGCCACATGCGGCGAACCGGGAGGGATGGGGGAAGAGTTAAGTATCGTTCGCGGGTTTGTACGCTCCGACCGAAAGAGGCTCATCCCGGTTTGAAATCTAGCCCCGCCCCTAAAGATTTAGGGGGTACGAACCCCTCCCCGTCCCCCTCGCCATCGCTTCGCGTATAGGCGCTGAGAAACTGTACGGGTTTTAGGGTCGATATGGGTTTGACCTGCGCTTATCTCCTGTTTTTGTTTGGTTTTGTTCGGTTTTTCGGGGTGTGCAAATTGGATTTTTTAGATGGGGGTGTTTATGGGTGCTCGCGGTCCTATTCCAAAGCGTAGTGAGGATAGGCGGCGCCGGAATAAACCGGTGAACAAGGTTAAGTCCGCTAAGGGTGCCGAGGAGTTTAAGATTCCGGGTGAAGACCGGTCTTGGCATCCGATTGCGAAGAAACTTTGGCGTTATACTCGCCGTTCTGGGCAGGTTCGGTTTTATGAGCCTTCGGATTGGGCGGTTCTTTATTCTCTGTGTGATGACATCTCGTATTACAAGAAGGCTAATAAGCGTTCTGGGCAGATGTTGGCTTCGATTATGTCTGCCTTGTCCTCTCTGCTGCTTACTGAGGGTGATAGACGCCGGGTACAGATTGAGTTACAGCGAGGCGGTAGCGAGGGCGATGCGGAATCGAGCGCGGTCGCGGATATGGAAGCGTGGCGGCGCAAGCTCTCTGGGTAGGTGAGACTCGTGGCGAGTGCACAGTCGCAGGTTTTGCTGCCTCCTCGTGAACGAATCGTTACTTTGCCTGACGGTCTCCCGAAATACACGCTGGGTTATGGAGCTTTAGCTTGGATCCAAGACAATCTGCGTCAGCCTAACGGTCAGCTCGCGGGGCGTCCTTTTACTCCTACTCGTGGCCAGGCTCGATTCTTGGTTTGGTTTTATGCGGTTGATGAGGACGGGCGCTGGCTTTTTAGGCGGGCGGTGCGCCGTTTAGCTAAGGGGTCTGGTAAGTCCCCGTTCGCGGCGGTTATGGCTCTGCTGGAGCTTTTGGGACCGGTGCGGGTGGCTGATTTTGATAAGCGGATTCCGGGCGGCGTGATAGGTAAACCGGTGTCTATGCCTCTGGTGTGGGTGGCTGCGGTTTCTGAACGGCAAACCGGGGTCACTATGCGCATGGTGCGGGGAATGGCTAATAAGCGTTCCCGCCTAGCCCAGCGCTATGACTTGGAGATTGGTAAAACCTATATCGAGACCCCGTACGGGGGAAAACTGGAGCAAATTACTTCTTCTGCTTCCTCTGCTGAGGGCTCGGAGACTTCTTTTACTATCGCGGATGAAACGGAGCACTGGACGCCGGGGGTAGGAGGTCTTGACCTTGAAGAAACCCTAGACCAGAACCTAGCTAAAACTGCGTCTAGGATGTTGGAAACTTCGAATGCGTGGCTACCTGGTGCGGGTTCGGTTGCGGAAAAGACTTTCAATGCCTGGTGTGAGCAGGAAGAGGGCAACACTATTGGTAAGCAGAAGATTCTTTATGACGCGGTGATAGCTCCCGCCAATACTGCTTTAACCGATACCCCTGATGACGGGGAAATCTCCATTACCGAGGGGTTGGAATTCGTTTACGAGGATTGCCCCTGGGTCGATATCGAGACCATTAAAGAGAGAATCTGGTCTCCGTCTTTCCCCGTGTCTCGCTCGCGGCGCTTTTTCTTGAATCAGCCGAACGCTGCCGAAGATGCTTGGGCTACTTTGCAGGAGTGGTCGGTGCTCGCTGATCCTGACCGGGCGCTTGAAGACGGTGAAGATGTGGTCTTGTTCTTTGATGGTTCAAAGAGCAATGACCATACCGCGCTTGTTGGTTGCTGCATGAAGGACGGGTTCATATTCACGCTCGGGGTATGGGAGCCGTTAAAGACTACCGGGGTAGTGGATGTGGGCGCGGTAGATGCGGCGGTTGCTAGGGCTTTCGACAGGTTTAATGTGGTGGCTTTTTCCGCTGACGTTAGGGAGTGGGAATCGTTCGTGAAGACCACTTGGCCAGAAAAATACGGAGAGCAGCTGCTTATCTGGGCGCAGCCTAGGGGGATGTCTGCTTCTCCTATCGCTTGGGATATGCGTTCTCACGCTTACGAGTTCGCTACTGCTGCTGAGATGTGTTTAGCGGAAATCCAAGACGGTTTATTTGCTCATGATGGTAACTGGGATACCTCGCGTCATATCGGTAACTGTAGGCGCAAGGAATCGCATGGACGCATCACGGTTAAGAAAGAGTCCCCGAAATCTCCTAACAAAATTGACGCGGCTGTGTGTGTTATCGGGGCGCGCATGGTGTATCGCAAGGTCCTAGCTTCTAAGGAATGGGAGGCACGCAGTGATTCAGGGTGGGTGGTGTATGGATGAGCTTTAAATCTTTACTGCAGAACTGCCAAGTAATTAAAGGGGGCAGGAAATACTCTTCCTATTACGAAGGTGAACACCGCGTGGATGCAATCGGGGTTTCTCTTCCTCCTCAGGTGCGTGTCCTGGAAATAGTTGCTAACTGGCCGCGTCTAGCGGTAGATGTGCTAGTCGAATGCTTAAGCGTGGACGGTTTCACGCTCGCGGAAGATAAAACCGGGAAAGTTACTCGCTCTCTGCAGCGTCTGTGGGCGGGCGGTGACATGGATTCGCTGGCGGCTATGGCGCATACGGAGGCACTTATTCAGGGGCGTTCTATCTTGGTGGTGGAGCGCTCGCTTCAGGGCAAGGTGTTTACCCGGGTGTTGCCGTGGGATGCGTGTGTTGCGTATGAGACTGATTCTGCTGGGCGGGTTGTTGAAGCTATGATCCGGTATCGGCGCCAGGGTGAGCAGTGGGCGCAGGTATTCGGGTTGGATGGTTCTGCCTGGTTCCAGTTTTCGGGCGGGGTATGGCGGGAGGAGAAAGCCTATCGCCAACCCTCTGCAGGTATTACTCCGTTTATCCCTGTAATAAACCGGGTGCGTCCTTCCGATGAGGTTGGGCGTAGCGAAATGGATGATGTGATTCCCTTTGCTGACGCTGCTTCTCGCTCTTTCACTAACCTGCAGGTTGCGCAAGAACTGTTGTCGATGCCGCAACGCTACATTCTGGGCGGTAACTCGCAGAAGGTTACCCGCCCTGATGGTAGTCAGGTTTCAGAACTTGAACAGTATCTAGGTCGCTATATTCACGGACCCGCAGACGGAAAAGTGGGACAGCTCCCGGGCGCAGACTTAAACCCGATTATTTCGGCTATCAAGATGTATGCGCAAAATGTTTCAGCGGTGGCTGGAATCCCGCCCTCGATGTTGGGGATTACCACAGATAATCCCTCTTCTGCTGAGGCTATGCGCGCCGCTAAAGAGCGTCTGGTGGCTAAAGCTGAGCGTAAACAGGCGCTATTTGGTGACGTGTGGGAGCAGTGGGCGCGCATTGTTTTAGGGCTTGGCGGTAGACCGGTTAGCGGACTTGAGACCTTGGAAACCATTTGGCGTGATTCGGCTACTCCCTCCCAGGCGGCGAAGAATCAAACGGTGCTGCAAGCCTACGCTCAAGGGTTGGTGTCAGCACCTACCGCGCGTGAACTATTACCGCTCTCGCCCGAGCAGCGAGCCAGAGAACAAGTAGGACATCTAGAGCCAGACGATTTATATCTATAAGGCGGTGCCGTGAATCCTTATGAAGCACTGCTGAACGCGATTTTAGCTTTAGCGAAAAAAGCTATTAGCTGGGAAACCAGTAAAGCTATCCAGCAAGCAGATGGTGACGTAGAGATTACCCAGAGGATTTTAGCTGACCGGCTCCCGCCTATCGTGCGGGCTTTCCGCCGTCTTGCCTACCAGGTAGCTATCTCCTATGTACGCTCCGAGGGCATACAACATGGGGTGGAACTCGACTACACTCCCGGTCTTGCCCTATACCCTGAGAAAGCAGTCCTAGACCCTATTAGACGAGCACTGCGGATAACCGAAAACACCAATCCAGAAACTGGCGAACCCAGCAAACAAATCAGCGCCAACCGCTATGACATCAGCCGTATCTTAGGGAATATCCTTTCGCGGCATATCCATAACGCAGCCCGCCAAACAGTCCGCAGATGCGCAACCGATAGCGAAGAGCAAGCAGACCTATCCCGCAAACTAGACCAAGAAACCGGTTCTACTACGCCTGCCCGGCTCGCGGGCGGGGATTCCCCGCTTGATAGGGCTGCTGCTCGTATGCAGGAAAGTATTCTTGCTGAGCGCAGGGAGGCAGCTGAACAAACTGGTTTACCGGTTGATGATCCCCGGCTGCTTAAGGAGTTTGAGCGGCTTAAGGAACGGGTCGCTGATATTGATGATTTGGTGGATGATGAGCGGATAAAACGGGAACGGCGCTCTGAGTACGATAAGGAAACCAAAAAGCGTCTTCACTCTGGTAGGCCGCGTGCTTGGGCGCGGGTGCTTAGGGGGGCTAGGTCTTGCTGGTTTTGCGTAATGTGTGCTTCGCGCGGCCCTGTTTATCGCTCAGCCCAGAGCGCGGGAGATAACAAGGGGCCTTGGAATAGCTATCATGATCACTGCGATTGCAAGGTAGTTCCCGTGTTTGATCATCGCAACTGGGAAGGCGTTGACCAGTACCGCCAGTTAGAGAAAATGTGGCGGGATGTCACCTGGAAGAAACGTGATGGAAAGCTGCGCCCCCAAGATGGCGAGATACAACGCCAGTTGATACAAAAGTTCCTAAAGAGTGATAGCGGGAAACAGCAGTTAAACGAGATTTTCAGCTCTGGACACGATAAGGATTATCTAACGCCTAAGGTATCGCGAAAAGACCTGCTAAAGCCGGTAGGGGCAAAACTACGGCATGTGCGTCACTACCACAAATACAATCCTGATCGTAAACCCAGACCCAGGGTCGAGCGGGATACGCAGTTTCGCAAGAATTTCTTGGGGAAGGAACCGCCCTCGAATGAAGCGATTAACGCTCTAGTAGAAGAAATCCTTTCAACAGGTGAACTCGTTGAAGATAAGGGCGATGAAATCCATCTAGCGAAGTACATAGGGATTACTGAAGTTACAGCCGTATGGAATATTACAGACGAAAAGACTTGGAGATTTGCAAGCGTATATCCTACTGGTGGAACAGGGTATTATGAAGCTATAGACGGGGTCTGGACGTATAGGTAAGCGAGGTGAAACATGACTCTTAACGATGAAGATTTTCTACCCAGTGAGGAAGAATTAGATGAAATCTGGGACTTCCTTATTGAACAGTCTGAGTTAGATACACCTTTCGGCAGGATTGTTAAAGCGAAACTTGAGAGTTTACCTCCGGAACCTACAACTGTTTTTTATACCAGCCTTGTACGGGCAAGTAATAATAAAATTCCGGTTTCTAGAAGCATTATTGAGTATTACCGAGGATTTATGGATAAAAACCAAATAGACCCTATGAATCTGAGCAAGCTTATTGTCGCTGACGAGTAAGCAAAAATGATTCTTAAAGGTGAGGGTTTTGCCCACTGGGGGGTGATTGGGATGGAGGATCGGCGTGAGGTCATGTCTGATGGTTCGGTTTATGTGGAACCAACTCCCGAAGAAGAAAAAGACATGGAAGATATTGCTGTCCGCTGGAAAGAGCTAGCCCCCGATTTTGCAAATACCGTTGATGACATCCGGATGGAAGTACATGGAGAACCTACTACTGTCCTAGAAGCGCTCTTAGGTTATTGTTATTGGCATAATGTCGAGGTTCCGCAAGAAATACGAGATAGATGCCAGCACTACATAGACCTGGAAATCTTAGAAATCTAAAAGTATAGCCAACAGCTAACCCGCATGACCAAAGGTTATGCGGGTTTTCTTATACCCAAAAGTAAGGAGAAAACATGTTTAAGAACCGCTGTAAACCAAAACCCCGCAAGACCACTAAACCGGGTAAACCCAAGCGCCACGCACCGGGTGAAGACGAAAACGCAGACCCTGAAACCGAAGTACAAGAGCAACTGAGCGAGGAAGAAAAAGACACCGCGCCCTCGGAAAACAGCGAAGAACCCCAAGCTGAACCGGGCGAGCCGGAAACCTCTAAAACTGACGAGGACAGTAAAGAGGAAACCCCCTCCGAAGACGCTAACCCGTCCTCAGAGGGTGAAGCTGATTCTGCGGAAAATGCCCCTGCCGAAAGCGAGCAGGAACTTGAGCCAGAACAGGACGTGACCGCTGAAATCGCCAAGTTACAAACCGATCTGGAAAACGCTCAGAAAGCGCTCGCGGATAAGGAAGCGGAACTGGCGTCTTTGCAGGCGGTAGAGCAGACGGGGAAGGTGCTCTCTAGCGAGGGGCTACCTCGAGAGTTGGCGCAGTATTTACCGTCTGACCCTGAGCGTTTAGCTGAGGCGGTAGAGCTGCTTAAATCCCTGAAAGCCCGCCCGGGTGGGGAGCGGATTCCGCGTCCTGATTCGGTTAAGGGTGAGCGGGGTGGCAAGGATTATGAGGCTTTCTTTGCCTCTCTTGACTAACTAGCAGGCCAACTAAGAAAGGAAAAGGATTATGGCTGCAAAAGATAGTATTTTTACCCTGGAGGGTCAGCAAAAGTCTGGCCTGCTTGCCCCGGAAATGGTGGGTGAGATTTTTAAGAAAGTTCAGGAAAGCTCCGTGGTTGCTCCCATGTGTGGGACAGTACCGATGGGGGCTAATGGTTCGGAGTATGTGATTGCTACCGGGGAACCGGAGGCAGATATCGTTGGTGAGGGAATGGCCAAACCGGTTTCGACTATCGGTTTAGCTACCAAAGTGGTTAAGCCGGTAAAAGCGGCGGTAATTGTTCCTTGGTCTAAGGAGGCTCGCCTAGCTAACCCGGCTTCGGTGTTCGACACTATTCAAGAAAAAATGTCGGATGCGATTCGCCGCCAGGTGGATTACGCGATTTTGTATGGTAAGTCCGCTAAATCGGATAAAGCTATTCCCGGGGTTGACTGTGTAAATAAGACTACTAACCGGGTAACTTTGGGGACTGCTACTGCTAAACAGGGCGGGCTATCTGCTGATGTGATTAGCGGATACACCAAGGTAATGGAAGCTGATAGCGGCGATTATGATTTCTCCGGGTTTGTGGCTGACCCGCGTCTGCGTTCTACCCTGCTTAGCGCGGTAGATGATTTCGGGCGTCCGCTGTTCCAAGCTGAGCGGGTAAACCTGGCAGATTCGTGGGGCTCTATTATGGGGCTTCCCGCCAAGTTCGGCAAAGTAGTATCCGGGCGTATCGCAGGACACACTGGCAGTGATGTTCGCGCTTTCGGTGGCGATTTCGCTGGTTCTATCAAGCTCGGGTTCGTTGAGAACATCACGGTATCCATGTCGAATGAGGCAACTATCCAGATTGGTTCCGAAATGGTTTCGCTGTGGAGTAACAACCTGGAAGCCGCTTTGGTAGAAGCAATCTTCGGGTGGGTTATCGAATCTCCTAACGCTTTCGTAGCTTACGAACAAAAGGCAGCTACCGCTAGCAGTTAGCGAACGGGAGGGTAAGTAAATGGCAATAGCAACCCCTGAGGATATCGCGGCATCGCTACTGCGCGACCTTACCCCCTCAGAGAAAAAATATGCCGGGGTACTGCTAGAGCGGGTCGAGGTAATGATCCAGGCACGCTTAAACCTCAACCTAGATGAGATTACTTCCCACAAGCGGGCAGCTCTCATCCAGGTTGAGGCAGAAGCCGTTGCCCGGGTATACCGAAACCCGGAAGGGCGTATCCAAGAAGCTGATGGCCAATACTCCTATCAGCTATCCAATCTCGTTGCATCAGGAATGTTGCAAATCCTGCCCTCAGAGTGGGAACTATTGGGGGCAGGAACCAACCTTTGGAAAACCATCCCGCCCGCTCTGGACGGGTATCTAACCGCCAACGCTAAAGCCCGCCCGGGAAATGAGTTCGGTTTCAACATTCGCCCTGACCGCACCTATATCCCCTGACAGGGAGGAAAAGATGAGTCTGCTAGAAGGACGTCACCGCTTACAGGTACAAACCGCGCGCCGTAGCGGAACCAGCAAGTACGGTAACGCCCAAATCACCTACAACAACCCGGTAGAAATATCCGGCAACGTACAAGCAGTCTCTAGCGAAGAAATAGCATCCCTGGGAATGCAAACCAAATCCGTCTATCGCGTCCTCGCCAGGTCTTGGCCGGGCGGGCCTTACTCGCGGATTTTCTGGGAGGGCAAAATGTTCGAGCAGCGCGGGGAGGCTAGGTGGTTTACGCGTTCTCCTGCTACCTATCACTGTGAAGTGCTGATGGTGGCTGCTGGGGTAGAGATTAAGTAGGTGGGTGGTTATGGCAGGCGGGGTAACGGTTAATAAGACCGCCTATAGGGTGGCCGCTAAGGTGGCTGGTCAAGACCCGCAGATGGATAGGGTAGCTGCCCGGGTGGCTGCTGCTGCTCGCGCTGAGGCGTTACGACATAAACGCTCTGGTGATTTGGCGGGCTCTATTCGGGTGCGGCGCGGCAGAATCGACCGGGTGATAACGATTGATGCCCCCGAGGCGTTACATATCGAGTATGGGCATCTTGCTGGCGGGCGAGGTAAGGGCGCTAGGTGGGTTCCGGGGCTGCACATTCTTTCTAAAGCAGTTAAGAGGGTGGGGTAATGGATGTTGTAGCAACGCTGGTGAGTGTTCTGCGTGAGGGCGACCTAGACGCTATGGCATCGGTTGATACCGATATTACTGTAGATACTGACCCGCTAGTGATAGTGGAAGAATCAGTAGCTCGCCCCCTTGCCTCGTTTTCGTGGCGTTGGGCGCATCAAGTAAGTATCGATATCCACGCGGTAACCGCTATCGAGCAAGACCCAATAACCGTCCTCGATAAAGCTCTGGATATCTTGTGGGACTGGTTCCAAGCAGGTAAACCTACAGGCGGCGTCTGGGCATCACACCTGGAAATAACCCAGATTCCCACTCTGGTTCCTACCGATAGGCTCACGGCTACACACCTGCGACAAGCCAGAACCGAAATCTCTATAGTAGCTCGCACGCTCGCGGTCTAGTTCTGAAAACTCAATAAAACAAGTTCTGTTTATACGTCACCGGCCAGGTGGCGTTTTTCTTTTGAAAGGAAAAGAAATTATGGCAAATCAAAAATATGTGGATACGGATCATTTGCTCGTACCTGGTCGAGGCACTGTGCTGTTCGCTGAGCCGGGGCAGACGATGTTTAAACTGGAGGGTTTCGATAAGGCTAAGCCGGATAGTTTTGCGTCTTGGAATCTGTTGGGCGGTACCTCTAAGGAGAATATGCCCGCCTTCGATAAGGATGGTGGCGATGCTACCCAGTTGGGGATTTGGGAAGAGGACGCTGTCTATACCACTTATGAAGCAACCTCTATGTCGGTTACTTTGAATGCGGTACGTATCGATAAGGAAACTTTCGAGCTTGCCTTCCCGGGCGGTGTCTGGGATGAGGCTACCGGCTCGTACAAGATTAACGGTATTGGCTCGGTTGAGAAGGCTTTAGCGATTGTCATGTTTGATGGGCAAAAATGCGCGGCTTTCTATATGCCAAGGGTTTCCCTATCGGTTGGTGATATGCCTGAGCTTGATAACGAGAACTTCTTGGAAGCCCAGATTTCCGGGCAGATTCTTACCGACCAGACCCAGAATCTACGGTTGCAGGTGTTCCGTCCTCGCCCGTTGACTGCGGCCGCGTCCTCTGCTGAGGAGAGTCACTAACCATGGGTAAGGCAAAGAGTATTTCGGAACAGGCAACCGCGAAAGCTGAAGAAATCAAGAAAACGCCTTTCCGGCAGATTCCCGGGGCACATGTGATTAAACCGTTAAAGGATATTCGCGCTTCAGACCGTTTGCGGTTTACTGCTCAAATCGCGGTGCTTCTTGATGAGGAAGGTAACCAGATTGGTAACACTCAAGAAGTGCTGTTAGCGATTGCTGATGCATGTGACTTGGTAGAAGAACGCATGTCTACCACGCCGGAAGAGTTCCAGGAGTGGGCGGGCAGCGTTGATGATGGTTCCCTGATTGAGTTGTTGATGGCGCTTTATAGCGAATTGGGGGAAGGCAAAGGCTCTACGAGCTGATCTGTACCACAGGTGATGTGGCAGGCGATCTTAGAGCCTTATTTGGGTTCAGCCCAGAGGAAGTGTGGAAGCCCTCTGGGCTGACCTTAGCTAGACAGTTGATTGACCGGTTAGCATTCGAGCCGCGCTCTATTTGGAGGGCGCGTCAGATGGAATCCGCGCCCGCAAAACCCGCAAATAGGGATGCAGCATTACCGTTCTTTGCTTGGGATGAAACTAGCAATGCGCTCGCGCTCATCGCGGATGAGCTGCAAGCATTACGCAATCAAGTCGCGGCCATGGGTAGCGGGAAGCGTCCTCGCAAGATTACTCCCTATCCGCGTCCTACCAAACGCCAAAAGCACACCCCGAAAAACCTAGACCAGGTCAATTGGGATTTCTTTAACTTCTAAATTTTTCTTTCCCGGGAGGTGGGTAAATGGCTAATAATACGGTCGGTCGCATCCGGGTGAGAACCTTGCCGGATACCTCTAAGTTCAATGAGGATCTACGCAAGGTTTTAAAACGCGCGCGGGAAAAGTTTGATCTAAAAATCCCCGTAAAACTCACTCTGGATGGTAAATCGGTCGCTAAGGTTCGCAAACTTATCGCCAAGCTGTCCGATCTTAAAATCGAGCTGGATATCGATATTCCCGATGAGCAGATGGAAAAAACCCGCAAAAAGACTGAATCTGCGAAACCGAAGATTAAGCCACATATTTCGTATGACCACGCTGAAGCAGAGAAAATTAAAAAGCGGCTTGAGGAAAAGTTCGACAAGATAAAGTCCACGATTAACGCGAATCTGGATGTGGGGAAAGCCCTGGCGCGTTTGAAATGGTTTACCCGCCCCCGATTCGTCTCTTTGGAGGTGCGTCTTAAAGGCACCAAGAAGATTGCTTCTTTCTTTGCTGCTCTCTCTGGGGCGCGGGTGCTGAAATCATTTGGCACCTCGATAAAGAACTTTGCCACTAATCTTGACCGCACTACCCCGAAGATTATGGCCACTGCAGCTGGAATCGCGGCGCTATCTTCGGTTGCTCTTTCTGCAACCTCGGGGCTGATTGGAATCGGCGGGGCGCTAGCTGCAATCGCTCCCGCAGCTCTCGCCCTCCCCGGTATCCTAACCGGCGCAGCCGTAGGCGCGACCGCACTGGTCTTAGCGCTAAAAGACACCGGGAAAGTCCTAGGCGACCTAGCCCCACAATTCAAAGCGGTTCAAAGCTCTGTCTCAGCTTCATTCTGGGCGCAAGCAGCAACCCCTATCCGCTCCCTAGCTACCTCTGTCCTGCCCACCCTTTCTGCAGGGCTATCCAAAGTAGGGGCTGAATCCGGAAAAACCGCTGCCGCGCTGGCGGGCATGTTTTCCTCCCAAGCCAAGAGCGGAATGTTTACCGGTCTGTTCAATAACGTTGCTAAATCCATTGCGACAGCCCGAGCCGGGGTAGTCAGTTTTACCGGGGCTTTCGCTACTCTCGGACTGGTAGGTTCCCAATACCTACCCCAGCTAGGTGCCTGGGTTACTAACTTGGGGCAACGCTTCGAAAACTTCATATCCCAAGCAGCCGGCAACGGATCCCTACAAACCTGGATAGAAACAGCCACACAATCCCTCAAAGACCTAGGTGGCACCCTGGCAGGTATCGGCGGCATCTTCTCCAAACTACACCAAGCTGCCCAAGCCGCAGGAGTAGGGGGACTAGCAGGGCTACGCGCCGCGCTGGAAGCCATAAACAAAGTTATGGATTCCCCCGCATTCCAAGGAGCTCTAACCCAGATTTTCCAAGGAGCTGCCCAGGGGGCTAGTGCGCTCGCGGGCGCGCTTAGCCCGTTGGAAGGGATGATTGAATCATTAGCTCCTGCGCTTTCTAGCCTGCTTTCTGGCATGAGTAGCGGGGTTGCTACCGCTATTACTGGAATTGCTCAAGCCTTATCTTCTCCGGGAATTTCTCAGGGGATTACTGCGCTTACTTCCGGGTTCCAGCAGATGGTTACGAATCTGTTGCCGGCTTTTCAGCCCCTAGCGGGAGTAATAGCTGCGCTCGCTCCCGTGATTGCGCAGCTAGCTGCCGAGATAGGTTCGGTGCTTACTGCTGCTATCCAGGGAGCAGCCCCGGTTATTACCTCCATGCTTGCCGCCATTAGACCGCTAATCCCGATTTTGGGGGGCGCCTTAATAGGGGCCATACGGGTACTTTCCCCGTGGCTGCAAGCATTGTGGCCGCTAATCGTACCTATTGCAGCCGGGTTCGCTGCCATGGCGGGGGCTTCTGCTGCGGTCGGAGTGATTACTAAGCTGCAAACCGGGTTCGCTGCCCTGGTTAAAAGTTTCGATACTATCTCCAAAGTTCTAGCTATTGTTAAAGCCGGATTCGCGGCGTTTAACGCGGTGCTAGCAGCTAACCCGATCATCCTAATAGTCGCGGCTGTTGTCGCAGTTATTGCTGGACTGGTATTGCTGTATCAAAAATGCGAATGGTTCAGGAACCTGGTTAATACGGTTTGGCTGGCGATTCAGACTGTAATCATGACGGTCATCAACGTCATTAAAACTGTGATTACCACGGTTGTTACCGCGATAGCGGCAGTGTGGAATGGAATCTGGAATGGGATAAAAACCGTTGTTATAGCGGTCTGGAATGGGATTGTTGCTGGTGTAACCACCTACATAAATACCGTTCGTGCTGTGATTTCAGCGGTAATAAACACGATTGCTGCGGTTTGGAACGGGATTTGGAACGGGATAAAAACCGTTGTTGTCACCGTGTGGAACGGAATCAAAAAAGTTGTTACTACCTGCATAAATGCTGTTCGTGCTGTGATTTCAGGAGTAATAAACACAATACGTTCAATCTGGACGGGCGGGTGGAATGCAATCAAGTCGATTATTTCCAGAGCCTGGACAGCCATAAAAAGCGGGGTCACCTCAGGGATTTCTACTGTGGTCTCAGTAGTTAAATCTCTACCAGGAAAGGCTCTGAGCGCTCTGGGAAACATAGGGTCATCCCTCCTGTCTGCTGGTAAGAATCTCATCCAAGGCTTTATTAACGGAATCAAGAACATGTTCAGCTCAGTTAAATCGACACTTTCTGGTTTAACCTCGAAGCTGACTTCTTG
>CABQYA010000002.1:0-35539 GCA_902468275.1 uncultured Urmitella sp. | reverse complement strand
CGCGACCGGGAATTGGAATCCATTCCCCGCCAGTAATCTTGGACACTGAAAGTTCAAAATCATCCACCGGAGCATAGTAAATCCCAGTGCCCCGCCCATTCATTTCCGGGGCAATCCGCACCGGGGGCGCGCCATGAAAATCCATACACCGCAAAGCCTCACCTGCATCAATATGCTTAGGGGTAAGTCCGGCGCGCAACACGTTGTCCGAAGAGGACATTATCTCGATACCTAAACCAGAAACGTAGGCATGTACCGCGCCGGTAGGGATAAATAGCGCCTCCCCTGCTTGTAGGGTGACCGGGTTGAGCAGCAAAGATAGCACCGCGCCGGGGTCGCCTGGATAGGTACGCGCGAGGGCTAGAGCCTGGCGGTCTACCCTCAGCGAGGGGGAAGTGCCCCTATCTAAGCGATCTTGACAAGCGGTGATTACCGCCTCTATTTGGAGGCGACGCTCCTCATCTAAGGGGGCTAATAGTTTGCGCGCTGCAGCCCGCAAACCACGATAACCGGGGTGGGCTCGCAGGATTTCTAGCAATTCTCGCGCTAAGGGTGCGTTTAAATTATCTAAGACCTCTATAGCGCGGCGAGGAGCGCGAAAACCGGCGAAAGCCTCAAAAGAGGTAAGCGCAAAAATCATTTCTGGCTTATGGTTACGATCGCGATAGTTCCGCCTAGGACTATTTAAGGGAATACCGGCTTCTTCTTCCGCCTGAAAACCAGCCTCTGCCAGTTCCTTACCGGGATGTACCTGCAAAGATAATGGCTGCTCGGGAGCAATAATTTTCAATAGAAACGGAAGGCGCTCATCAAAGCGCGCCGCCACATCCTTACCTAAAATTCCGGCAGGGTCAGCGGCGATATGCTCTGAGAGCGGGCGACCTCCCGCCAAAGTCTGCGCCCTATCGTGAGCACCGAACCAAAGCTCCGCTACCCGCTTACCCTCAAAATCAATCCCCGTGAAATCACTGATAGCGCAGGGAGATCCCCAAGCGTAATCCTTAAAAGCCCCGGAAAGCCTCAGCAAGTTAGGAACCCTCCTGGTCTTAAACCAGCTGTGCCCCAGCCACCAGCGACTGTAGTTTCGCCCAGGCGATAGAAGAATGCAATCGGCCGCCCAGACCGCAGTCAGTAGAAGCGATTACCCGCTCCGGACCAACTGCCGCCACGTAGCGCGATAACCTATCGGCTACCAGCTGGGGATGCTCAACCACGTTAGTAGAATGGCATACCACCCCGGGGATTAGCACCTTGTCTGCCGGCAACTGGTATTCGTACCAGATGCGCCATTCATGGGCATGGCGCGGAGAGGAAGCCTCGAAACTGTAGCCCCTCGCATCCACCCGCAGCACGTCCTCCACAATATCGGCAAAGGGAATATCGGTAGTGTGCGGCCCATGCCAAGAACCCCAACACACGTGGAAACGAGTAAGTTCAGTAGGAATATCCTTTAACGCCCAGTTCAGAGCCTCAATGCGCACCCCAATGAACTTTTTATAGTCCTCCAAGGCGGGTTCCGGGTTAATCTGATCCCAGGATTCCGCGATAGAAGGATCATCAATCTGCACCGTCAGTCCCGCATCGGTGATGATTTTGTACTCTTGACGCATCGCATCTGCACACGCCCAAACCACTTCCTCATCGCTGCGGTAATACTGATTTTTAATCCGAGCACATGAGCCAGGCGAAAGCGCAGCCATAAAACCAGAGGAAGCATCCACGCCATTAGCTTGCAGCCCCTTAAGCAGCAGATTTACATCCCGGCGGGCAGCCTCGGCACCAATATAGGTGAGCGGAGCGGTAATCACCGGATTGCCAACCGAATTACGGTTACCCAGCACCCCCGAATCTGGATCCTCATAGGCTTCGCGGAATAGGTTGCGGTCACGCCTATCGGTAAAAGTAGTCAGCCGAATTTTTCCCGGCTCGGAACGGATTACTGAAGAATCCGCCCAGCGATCCTCGTTCGTTTGAGTAAGTCCCCCCAGGCGGGAAAATGAATAGTTCCACCAGGCTCCATAATCAACCGCCCCTGAGGTTTGATGTCCGTATTCGCCCTCATTAACGATATCTATCCCAATTTCGCGTTGCTTGGTCACCACTTCGGCGATAGCACGTTCGAGGATTTCTTGGAACTGTTGCCCGGTTATTTGCCCGGCTGCCAGCTGGGTATTGGCTGCAAGTAGCTCCGGGGTGCGGGGCAGTGAACCCACATGGGTAGTTTTCACCGGCATTATTATTCCCCTTTCCTGGGTTACTTGAATAAATACTTAGGAGGACGCGCTAGGGCTTACGGCGTGAGCGATACCTTAAATCCGCTTTACCAGCGGGAAAGTAATGGTTTCGCGAATCCCAAGACCAGTAATCGCCATCAGCAGGCGGTCAAGCCCCATTCCCATGCCTCCAGCTGGCGGCATTCCCGCTTCAATCGCTTGCAAGAATTCTTCATCTACTTGCATAGCTTCCGGGTCGCCGTTGGCGGCATCTAGGGATTGTGCTTCAAAACGTTCACGCTGAATTACCGGATCGTTCAGTTCCGAATAGCCGGTAGCCAGTTCGAATCCGCGCACATACAAATCCCATTTTTGCACCTGACCGGGTTTTTCGGGATGGGATTTAACCAGCGGGGAGGTGTCTTCAGGGAAGTCCGCTACGAAAGTGGGGGCATACAGGTCATCGCCTACTTCTTCTTCCCACAGCAGTTCCACGATTTTGCCGGGAGAGTAGAACTTTTCGACTTCAATCTCGCGAGCCTTAGCCAGTTTCACCAATTCTTCCCGAGGGGTACGCGGAGTGATTTCTTGCCTCAAAGCCGCCGAGAGGGAACCATACAGGTCAATCCATTCCCACTGCCCTCCCAGGTCGTAAGATTCCCCGTTCGGCAAAGTGGCAACGGTAGTTCCCAGGGCAGCCTGGGCTGCGTTTTGCACCAGCTGACGGGTAAGTTCAGCAATCTGGCGATAATTACCGTAAGCCTGATACGCCTCAAGCATGGTGAACTCGGGAGAATGCGAGGAATCTGCGCCCTCGTTGCGGAAATTGCGGTTGATTTCAAAAACCCGATCAATCCCACCCACTAGGCAACGCTTTAAGAACAATTCCGGAGCGATTCGCAGGTAGAGGTCAGTGTCATAGGCATTCATGTGAGTGATGAAAGGACGCGCAGCTGCCCCTCCGTGCAGGGTTTGCAACATCGGGGTTTCTACTTCGATAAAGTCCTGCCCGGATAAAGTTGCGCGCAGGGAAGCTACCACTTGCGCGCGGGTGCGCACCATTTCCCGGGCTGCTTCGCGGGTAATCATATCCAATTCGCGGTGACGTACTCGCTGATCTTCGGAAAGAGAAACCTCTTGTCCGTCCTCGGTTTTGAAAGTTTTCGGCAGCGGACGCAAAGACTTGGCCGTGAGTTGCCAGGCGGGTTGTCCATCCTCTCCGGGCTGTGCCATTACCGACAGTTCCCCGCGTTTGGAAGCAATCACCCGCCCGTAGACAAACAGGTGATCTCCCAGGTCTACATCAGTTTTGTAATCACTGAGGGAATCTTTACCCACCTGGGCGGCAGAAAGCATAGCTTGCAGGCGAGTACCATCGCCTTGCTGCAAGGTCACGAAGCAGAGCTTACCGGTATTGCGAGAAAACACTACCCTCCCGGCAACCCCAACAAAATCTTCAGTTTCTTCCCCAGCTGCTAGGTTCGGGTATTTTTCCCGCACCTGGCTCAGGGTATGGGTGATGGGAACCGAGATGGGATAGGGGTTACGACCATCATCAATCAAGCGCTGACGTTTCTCGGCGCGAATACGAATCTGTTCAGGTACACTTTGGGATTTAGTTTCACTCACGTATCCCATGTTAGCTGTGAGCGGTAAATAGGTTCAATCCTGTATCCCACTGCTGGCAGTTAAGGACGTGAAAGTACCACTAGCTGGTTATCACAAAGGCGCATACCATCTAATTTTGCCGCTGCAATCAGGCAAGCGGTACTAGGACCTTCTCCCACCCAAGTATCAAAGGAAATAGGATCGACCAAATCAAGATATTCAATTTCGCCCCCACAAGCGGAGAGCCCCTGGCTACAAGCAGCTAAGACCTCGCTGCCAGAGCCCGAAGCAGCCGCTTGTCGTACCCCGGCAAATAGAGCCTTCGCGAAACCGATAGCCCCCTCACGCTGCACACCGGAAATCCCCTGGATTTCCCGAGAAACCACCACCCCATCTAAATCCCTAAAGGTGGGGACAACTTCAATCGTGACCTGAATATCCAAGTCACGCACCACTTGCCGCACACAAGCTAAGAATTGAGCATCACACTGACCGATAAAAACCTTATCGGGGCGAACAATCCCCACCATTTTTACCAGCTGAGTTAAACGTCTCAGCATTTGCTCGCGGCTGTTTGCACCCTCGAAACGATTAAGAACCTGACCGGGACTAAGTAGAGTTTGCGCAGCCCCAAAGGGATAAAAAGCTTCAGTTGAGGGAGCAAAGATAATATCCACCCCGGCATTTGCAGCCACCTGCAAATCAGCGGAGCTAATAATATCGGAAGTGGTTTCAAAAGCCGGTTCCACCGGATCGGTATAGACCGAAACCACCAGGGTGTCTACCCGCGATGCCGCCTCGACAAATGCTGCCTGGTGACCTGGATGAAAATCGCCGCGGCTACAGATAAGCCCCACAATTCCGCTGTTTTGCGTTGCTCGCCCTAGCGCCCGCCTGTCATGCACTACCAGCGGTTCTTTTATTTCATTCACGCTATGTTCCCTCAAGTTTTCCTGACATTTACTTCTTTGATTCTACCTGTCAAAGCAGGGGAATAACACTCAGATTCACTAAAATACCGTCCATAAAGTTGCCAGATTCCATTCAGCTAACATCCAGTTTTTTCAGGGATTATTACTCCATGACTGCTAAAGATACCGCTCGTTTGCTAGTTGTTGATGACGAACCCAATATACGTGACCTACTAGCTTCTTCCTTGCGCTATACCGGATTTGAAGTGTTCACTGCCGCTGATGGCTCTGAAGCTATAAAGCAAGCAGAATCTACCGATCCGGATTTGATTGTTCTAGATGTAATGCTGCCCGATGTAGATGGCTTCACCGTCACCCGCCGCCTGCGCGAAAATGGCTTCACCACCCCCATTCTTTTCTTGACCGCAAAAGACGATATGAGTGATAAAGTCCAGGGACTAACCGTGGGCGGGGATGATTATGTAACCAAACCTTTCGGACTAGAGGAAGTAGTCGCGCGGATTAACGCAATCCTCCGACGCACCCGCGGAGTTGCCAGCGAAGATGCGGTTATTAGAGTGGCTGACATTACCCTAGACGAGGACGCACATGAGGTTCGCCGAGCAGATCAGGTTATCGACCTGTCCCCTACCGAGTTCAAGCTGCTGCGTTATCTGATGATTAACGAGGGACGGGTGGTTTCAAAGACTCAAATCCTTGACCACGTGTGGGAATACGACTGGAATGGCGAGGCCGCCATCGTAGAATCCTATATTTCCTATCTGCGCCGCAAACTGGATGTGCCCGGATCTTGCGGGGACATTATCACTACCCGCCGGGGTATCGGGTATATGATTCGCGCCGGAAAGCACTAATGAATCTCCCGCAGCGTCTAAAAATCAGCCAGAGATACCGGGAACGCAAACGGAAAACCGAAACCGTTCACAAAGAGGCGACTTCAAAAGGCACTTATTGGCAACGCATTCCGCTCACCTGGCGTTTAGTGCTAGTTATTATGGCGCTACTGGCAGGAGGTCTGGGCGGAACCGGGGCGGCAATGTTGGGGATATTGCACTCTCATTTAACCGCGCAGATTGATTCTAATCTGAAATCCACTGCCTCCCGGATAAAAACCAACGATTTGGTGGATTTACTAGGAAACGGTAGTTTTCAAGCTAATCAACCTACAAACTATTTCGTTAGAGTTAATTACAAAGGTGAAGTAGCAGAAGCCACCTCCGCTATTACCGGTCAAGACAAAGAGCGTCCTGACCGTAAAGCCCTAGAAGCGCTAGAGAAATCACGCAGTATTGAATGGGAAAAACCCTTCACCATAGCCGGTGAGGGTTCCTCTTCCTGGCGAGCGATTATGCTCCCCATGCATGGCGCTTCCGATTTGAAGATAGCGGGAACGCTTATTGTAGCTCTACCTCTGCAAACCGTGACCCAAACTGTTACCGCTACCGGGATTAACGTACTGGGAACTTCGGTAATCATTATTTTAGTTGGCGGGGTTCTAGCCTACGTACTGGTACAAGTTTCGCTGCGTCCTCTGCGCCAAATGGAGGAAGTTGCCGGAAAAATCGCCTCTGGTGACCTGCATGAACGTATAGATTTGTCGCAAGTACACGCCGGAGAAGTCTTGTCGCTAGCTTCAGCGCTGAACTTCATGTTGTCAAGGATAGAAGAAACTATTGTCACCCAGCAGCGAAACGAGAAGAAAATTCGTCAGTTTGTGTCTGACGCTTCCCATGAGCTTCGCACCCCGCTAGCTGCTTTGCGTGGCTACGGAGAGCTTTACAAAATGGGTGGGGTTCCCCCCGAACGAGTTGATGAAGTGATGGGGAGGATTTCTTCGGAAGCCACCAGAATGGGGGTGCTAGTTGAAGATTTACTAAAACTGGCACGTCTAGATGAGGGACGAAAAATAAAGATGGAGGCAGTGGATTTATATCAGATAGCTGCCGCCGGAGCCTTGGATTTATCAGCCCTATCCCCCAGTCGAGATATCTGTTTACAACACCTAGATGGCAAGCCTTTGCTGTTAGACGAGGGTAAAACGGCGTTGGTGTTAGCTGACCGTAATCAGCTAACCCAGGTAATGACCAATCTGATTGGCAATATCGACCGTTACACTTCACCCGAGGTACCGGTAGAGATTTTAGCGGGAATCAACCAAGGGGAAGCTGTCTTGGAGATTCGCGATCACGGCGAGGGCGTACCCAGCGACGAACTAGAAGAAATCTTTGGACGCTTTTACCGTCGTGATGGGTCGCGTTCTAGAGAAACCGGAGGAACCGGACTGGGGCTATCGATTGTTTCCGCAATCGCGGCTGTCCATGGCGGTGAAGCCAAGGCGGTAGAAACTCCTGGTGGGGGGCTAACCATCAGGGTTTATTTCCCCGCTATCACCCCTAAAGGACAGGGAAAACAGGAACTAAGCCGGAAATCAGGCAAGATTTTCAAGAAAGCATCCGGGAAGAAATCGGAGAAAAACTCTACCGAATTCTAAACCGCTAACTCTAACCCATTTTTGCAGTTAGCAACCGGGTTTCGTAGAGCGCATTTTCTCTCTTGTATTTTTCGCCGTAGGATAACCACTGCAACATTAAAACATCGGGGGTACGAAGGTTATGCCAGGTGCACCATCTTGGCTACAGACGGGATTCGTCAAAGCTATGCGCGAACTGGGGATTACCGATGACGATTTGCTGCGTAAAGAAGCAGATGATCTTCTTGAAATGTGGCAATCATCCGGGCGACAGTTTCACACCAAGTCTCACCTGATTCGTTTATTAACCAGTTTGGATCACTTTACCAATACTTCGCAGCAACCAGCAGTTTTAACTGTTGCGGCCTGGTATCACGGGGTAATTACCCAGTCGCAAACCCAGGTAAAGAACACCACTGACTACGAGAACTATCCTGCTTCTGCCGATTATGCGGTACGACGCCTAGAGCAACTGGGCTTGCCAAAAGAGCTAGCGATTCGGGTTGGGGAACTGATTTTAATGCTTGAGGGGATAACCCCCCCGATAGATGATTTAGATGCCTGTGTTTTTGTAGACGCCGCTATTTCTTACTTCGGGGCTTCTCCTCAGGATTATCGAGGCTATTGCCAATTAATGAGAGCAGAGATGGAAACGATGGAACCTTTGCGCTATGCCCGTTTGCGCCGCTCTTTCGTTTCTAAGTTGCTTGCGCGAGAATCGATTTTTCATTCCCCTTTAGGCAGTGGCAATGAGCATGCAGCCAGACAGAATTTAGAGGGCGAGTATGCGAAGTTATCAGCGCTTATCCCGGGAACACCGAGCGGGAAAGATAAACCGGTTGCTAAGCCCAAATCTAAGGAAAAAACGCGGGCAGCTGATACTTCAGAGACAGTGGTGATTAAGGCGGCTGCAAACCGAACAACGGTTCGCCGCTCGATTTTATCTAAGGACGCGAAACCAGCTTCACCGACTAACCCCGCGCCGAAAATATCGGCTGCTGAAAGGAAGTCGCTTGAAGAGCGAGCTTTGCAGCTACAGGAGGCAAGTGCTAACAGTGATGGTGAAAATGTTCTGTCCTCGATGGAAAATGTGGCAGATCAGTTTTCCACTATCACAATGCGTAAAACCGAGATAAAAAATAGTGATTACCGGCGCGCGGAAACTGTGGAAGAGGTTGAAGAGGAGGAGAAGCCAACTATTTCCACTGATGAAGACGCGGAAGAGACAATGTATTCTTCAGCGGACGATGAGGATTCACTGACCGATTTTTAGGGACTGCCTTTCTGTTCTCCCAAAATTGGGGATAAACAGGTATTTTACTTTTCGGATTGCTATTCCTATGAGCTTCCGGAAATCCCGTTACTAGCTTGTCCCCAGGAACAGATAGTGATTTGGTTTTCTGAAATTATTATCGCGCATATCTTACTGGGCTGTCTCTGACTCTAGATTGAGGGCGATAGCCAATCAATCAGTTATTTTAAGGAGAAACCAAGATGGCACAGTTCAATGTAGATTCCGGGCAAGTATCCGCCGCCGGCGCTCAGGCAGCCGCAATCGCCGGGCAATTGCGCACCGATGCCGCCGCCATGATGGCTCAAGTACAGTCCCTGCAAGGATCTTGGACCGGACTAGCCGCCAGTTCTTTTGCCGACTGTGCGGCGCGTTGGCGCGCCGCACAGTCTCAGATGGAATCAGCACTAGATTCTATCGGGCAAGCACTTCAAGCCGCCTCCGCCAGCTATGAAGATGCTGAAAGTGGGGCTGCCGCTATGTTTGCTGGCTAAAAGCCAACAAACGCTTATTTAGTGTCTTTTACGCTAATTTGGCCAGCAAATAAATAATCAAGGTGGGGGCGAACCATTTGGTTCGCCCCCACCTTTTAGTATCAGGTTAGCTTTGCAACCAAGTCGCAAAACCGCCAGAGTATGGTTTAGTACATTCCACCCATACCCGCGGCAGCGGCATCGTCACCACCAGGTGCGGCCGGAGGCTCCGGCTTATCAGCAACTACTGCTTCGGTAGTCAAGAACATACCGGCAATCGAAGCCGCATTCTGCAAAGCGGAACGAGTAACCTTAACCGGGTCAGCAATATTACTCTTCAGCAAATCTTCATACTCGCCAGTAGCGGCATTTAGACCCTCGCCAGCTGGCAGGTTCTTAACCTTTTCTGCCACAACTGAGCCTTCCAAACCAGCATTCTCTGCGATTTGACGCATCGGAGAAGAAAGCGCAACCCGAACGATGGAAGCGCCAGTTTCTTCGTCGCCCTCTAGCTTTAAGCTGTCCAAAGCTTTCAGACCGGACTGGAGCAGAGCAACCCCGCCACCAGCTACGATACCTTCTTCAACCGCGGCTTTAGCGTTGCGAACTGCGTCCTCGATTCGGTGCTTACGCTCTTTCATCTCAACTTCAGTGGCAGCACCAGACTTGATAACCGCTACCCCGCCAGCCAGTTTAGCCAAGCGTTCTTGCAGTTTCTCGCGGTCGTAATCAGACTCAGTGTTCTCAATTTCTTGGCGAATCTGCTTTACGCGAGCCTCGATATCTTCGCTAGCGCCCGCGCCCTCAACAATAGTGGTTTCATCCTTGGTAACAACCACTTTGCGAGCCTTGCCCAGCATATCTAGCTCGGCATTTTCCAAGGTAAGACCCACGGTCTCAGAAATGACCTGACCGCCAGTCAAAATAGCCATATCCTGCAACATGGCCTTGCGACGATCGCCGAAGCCCGGAGCCTTAACGGCTGCCGCCTTGAAAGTACCGCGAATCTTATTCAAAACTAGAGTGGTCAGAGCTTCCCCGTCCACGTCCTCCGCAATAATCAGCAGCGGTTTGCCGGTAGCCATTACCTTTTCCAGCAGCGGCAACAAATCCTTAATCTGGGAAACTTTCGATTCCACCAGCAGGATGTAGGGGTCTTCCAGAACAGCTTCCTGACGATCCGCATCGGTTACAAAGTAACCAGAGATGTAGCCCTTATCGAAACGCATACCCTCGGTTACTTCTAGGTGAGTACCGAAAGAGTTGGAATCCTCAACGGTAATAACGCCCTCGTTGCCAACCTTCTCCATGGCATCAGCAATCAAAGCCCCAATTTCCGGGTCATTAGCCGATATAGAAGCGGTAGCTGCAATCTCGTCACGAGTTTCAACTTCCTTGGCATCGGCGTGTAGCTGATCAACAACCGCCTCAACAGATTTATCAATGCCGCGCTTAAGAGCAATCGGGTTTGCCCCCGCAACCACGTTACGCAGACCCTCGCGCACTAGCGCCTGAGCCAATACAGTAGCGGTAGTAGTACCGTCACCAGCTACATCATCAGTCTTTTTAGCGACCTCTTTGACTAGCTCAGCACCAATCTTTTCGTAGGGATCTTCCAAATCGATTTCTTTAGCAACCGAAACCCCGTCCTTGGTAATCGTGGGAGCTCCCCACTTCTTTTCCAATACTACGTTACGACCACGCGGTCCCAGCGTTACTTTCACCGTGTCAGCCAGGGTGTTTAGCCCCCGCTCCATTCCCCGGCGAGCTTCCTCATCAAAAGCAATAATCTTGCTCATATGCTTCTATTCCCTCCATCGCGACGCTACTCGCCACGCGGTTAGATCTTTCGCCCAGCCTTGATGCCCGCGACGGACGAAGACGAGGCTCCGATCCTGTCTCGAAGTCTCGCCCCCTCACCAAGAGCTTGGTTTTATCACTCTCTAGGTTCGAGTGCTAAATATGATTCTGGCACTCTCCTAGGTCAAGTGCAAACTTTAGAGACGAAACGGTGCAAAATATCCTGAGAGAGAAAACAGACAGCTTAACGCAACAGCGACCGCGAAGATAAGGAATATCCCGCTAGTCAATCAAATAGATAGCAATATCGGAATCTCCGATTTGGTAGCCACCTTCTTTAGCATTTTTAACTATAGAAATCCCCGCAAGCTGTGCAGCTTCCTGCGCGGCAGCTTTATATTCGTCACCGTTATAAAGCACCGTAGAACCATCTAAACCGCGAGCCTTAGAATTGGTAGCCACCGGATTGACAAAACCGCCAGATTGCAGCTTATCAGCGATTTCCTTTGCCCATCCGGAACGATTGGAAGCATTAAGTACCCGCACTCGCACTTTTTCTTTATTAGCCGCAGGAGCTGGGGACTGCGAATCATCAGAAGAACCCGGAGAATCAGTATCCTTAGGCTTAGCGATTTTCGTAGGAGCAGTAGTGGGAGTAGAGACAGTTGCACTAGGAGCAGGAGAAGTTGCGGTAGCACTATCACTGATTTTGCCAGTAGTTTTCAAAAGCGCTACCCCACCCCAAGCCAGCGCCGGCCCGAGAATTAACACGATTAAAATCGGCAAAAGGGCGTGCCAACGTCTTACAGGGCGTCGGTGTGCACCCGACGGTCCCGTCTCGCTCATAGCATCAAATTCGTCTGGCGGAAACTCTTGTTTGCTCACATGCCTAACCTTAGCTGTATCATCACAATCGCCTCGTACCTGCCACGCCGAAGAAGCCGTTTTGCCCACTCTGGTTTAGACAGACAAACGGGGTAGAGTGGTTAAGTGAGCACCTACTTGGAAAACATTATGCACCCCTCCTGGGCCTCAGCCATGCAGCCAGCAGCCCCTAAAATTACCGAAATGGGTCAAATGCTGCGCAAAGAAGGCAACAATTATCTACCGGCTGGCGCGGATATTTTCCGCGCATTCACTTACCCGCTAGACCAGGTAAAAGTGCTAATCGTAGGGCAAGATCCGTACCCTACTCCTGGAAATGCGATGGGACTTTCGTTTTCGGTAAAACCAGGAGTACCCATTCCTAAATCATTAAATAATATCTTTCGGGAACTGCACGATGATTTAGGATGCGCCTATCCAACATCGGGAGATTTGCGTCCTTGGGCTGAGCGAGGAGTAATGCTGCTAAACAGGGTGCTGACGGTGATTCCTAATCAGGCGGGTTCCCACCAGGGACGCGGCTGGGAAGAGGTAACCGACCAGGCACTTTCGGCTCTGATAAAACGCAACCGCCCTCTGGTAGCCATCCTTTGGGGCAAACAGGCACAATCCTTAGCTCCCGCTCTTGGAGATACCCCCACCGTTCAGTCCCCACATCCTTCGCCTCTATCCGCCTCCCGCGGATTCTTTGGTTCTCGCCCATTTTCGCGCACCAATTCTTTGCTACAGCAAATGGGAGCTAGCCCTATTGACTGGCAACTTCCCTAACTCCTTATCCAAATCGTTACAATTCGCTGTGAACAAGATAGAGTAGCTCACGTGAGTTCGCACAAGAAGAATCCCGCGGTTTACTGCGGACGTATAGGGCACGCAATTAATCCCCCACGCCCCAGCAAGCTAAAGCGCTTTCTATTGGCGGCGCTTGCACTAGCAGTCTCCTTTACCGTTACAGCCGCAACTCTCATCTATACCGACCTCTCTAATCGAACATCTAAGATAACTGTCGCTAAAGTCCTTAATCGAACCCCGCCGGATTCTTATAGCGGAAAACCTATTAACCTGCTGGTGATTGGCTCAGATACTAGATCTGGGAAGGAAAACCAAGAACTCGGAGGTGGCAACGACCCCACCGAACGTTCTGACACCACCATGCTTATGCATATTTCAGCTGACAGATCGCGAGTAGAAGTAGTATCAATCCCCAGAGATTTGCTGGTTAATATCCCTGCCTGCAAACTCGCAGATAATTCATTATCTAAACCTCGAAGAGCTCAATTTAACTGGGCGTATGCCATAGGTTTTCAGGGCGGGAATCGTGCTACCGCAGTGGCTTGCACCTGGAAAACTGTTGAACAATTAACCGGTTTAAAAGTTGATGAATCCATCTTGGTAGACTTCAGTGGCTTCGCTTCCATGATTAACGCGCTTGGAGGGATAAACATCTATATCCCCACCGAGATTAAAGACCCCAACACTGGTTTAGATTTAAAACCAGGATGCAAGCATTTCGATGGAAAACAAGCATTGGAATATGCCCGGGTAAGGCATGGCGTTAAAGGTTCAGATGGTTCTGATTTACATCGAATCCAGCGTCAGCAGCAACTTATGGGAATAATGGCACGCACGGCTTTGAACAAAAACATTCTCACTTCTTTAAATCAACTTTATGGTTTTCTAGGTAGTGGTTTAGCTTCCCTAACCGTATCGGAAGGATTATCTTCAACTACCGAGTTGGGGGGATTAGGGTGGTCATTACAGTCTATTAAGCCAGATAATTTGCGCTTCGTTACCCTACCAACCTATCCTGCTCCTTCAGACCCAAATCGAGTGGTAGTTAAAGAAAACGAAACCCGCCCTATTTGGGATGCCTTTAAGAAAGACACCGCGCTGCCTGCTGGCATCCAAGTTCGCGATGGAAACAACAAGGTCTATACCATTTCAGCAGATGAGACAGCTCCGTCCAGCAAAGAACCTCAGAGCACGGCTACCGATTCGGCTTCCGCTACTCCTAGCGAAACTCCTACGAGCTCTAAGTCCAGTTCAACCGGTAAACGGGATAGTAAATCACCTAATATCGGCATTACTCCCGAAGAGTTAGCGCAACTACAACGAAAATGTGAAGCCGGAAACTAATTGCTAAGTCTGGATACCGATTAGGGAGAGAACACCTTGACTCAGAATAAGCCCCCACAGTCTTTTCCCCCGCCTAAAAGGCCACGCCGTCTCACGCAGCCAGATTCTCCGCCCTCCTATTCCCCGCAACAACGCAGGCCTCGTCCAGGTGTAGCTGCTAGTCCCGCTGCCTTACCGAAAAAAGATACCGGAAAAGATGACCGTTCTTTTCCTCCCTCTTTCGAGCCAATCTCGCGTCCCGCTATTTCTAAACGTCTTAGAAATGCTGATTCCCAAAATGCTGCCCCCGAGTTTCCGCCAGCGAAAAGATTACCTAGCCAAAACGTTTCAACCTCACGTTTTGCGGGTAGAAATACTCCGGTTTCCACCCGTTTAATTAACCAAAATAGTTTGCCGGAAACGCCAAAAAACCGCTCGCTACCGGAAAAACGCGGTCAGTTAGAACCGATTCCCAACCCGACAAGACGCAAGACCGGGCGCTCTAGAATCGGAGCTAAAAGAATTATCGCAACAGTCGCCGTGTTGCTCCTAGTTTTCGTTATCTCCTGGCCTTTTTATCTTTGCCATCTAGTTGATTCCCAGTTAAACCGGGTAGACGCCCTCTCAAATCATGCTAGTGGCGAGGGCGAAACCTGGTTAATAGCCGGGTCTGATAAACGTTCAAACGGGGCTGATGGGGGTATCAGCGACGCAACGAAAGGCGCACGCACTGATTCCATTATGCTGGTGCGTAAGGTGAACTCTACCGCCGAGGTGGTGTCTCTCCCTCGCGACAGCGCAGTTACTATTCCTGGACATGGTCTAAATAAACTGAACGCTGCCTACGCTTTTGGTGGCCCAAAATTGCTGGTAAGAACGGTGGAAGATCTGACTGGAGTTAAAGTTGACCACTATCTTGAGGTCACCATGGGAGCGGTTACTCAGCTGGTAGATGCTGTGGGAGGCGTAGAGTTATGCCTTGATTATGACGTTGATGATCATGATTCTGGTTTAAAGTGGAAAAGCGGTTGTCATCAAGCAGATGGCGCTACCTCACTTGCGTTTTCCCGGATGCGATATCAAGACCCAAAGGGAGATATTGGCAGGGCAGAACGGCAGCGACAGGTGCTTTCTAAGCTATCAAGTTCTCTCATTACTACTTCGACTTTTGTTAATCCCTTTAAGCAGCGCGACCTAGCTAACGTGGGCGCTCAGAACCTGACTACCGATAATGATTCCGGTTTGTGGGCATTGGGGAAGCTAATGCTCACGTATCGCAGTGCGACAAGTAATAACTTGACCGGAGCTCCCCCGATTTCCAAATTGGCCTATTACAAGGGAGGACATGGGGCGATGGTACAGCTCGACCCCAACAAATCTCCATCTTTTTGGAAATCCTTCCAGCAGGGTACTTTACAGCCTAATCAGTATCACCAGTTCAAATAGCGCTATTGTTTCGGGAGTTTTCTTATTTTTCCGAGGACGTAACTGACTTTCATCTAAGCAAGCTGCAGATACCCTAAGTCTTTGATAATGGGAATGATTTATTATGGGCGCGAGAAATAAAAATTTCCGGGGTTGATAGGAATACTTTCTATCAACCCCGGAAAAGATAGAGAACGCGACTATATTTGCTGTTTACAGTCCTTCAATTTTATCTGGACCGGCCTGCCAGGCACTCCAGGCGGATTCAAGAATCTCCTTGACTCCGTATTCGGCTTTCCAGTCCAAATCAACGCGAATACGGGTAGTGTCTCCGATTAGCTGAGCGGGATCGCCAGCGCGACGAGGCTGCTCATCGGCTTGGAAATCAATCCCGGTTACCTGCCGCAATCCCTCTACAATTTCTTTTACGGAAGTACCTTGCCCAGTACCCACATTGAAAGTATGGTGTTCCATCTCTTGACCAGAAGCAACATAATCAAGAGCATGTAAATGTGCTTCAGCCAGGTCTTTTACGTGGATATAGTCGCGCACGCACGTACCATCAGGAGTGTCATAATCACTACCAAAAATAGCTGGGTGTTTGCCCTTTGCCAGGCGCTCAAGCACCATCGGGATTAGGTTCAGGCGGGCGGGATCACCCAAATCGTCCCACCCGGATCCGGCAACATTGAAGTAGCGCAAACCGATCCAACGCAACCCCCAGGCGCGTTCACAGTCTGCCATCATCCATTCCCCAATCAATTTGGTTTCCCCATAGGGGTTAATGGGTTTACCTGCAAGTTCTTCCGGTACCACTGGCACATCTGGCTGCCCGTAGACTGCCGCTGAGGACGAGAAAATCATTTGCCGAACCCCGGCATCACGCATAGCGGACATCATATTGGCCAGTCCCCCAACGTTCTGCTGGTAGTACCACATGGGTTTTTCTACCGATTCCCCCACCTGTTTACGCGCAGCAAAATGGATAACTGCCGTAACGTCCTCGTCAATGAGAGTTTGGAATAAAACCTTACGAGCCCCGGAACTGGCTACATCAAGTTGCACCAGTTTCGCGTCCCCAATCCGGGTAGGACTACCGTAGGAGAGGTCATCAACGACGACTACCTTTTCTCCACGTTGCTGCAAGAGACGAACCACATGGGCGCCGATATAACCGGCACCTCCCGTAACTAAAATACTCATAGCTACAGGCTACCTCAGATAGCCTTAGCCGTTACCAAAACACAAAAGTTTGCCACAAACAAGAAAAGATTATCCAGATTTCAGACTTTAAAGTTCGTTAATAATAAGTTAGAATATACTCAGGTTAGTTGGATTATACCTGCGGTAGGGCGGGAGGTGATTTCGGATGCGCGATGCCACGTCTAAGCGCCGTATTGCAGTACAGGCAGCCTTAGTAATACTGGCACTGCTAATCATCCTGGGAGCATTAATTATTTCTCCCACCACCTCAATTGCGGGATCGACCAAACCTACCTATGAACTAACCTTGACACCGGTGAACCCGCAACCTACTACTACCACTACCACCACCGATTCCTCCTCCGAATATGAACCGGTAATGCCCGGTCCTTCTCCTACTCCTACCTTTAACGGACCGCGAATTATCCTTTCTCTCCGCCCGGTTCAACCCGGCCCGTCCCCAGTTCCAACGTTTAACCCCACCCAATCCCCCTCCGACACCGTACAACCAGTGGGGGTTGCGCAAGATTTACGGCGTGCCTCCGCTTCAGGTTCCTTTGCCTGTGGGCTGCGCACCGATGGTACGGCACGCTGTTGGGGGGTTAATGAATCTGGTCAGCTAGGTATTCCAATCACGCGCCAACCCGCTATTATTCCGCAAACAATAGCGAATCAGCCAGTGAAGTTCACGCAGATTGCCACGGGCAGGGAGCACACCTGTGCTCTTGGCACTGACAGCTATGTTTACTGCTGGGGCGATAATGCTTATGGACAACTAGGACAAGTTCGTCCCCGAAATGAACTTTCTGGTTCTTTTAATCCTCTCCGAGTTAGCTCCTTACCCGCAGATACGGCACAAATTTCTGTGGGAGGACGCCATACCTGCGCTCTTTCCAACTCCGGGGTACTGACCTGCTGGGGAGCTAATGACATGGCTCAGATTGGCAACAGTACCAACATCGGCAACCAGCTCAAACCGGTCGCGGTAATGACCGACGTGAAAGAGGTTGCTACCGGCAATGATCACACCTGCGCCCTCAGGCAAGATTCCACCGTGTATTGCTGGGGGGTCAATTCCCGTTTTGATGCTCGCAATGATCTCCTAACTCTTGGCTATCAGCTGCGCCCCACTCGGGTATCAGATATGAAGTTCACATCCCTGCGGGCAGCCGGTGATTACTCCTGCGCTATCGCCGAGAGTAAACGGCTTTATTGTTGGGGGGTCAATACTGATGGACAGGCTGGCAAACCCGGAAACCTCATGGCGAGAGGTGCGGTTTCACAGCCGGAACTGGTGAGTGCTCTACCCCAGGTTGGACAAGTTTACTTAGGAAATTACGGGGCTTGTGCCGTTACTACCAGCGGCAGCACCTACTGTTGGGGACGCAACGATTTTGGGCAACTCGGGTCAAACATTCCGCTAACTTCCCGTGTAGGTCTAACTGACACTCAGCCCATTGGAGCTGCTCCTCGTATCAGCGGGTTAGATTCTTATCTGAAACCGGGTGAGCGTTCCACCTTGTTTATGGGGAGCACTTTCACCTGTATGCTGAACAAACAAAACGATATGCGTTGTCTTGGCAACTGGGCGCAGGGTCAGTTAGCTGACGGTCGCCGTACAGACAGACTTTCAAACCAGCGTACCGCGCAGCTAACTCCGGTTTATTCCCGCCTGTAACTTTTAGTTGTGCAAAAAATAATAAGCTATTTTCGCGCCCCTGGTCGCCTGGTTCGTATTATTAAATTCTGCCTGGTTGGGGGAATGAACTATCTGGTGGATATTTCAATATTCAACCTGTTGATGCTAGGTATTTTTTCTTCTCATCCTCTCACCTCTAAAATTCTAGCTGCCGGTGCGGCTACCATTTTCTCTTGGATAGTGAATCGGTACTGGACGTTCCGTCATAAACGCACAAAAAATCCGGTACAAGAGTTCATAGGTTTTGTAGTAGTGAACGGTTTAGGGATGCTTCCCGCCGTTATCTGCTTGGGGGTAAGCCACTATCTACTAGGCTTTACCTCTCTGTTGGCAGACAATATCTCTGCCAACATAATCGGTCTGGTGCTAGGCACAATCCTGCGTTTTTTCCTTTACGAACATACTGTTTTTACCGGCAGCAACAAGTAGGTTCATTTCCTACCGCGATAATTCCGCTAGACAGTTGAAACCACAAAACCATCAGGGTAATGCCCGAACTATCGGTGTCCTAGCCCAGGGAAGACCAACTACACCATGCAATATTTAAGCGCGACGCTATCTGCATCTTTGTTCTGACATTTATTCATTGATGGTGGCAGATAGCACCCTAAAGCGCTAGGGTGGAATCATAAGTCTACTTGGCTTGACCGACCGCGCGGTCGGTAGATAACAACCTTTCATCAAAGGAGAATCACATGGCAGAATGTTGCTGCAAAAAACCTGTTACCGTAACCGTTACTGGTGCTGCCGGTAACATTGGCTACGCCCTCCTATTCCGTATTGCTTCTGGCGCTATGCTCGGCCCCAATCAGCCGGTGAAACTGAACCTGCTAGAAATCCCGCAAGCAGTTAAAGCTGCCGAGGGAACCGCAATGGAGCTTAACGACTCGGCATTCCCGCTGCTTGCTGGGGTAGATATTTACGACGACGCTAATAAAGCTTTTGAGGGATGCTCCTATGGTTTGTTAGTTGGAGCCCGTCCGCGCGGTAAAGGTATGGAACGCGCTGACCTTTTGGCCGCTAATGGTGGTATTTTCGGTCCGCAAGGTAAAGCTATTAACGACCATGCAGCTGATGACATTCGGGTATTAGTAGTAGGAAATCCGGCGAACACCAACGCCTATATTGCTTGCAAGTCCGCTCCGGACGTACCGGCAGAGCGTTTCACCGCTATGATGCGCCTAGATCACAACCGCGCTATCTCCCAGCTAGCCGAAAAGACTGGCGCGGCAGTCAAAGACATCAAGAAGATGATTGTGTGGGGTAATCACTCTGCTGACCAATACCCTGACCTCACCTTCGCTACTGTAGACGGCAAACCGGCTCCAGAACTGGTTGATGAGGCTTGGTTGGACGATTACTTCGTACCTACCGTAGCTAAGCGGGGCGCTGCCATTATCGAGGCGCGGGGTGCTTCCTCGGCGGCTTCGGCGGCTTCGGCGGCTATCGACCATATGCATTCTTGGGCTTTGGGTACGCCCGAGGGCGACTGGACCACTATTGCCGGTCCTTCTCACGGTGAATACGGGGTTCCCGAAGGTCTCATCTACGGTATGCCCGTCATCTGCAAGGACGGACAATACCAGGTGGTAGAGGGACTAGAACTGCCCGAAAAGACTAAGCAGCATATCGTGGCTAACGCGAAAGCCGCTGAAGAGGAAATCGCTACCGTTAAGGAACTGGGAATCCTCTAGACCTCTTTTTGCTTACCTAACCCTTTGAGGTCGGGTAGAGCCAAAATAGTGGGGGGTTGGGCAATATGCCCAACCCCCCACTATTATTTTTCAGGACAACTGATTAAGACCAGGAATAACCGCCCAGCTCCCGTCGGCTAGATTTTCTCCATTGGCGCTAGACGCAGCAGTAACCGTTTAGTTACGCCCCCCGAAAACTCCACTTTTGCGCTCTTGGAACGCCCGCTTCCCTCTATCGAAATCACAACGCCTTCCCCGAACTTGTCATGGCGGACACTATCTCCAGTACTCACTCCCACAGCTTTCCCAATTGAAGCATTTGCATCGGTACGTGCCCCCAGCTCGGTTCCCAAGCGCTTCACATTCCCCGTCTGCCTACGAGTAACCTTACCGATACCTCCCGCTCCAAAAGCCGGGCTACTAGCTTCGTCCTCGCGATACCTGGAAGCTCCTTGCTGTTTACCATAGTTGCTGCCGCGATTGCCATAACTATCGCTACGTCCTCGGGAAGTATTACCCCAACTATCACCCAAACCCCAGGTAGAACTGGCTGAGGAGAAATCAAACTGAGAATTGTTCTTAGTTAGCTGATCCGGGTTATCTAGCAAATCACTTGGCACATCTAGTAGGAACGGAGAAAGGGGCTGCCAGCGACTTTCACCCCACATTTGCCGGTTGTGGGCAGCAGTCAAATATACTTTCTGCTGCGCACGGGTAATCGCCACATAGGCTAGGCGGCGCTCCTCCGCCATCTCGGCAGCTTCCCCTAAAGCCCGAGAATGCGGGAAGGTTCCTTCCTCCAATCCGGTCACAAACACCACCGGGAACTCCAAGCCCTTCGCCATATGTACGGTCATTAAAGTAACTTGTCCTCGCTGGTCACCTGGCAGTTGATCCGCATCGGCTACCAGGGCAATCCGCTCTAAGAAATCCACTAAAGTACCCTCAGGTTCGTCCTCACTGAATTGGGAAGCCACGTTATAGAACTCCGAGAGGTTATCTAGGCGTACCCCGTCCTGCGGATCTTTAGATGCTTGCAGCGAATCTAAATAACCGGAACCGGTGAGCACTTTTTGTAAAATATCCTTTAATGGTTCGCCCTCTACATATGCTTTTCGGGCTTGAACCAGGCAATCCCAAAACTTGGCAATACTTGTGCGCGCCCGCCCCGGTAATCCGGTAACTTGCGCAGTTTTGGAAACAGTCTCGCTTAAACCAGACAGATTAGGGTCAAGGCTCAGCTCGGGATACTGCTCACCTAACTCTTGAAACCAAACTAAGGCGGCAGCCCTGCCAGGAGAAATATCGTAGATATTCGCTGCGGCTTGGAGAGCGTCCTGCGCCTTGTCTCCCAATGCACGTTTCGGAGTATTAATCACCCGGAAGAAAGAAACCGTATCGTCAGGGTTAGCCACCAACTGCAGATAAGCGATAGCGTCCTTGATTTCTTTTCGTTCATAAAACTTGGTGCCCCCAATAATCCGGTAGGGAATCCCCGCATGGGTCAAAGTTTCTTCCAAGAGGCGCGAATGGGCGTTAATCCGATAAAAGACCGCAATATCCCCGTAGGTATATTTACCGCTAACCAGTTTATTGATTTCTTCGACGACACCGAGAGCTTCTTCGCGGTCACCGGAGGATACCCTGACCCCCACTTTTTCGCCCTCACCTGAAGCAGTCCAGAGTTTCTTCTTGTGTCGAGTCTTATTATGGGAAATAACCGCGTTCGCCGCCGCCAAAATATTTCCACTAGAACGATAATTCTGTTCCAGGTAGACGGTGCTAGCTCCAGGGAAATCTTTCTCGAACTCTTCAATATTACGGACGGTTGCTCCACGAAAAGCATATATAGACTGATCAGAGTCTCCCACTACGGTCAGTTCTGCCGGAGTTACCTGCCTGATACCGCTGGCGCTCTTAGCGTCTTGAACAGCGTTATCTACGGCAGCTCCGGACACTCCTGCCAGTAGCTTCACCAGAATATATTGGGCATGGTTAGTATCTTGATACTCATCTACCAGGACGTGACGGAAACGGTGACAAAAACTTGCCTGTACCAGGGGGTTCGTCTGAAACAACTGCACTGTCCGCATGATTAAATCATCGAAATCTAGGGCATTTGCGGCTTTAAGGCGCCGCTGATAGATGGGGTAAACCTTCGCTACCACTTCTGCATCAGCACCTAGACCAGCAGAACTAACATAAGTGTCCGGATCAATGAGCGAGTTTTTTAAATCAGAGATTCTTCCTTGAATCTTTTTCGCCGGAAAACGCTTGGGGTCTAATTGTGCTTCTTTCAAAATCATGGACACTAGACGGGTTGCATCCGCCTGGTCATAAATAGTGAACGAGGATTTTAGACCAGCAGCATCCGCATATCGCCGCAAGATTCGCACGCAGGCAGAGTGAAAAGTTGATACCCACATTTTCCCGGCTTGCTCTCCTACTAGGGAGCTGACCCGTTCGCGCATTTCTGCGGCTGCCTTGTTAGTAAATGTAATCGCCAATATCTGTTCTGGACGCGCCCGGTCAGTAGCCAACAGATAGGCGATACGTCGAGTGAGCACCCGCGTTTTCCCGGATCCTGCTCCTGCCATTACTAACAGGGGGCGTCCATAGTGCTCTACGGCTTGGCGTTGGGGTTCATTTAACCCGCTCACTATGTCTTCGGGGCTGGAGGCGGGGGTGGGCGTAGCGTTGCCAGCAGCAAAAACCCCGCCGGGTAGCACGGTTTGGGACGTGGGAGTATCAGCAGAAAAAAGGGCGTTAAAATCTATCATTAAACCTGGTTATCGAAGAAAAGCTATCTAGTTAGCAGACCGGCGCGACGTAGAACCTGGTTTTGTTCTTCCTCGCGGGCATTCCAGCCGACTGCCAGATATTTAAGGGACAAAGAGTCGATACAGAAAACCGATACCGATATTCCGGAATCAGTCTCGTAGGCTACCGCAACGATACGAACATCTTCTAGGGAGACGATATCTATCGCGTTCACTGGATGGGAGGTAAAGGGCACGATTCCCAGCAGTTCAGAAGCATAATCCAGCATAGAACGCACAGTACCCTGCCCGTTTTGGTTGCGCGCCACTGATAACATCACTCGTGCCTGTTCTGTATGTTCAGGGGCAGAATAGAAGGCTCGTTCTACCGCTGCCGGAAGCGCACTGCCAAGCGCTTTTTGTTCAAGTTGGGTGGTGAAGCTGCGCCCGCCATCCTTGGAGCCGTAAGCGTTAAAGGTAAATCCGGCTTCAGTTTCCTCTACACACCCCAATACCAGGCTGCCGTCACTTAGCTCGGTAATAGTAGCTTGTACTACGGTTTCACCAGCTAGTTTACCGGCCCACCAGGAAATTCCCTGATCGTCAGAGCAAACTGCGACTGCTCCTCGCCTGCCATCACTATCGGTAGCAATCGCCACATAGGCGAGTCTACCGGTCCAAACTCCGTTACGAACCTGCAAACCATGACCATAGGCGGTACGCCGGGAAACCCAGTTTTGATCACCATCAACCAAGGTAGTCAAATCCCGGTAACGCCAGGTATCGCCCTCGTCATCGGTGAAAGCTACTGCAATCCGGTTCTTGGAGTCGTCTTTAGCGGTGCGCGTAGTTACCGCAACGAAAACCCGCCCGGTAACCTGGGAAATAATAATCTGCGGGGACGTGAAACACTCACCCGAATCCTTATAGGTTTCCTGGTCAAATAGGACTTGTGGTTCTTCCCAGCTGATACCGTGGTCACTGCTGCGGGTGTACCACACTTCGCAGCGTTGATTGGGGATACGTTTTTCAAAAGCGAGAATTAGTTTTCTGCCCGGAGTGCGGTCAATCGCGGGAGAACCGTAGACAGCATCGGTACTAGCTGCGCAAATATCAGCAGTTTTCACCCCATGTACCGGGATTTTACGATTCGGCTCGCTGACCGATTCTGTATGCGACTGGGAGCTTTGGGTTTCTGTGTCCGAGGACGAGGGGGAGGGTTTCTCCTGGGGCGCTGCTGAATCAGTATCAGCGGATTCTGGGGTTTCAGCTGCCCCGCCCTCTGGCGTATTTTTTGTAGTTTTTTCCTGAGCGGGCGCGGAATCTGCTCCACTAGAGGAGGACGAAGAAACAGGTTCTACTTGCACGTCACCGATGCTGTTATCTTCTAAAATCACCACCCCGGAGGATTCATAAACCTTGCGTTCCCGCTCCGGTTTATTTGTCTCTTTGGTGGCGCTTTCTAGAGCCAGAGGCAAGGAGGAGTTGGACTCGTCATCACGAGCCGAAGACCCTCGAAAGAGCCTTTTTAAGCGTTGCCAAAACCCAGCCACGTCCCTCTCCTTTTGCCCCTCAGTTATGCCAGTCTGGCTAGTTCCTCTTCTATAATCTCAGAATCTAGTTTCTCAAACACGGGTTTAGGTTTAGAAACTGTGTTTCCAATCTTAACCTCATGTCTACCCCACTGCGGAACATCACCGTAATCACCGGTAATAATGGGATAGTTGAAATCTGAGCCATCTTCTCTAGTTTGGTCTAAATCAGTTACTTCTTCAATACGAGGCATGGGGGCAATCTGTCCTTGCCCGCCGAATACCCGGTCGATAGCATTAGCCGAGGAGGGCAAGAACGGCGAAAACATCAGGTTCAAATCTGCAATCACCTGCGCTAACACCCATAGTATCGTGTGTAGGCGCTCCTGAGTCTCTGGGGTTTTCAATTTGAAGGGCTCGGTAGATGCCACATATTGGTTAGCTAAAGCAACCAGCCGCATAATCTGCTGCAGCGCTGCCTTTTGCCGATGGGTTTCAATCAGCTGTCCTACCTCAGCAAATCCGGCTTCAACCTGGTTCAATAACTTTTTATCCTCGGGTTGTAATTGTCCAGGCTCTGGAATCGCTCCCACTCGTTTATGAATCATCGAAGCCACTCGATTGACCAAGTTTCCCCAGGCGGCAACCAATTCGTCATTGGTGCGACGCACGAATTCTGCCCAGGTGAAATCCGCATCCTGATTTTCGGGACCAGCTGCGGAAATAAAATAGCGTAAGGCATCGGCCTGGTAGCGCGAAAGCATATCCCGCACATAAATCACCACGGATTTAGAGGTCGAGAATTTCTTGCCCTCCATAGTTAGGAATTCCGAAGAGACTACCTCCGTAGGCAGGTTGAGTCGCCCCATTTCGCCGGGCTCACCGCCGCGCTCGCCCTCGCCGTTATATCCCAGGAGCTCTGCTGGCCAAACCTGGGAGTGGAAAACGATATTGTCCTTGCCCATAAAGTAATAGGAACGCGCCTGCGGGTCATTCCACCATTCCCGCCAGCGTTCTGGCTGACCGATGCGCCGCGCCCACTCGATGCTGGCAGATAAATATCCCACCACGGCGTCAAACCACACGTACAGGCGCTTGCTGGGTTGATCTTCCCACCCGGGAACCGGAATCCCCCAGTCAATATCGCGGGTCATAGCGCGGGGCTTAATTTCGGCCAAAATGTTCTTGGAAAACCTAATCACGTTGGGTCGCCAAGTCCCCGAGGCCTCGCGTTCATCGAGCCATTTCCCGAGGGCGTCCGCGAGCGCGGGCAAATCCAGGAAATAGTGGGAGGTTTCCTCAAACTTGGGGGTTTCTCCATTGATTTTTGAAACTGGGTCAATCAAATCGATGGGATCGAGCTGTTTACCGCAGTTGTCACATTGATCTCCCCGTGCCCCGCCGGCTCCACACAGCGGGCAGGTGCCTTCGATATAGCGGTCAGGTAGCGCCCGGCCACTGGAGGGACTAATCGCTGCCATGGCTCGCTTTTCAATCAGGTAGCCATTGTCGCGTACCTGCGCAAACATGGCTTTGGTGACGGCAATATGATTACCGGTAGTAGTGCGGGTGAACAGGTCATAAGATAGCCCCAGGTTCACCAAGTCTTCTACGATTAGCCGGTTGTTGCGGTCGGCTAGTTCTTGGGGCGAAATTCCCTCTGCCTCGGCCTGCACCAAAATCGGGGTACCGTGTTCATCAGTTCCCGACACCATTAATACCTCATGTCCCGCCATTCGCATATAGCGACTGAAAACATCGGAGGGGACGCCAAAACCGGCTACGTGTCCAATATGACGCGGACCGTTGGCGTAAGGCCAAGCAACAGCGGATAAAACATGAGTCATACCTCTATCCTAATGCCCCATTGCCGGAAGCAAAATATACCTAAATACCTGGTTATTTTCGCTCCGCAAGCGCCTGGTTATAAAGCTCCTTGGAACTGAGCCCGCTTTGGGCTGCTACCGCTTTAGCGGCATCTTTTAGTCTTTCGCCGTCCTCTACCCGGTCAAGGACGAGCCTGACTGCTTCCGTAGGCGTCAAGGGAGTTTGCGGCGTAGCTCCTGCCACCACCAGCACGATTTCTCCGCGCACCTCGCTAGCTTTTTCTTTAAGTTCGCCAAGACTGCCCCGCCACACGTCCTCATGCATCTTGGTGAGTTCCCGGCAGACCGCAGCAGAGCGACCAGTGCCGAAAACCTGGGCTAGGGCTCCCAAAGTTGCCGCTAATCGTCGGGGGGATTCTAAGAAAATCATGGTACGTTCCTCCCCGGAAAGTTCCTCTAACCGCCGCCTGAGGGCAGTTTGTTTGCGCGGCAAAAACCCTTCAAAGCAAAAGCGATCCGTAGGCAACCCGGAGAGGGCGAGGGCGAGCAGGGGGGCAGACGGGCCAGGCAGTACCGTCAGCGGCACCCCGCGCGCTATCGCCACCTGCACAATCACATATCCAGGGTCAGAAACCGTAGGCATTCCCGCGTCCGTTACCAACAGAACTCGCTGACCTTGTGCGGAGCGGGATACTATTTGTTCGGCTTTCGCCTGCTCATTGTGTTCATGACAAGAAACTAGGGGGGCGTGCCGAGTTACTCCCAGGCGCTCGCGTAGCAGCCCGGTTCTGCGGGTATCTTCCGCCGCAATGAGGTCTGCCTGTTCAAAAGCGCTAATCAGGCGGGGGGTAGCATCGGCTAGATTACCAATTGGGGTGGCAGCTAAAACAATAGTGCCAGCGTTCCAGGAGAAAGGTTGCACTCTCACAATTATGCCCTATCCGGTTAATATCTAGATATGCAAGCAATGCCCGGTCGCCCTGCCCCGCCCCCGCCCGTATCGGTGACAAAGGTTTTAGCTAACACCAGCCGGGGACAAAATAAAAGTTCCAAAGCTCCCCTTTGGACTGCTGTTACCTCACTGCCTGGACTTTACCTGCGCGGATGGCGCGGACAGCGGAAGAATGAGGAAATCGAGGCTCAGCGCGCCTGGATAGTTACTGTGATTGTTTGTGCAATAGGGGCAATTTTACGACTGCTGCGGCTTGGTTCGACCCGCAAACTAATTTTCGATGAAACCTACTATGTAAAAGATGCCTATTCGCTGTGGCATTTTGGTTATGAAACTAACTGGCCCAAAGGGGCGGATACAAAGTTTATCGCCGGCGATTTTTCTTCCCTTTCAGCTGATCCGGCATTCGTAGTCCATCCTCCGCTGGGTAAATGGATTATCGGGCTGGGGATGAAGATTTTTGGCTGGTCTAATCCCTTTGGTTGGCGGATTGCGGCCGCTATTTGCGGGATAATAGTGGTTTATCTGACGTGTCGCCTAGCTTGGGCATTATTTAACTCTTGGATTTTGACCGGGATTGCCGGAATGTTTGTCGCTACTGACGGGGTAGCAATTTCGCTTTCTCGGGTGGGTTTGTTAGACGGGATTCTTGCCGCATTTTGCCTGGCTGGGGTACTTTGTGTGGTCTACGATCAGCAACAGGTACGCGAACGTTTAAGTCGTAATCTTTTAGGCGTAAACCTAGGTAATGACCGGGTAGGGGTGCGCTGGTGGTTGGTGCTGGCGGGAGTTTGGTTAGGGTATGCCTGCGCGGTGAAATGGTCCGGACTTTACCTGTTGGCAGTGTGCGGGCTTTTCGTTTTCGCTCGAGATTTATCTTTACGACTGTCTGCACTGCGGTTAAACTCCCTGGCACTATCTAAGGATTACCCGGCAGTTACCGGGAAAAGTCGCGCTTGGCTGGGAGCTATTGTACGCGGAGGGATTCCCGCCTTTGGGCAATTAGTTGTGGTAGCTATTGCTGTGTATTTTGCGAACTGGTGGAACTGGTTTGCTAACCCCAAGGCTTGGGGACATGGAAAAACTGCAGCCGCTACTGGTCATTCTTCCTGGTTAGACCCTATTTCTGATTATCTCACCTATATGAGTGAAGTGATGAAGTTCCACACTGGGGTAACCAGTAAACACCCCTACCAGTCTTATCCGTGGCAATGGCTGATTAATCAGCGCCCTACCTCGATGCTGTTTGAAAAACCGCATGGCGATAATGGGGACTTCACGGTGGAAGCCATGTCTTCGCTGGGTAACCCGATGCTGTGGTGGGTGGGAGTAATCGCTCTGGCAGTGATTATTTACTGTACCTTCGTTCGCCGTGACTGTCGAGCGGGAGTAATCCTGGTCGGATACCTGGGACTATGGGCTCCTTGGATGATTTACTGGTATCGCACCATTTTCATGTTCTATATGGTGGTATTAACCCCATTTGTAGCCCTCGCGGTTACCTATATGATTGGTTTGCTAATCGGTCAGCTGCGCGCCCTCCCCCAACCGGTTTTAGCTGCCCGCGACCGTTTAGTTCCTCCTAAGCTTCGCACTCCAGATATCGCGGTTTCGATGGGGATTGCCCTGGTTATCGTGATTTTGTTGGTCGCTGCTTTCTTCTACCCGGTAGTTAGCGGAATGCCGATTCCCTATTCACATTGGGGTTGGCGTATGTGGTTTAGCTCCTGGATTTAGGCTCCTCACCCTGTTTTTTCAGCCTTTATCTCGACTGGTTAATAGGAGGAGGCCAGCTACCCTAGGGCAGGATTGACAGGGCGATACCGTCTAAAATGTCGGTTTCTGAAGTTATTATTTCTTTCAAACCGCTGCCGTCCGGTTCGATTTCCCCGTTTACCCGTTCAATAATTCGGGACCACACCAGCGCACCCGCGCCAATAACATCGGCGCGTCCGGTGGGCATATATCCTAGGGCAGCGCGCGCTGTAACCGGCTGATTCATCATCCAGTTACACGAACTCAGCATTTGCGCGGGCGTTATCCGCGAGCCATGGATTTTTTCGGGCTGGTATTCTTCTAAGCCGAGGGCGTGGGCGGTAATGGTAGTGACCGTTCCTGCTACCCCGATCAGGGTGCGGGCGCGGTCTAACCCTAGTTTCTGATCAGCCTCATCTATCAGTTCATCAATTGCGGAAGTGGCTTTTATTAGGGCTTTCGCCATGCCGGGAGTCTGGCGGGGATCCAGGGAGCCGTCCCCGCGTTTAGCATCGGCAATCACCGGCGCCAGGTAGCGCTCAAAAATCCGCACCGAACCCATATTGGTGGAAATAGTGTCTGCTACCTGCCCGCGCTGACCTAAAACAAACTCGGTAGAGCCGCCCCCAATATCGACCAAGAGTACCGGCTCGTCCTCGTCTTTGAAGGAGGAGGTAGCACCGGAAAAAGATAGGGTTGCTTCTTCATCTCCGGAAATTACCTCGGGGATTACCCCTAGGCGTTCCTTAATCCCGGAGAAAAACTCGTCCCGGTTTTTCGCGTCTCGGCTGGCGGAGGTGGCAACAAAACGAATCTTGTCTACCCCGTATTTGGAGATAATCTGTGCGTATTCTTCTGTGGCTGCAAAGGTGCGTTCTAGGGCTGCCGGTGCGAACTGCCCGGTTTTATCGATTCCCTCCCCCAGGCGCACTATCCGCATTTCTCGAGCTATAACGGTCAGCGGCTCGCTGGGATTCTCCCGGCGAGCAATGATTAAACGAATCGAGTTGGTGCCACAATCAATACCTGCAACTAATGCCATAGTCCTATATTTTCACGGATTCAGATTCCTGACTAACAGGAGAGTTGAATGAAAACCATGGGTCGAAAGCATTTCTTACCGAGACAGTATACCTAGACGCGACCTATTATCGATGGGGAAAACCAACGACTATTCACAGTAGCAGTGCTCGCTGTCCCAGAGGGCGGTGGATTTCAGGTCAGCTAGTGCTAAATCACCGATGGGGTTTACTTTTTTACCGCAAGCGAGGGTTTGGGCCGCGAGGGCGTGTAGGCATTTGACCCGTTCAGGCATTCCGCCTGCGCTGATTCCGGCGATTTCTGCGACTTGTCCAATTCCAGTTTCTTCACCTAGGGCATTTCTAGCCTCGATATAGGAGACGTGAGCGCGACGATACGCCTTAGCGACGTCTTCGTCCTCGGACAGCAAATGCTGATAGTCAGCCATTTTCCCGGAGGCTTCCAAGGTGGATAGGGCGCGCACCAAGCTGGGGAGAGTCAAATACAGGGTTGTAGGGAAGGGGGAACCGTCCTCTAGGCGCGGAGCGGTCGCCACTACCGCGGGTCGGCCGCACACGCAGCGCGCAGCGACTCCCACTACCCCCCGAGGAATCCTCCCTAACTGGGAAGATAGGGTTTCCAGGTCGGCGGGGGTGGCTTCGTCAAGTTTAAAACTCACTTCTTTTTCGCCTTTTCTTGTTGAGGAGTGGCTCCTGGGGCGGGTTGAGGACGATTTTGGGTAGAAGATTCTTTAGTATCTGCGCTTTGCCCCGCCATTTTCACCGAATGGGCAATTTCCAGATACCAGGGGCGCGCCGGAAGCTTCTCTAGTTTTGCTTCCTGGCGTGCCTGATAGTCTTTGCCGGGATCCACCACCGCATAGCGGGTTTCACCCGGTTTTACGTATCCTAGCCTCTCACGCGCCTGTTGGGTTAGATAGTCCGAGTTATTCCACAGCTGCAATTCTCGGCGAAGCTCACGGTTTTCTTGCTGAGCCGCTACCAACTGGGCGTGTACTTTGTTACGCTGCTCCATCTGAGTAACCAGGTCGAACAGAGGAGAACCCACCAAAAGTAGAAACAGCGAAGCAACCACCAGGATGGTACCCACAGTTACCCAAAAGCGGGAACCTACCTTTACCCGCCGGTTAGCTGCTTTAACCACCGGGGAACGTCCCCGATTGCGCCTAGCGGTGCGTACCAAAGGAGAAACTGACCGGAAAGCAGAGCCCTGCTTACGGGTATTTTCTCTTTGCACACTTTTAGGCGGTTGCGGAGACTTCACGCCTTCATTATTTCATCATTATTGACAAATAGCGTTTCGGCATTCTGAGAGGTCGAGTATTCAGCGCGATTGTTATTGCTCCTTAAGCCGTCGCCGAACAATCGCCATTCCCGCAGCCCCAAGCGTTAAAGCTGCGATAGCTGCAATGCCTGCCAGGCTACCAGTAGTAACCAGTGAACCCTGCTTATCCTTGACCGATGTAGCCGGTTTGTTGGGGTTCTTCTGCTTCCCATCAGCGACTGTTCCGTTGTCAGGCCGAGTCGGATTGTCAGAGGGCACTGTTCCCGGTTTCTCGGGGTCAGTACCCGGCTTTTCTGGGTCAGTTCCTGGCTTGGAATCGTCCTTCTGGTCAGCGGTAAATGTCCACTTCACAGCGCGGGTAGCCGCAAATGAATAACCATCACTAGCGGTCGCGGTTACTGTCACCGATTTACCGGGAGCCATCGTCTGATTCTGCGCGTCATAGCTCACGCCGACCGTGGTGGGAATCTGAAGTTTTCCAGTATCACTGGCAAATTCAGGGGTCGCTGGCACCGTAAATTTCCATTCAGTGGTGGCACTTTCTCCCAGTTTGTAACCGGCTTTCGCTTTTAGGGTCACAACCACGGGGCCAGCCGGATAGCTATCAGCTAACGCGGCTCCATTAACCAGATATTCGATACCTTCAACCTGCGGTAAAGTTACTTTACCGGTAACTTTGTCTCCTGCCAGACTCAGGGCAAATCCGGGGACTTTACCTTCCACATATCCTTTATCGGTTTGCGGATTTTGACCCGGAGTTGGAGTATCCGGTTCGCCGGTGTCAGTTCCCGGTTTCACGGGGATAACTTCCGTATCTACTGTGCGATCAATATAGGTGATGGTGGGGCTGACGAACATCGATGGTTGGGCAGGAGTGCCGGTAGATTCGGCAACTACCCGCACAAAGTCCCCTTTAGAAACCTGTAAAGCATTCGCGTCATTGGCGGTGAAATTAAATTCTCCATCCGGGCGAATGTCTTTCTTCGCTAAAGTCAAAGAACGTTTCTCGATTCCATTAACCAGCAGTTTCACGGTGACTGTCCCGCCGGTAGCATCCCCTTGACGCAAGAATGGTTCCGCAGGTTTACCTGCCGCCGCGTCCTTAACTTTGAAAGTAATATAACCGGTCTTTGGAGCCCGCCACGCCATTGCGGTTGCGCCCGCAGAGGTCGGGGAATCAGAAAGCAAACCGTGAAGAGCGCTCCGGTCGGTGGGAGCTAGTTGAGCCCCGTTAATACCCGGTCCGTAATACTCGTCTACCTGCCAGTTCGGCCATGCAGGGTCAGCTTTATCGATATTTACCCATTTACCATTAGCACCTGTCTGCTTTTGCCCAAACCAGACATTGCCTTGCACGTTATGGGTGTAGTCATCCAGCCAGCTATACACGTTATCTATAGACAGCGGAAACTCGCTGGTAACTTTGCCATCTAAAGAGGTAATCTTTAGCTTCATTCCCGCTGCCACCAGCGCGTCCTCTGCCTGAGCGTTACCGGCAGCATCAACTATTTGCGCTTTACCCTCTACAGTCAGGTTAGAGAGCACTTCCGCAATCGTGCTGGGGCTCTTTTCAGTTGAGGGAACATGAATAGTATTTCCAGCTTTATAAGCGCCATTCTTACTGGGGACGGTATCTCCGTCAGTTACCTGATAGGTGGTGCTAACCAGTTTTGCGCTATCGGTAACGGTTGCTGGCGGGAGGGGTTTTTGATTGGTAGAGACTGCCCCAATATCAAAGGTGTTGGCAGTACGTCCGAAGAAATCCGTACCTAAAGCAAAGCCGTTATCGTCAACTATTTCTTTACCTTTCCCAATTGCTGGCGAGTTAGCGGCTAGTTTGTAACCATCAAAGACCGTGGTCTTGGCATCCGCTTCGGCATAACTTAAGCCGGGGAAATAGTGGGGGCGTGCTTTCATGTCAGTGGCAGCATCACTGGGAGCTTTCCCGGGATCTGCCAGGACTGCGCTGCCTTTACTTACTTTTACGGGATTGAGGTCGCTAGCGGGATAGTTAGCGTAGTTGTAGTAAAGGTTATGGGAGTAAGCTACCTTGGCGTTCCCATCAATATCTTTTGGATCCCAGGTGATATGCCCTAGGGGATTCCAAGCTTCAGTGCGAGGTTGGTCACTCATATTGTAGAAAATATTATTTTCTACTTTCATCGTTCCTTGCTGAGCTTGCGCAGGGTGCAAAATCGAGGATCCTGCTTTCAAATAGAAAGTATTGTTGTAAACATGCGCATTCGGATACTTTCCGCTATAGCCTCCATCCCAAAAAGTTGGTGAAAGCGCCCCCAGGGAATCGTTTTGCGCAATATTGAAACGGAACGTGGAGTTTGCGGCCTGATCTCCGCAGAACATCACCGTTCCCCCAGAGTTATTGGCAGAATAGTTGTACTCGTAGACAGTACCGTCGCCTGAGTCTGCATCCCAGGGCATTCCGTCACCGTTACCTTTATCGGCATTTTGGGTATTGAAACCCTCGTTGAAGCGGAATACGGCATCTTTTGATTTCCACGGCCAGATGGAGGCGGCTACACGCCCTCCGTTCTTAGCAAATTTTCCGGGAGTATCTTTCGCAAAAAGATAATCGGTAGTGTTCATCTGGGTAGCAATCTCGGTGGCTACATTGCTTTCGACTACCGGCTTATACCCGTACATGGCGGTAATCGCGTCACCACCGATATTCTTAATAAAGTTATTGCTGATTACCACATTTGTGGAACCATACTTGGTGATGACCTCATCAGGAATCTGGATACGACCATCAACGGCAACGCTGGCGTAAGCACTGTAAACAGCGGCTATCCCCCAGCGTCCGGAATTTTCTACCCGGTTATTGATAATCTGTAAGTCATTAAACCGGGGATATCCTTTCTCCGGTTTATCCAAGGCAGGCTTAAATCCCGGAGCCGTACGATCGGCAGCTGGTTTCATCTGGTCGCTGGCGATTAGGGAACTGAAATAAATCGCACCATTAACGCTGTGTTTATTGTAGATATTGCCTTTCACATCATGGACGTAAAGGTTCCTTAGTACCACATGATCTAAAGTTCCCTGGTTTTGAGCAATCCCGGCAATCCCGGTGCGGTCAAGGGCGCAGTTATCGTTATAAGCGCACCCGTTTTCTTTTCCGCTGCCATCTTCGATCCGTTTATTGGTGATTTCTAGGTCGCTAAGCTCGATATTTTCAGCGTCTTTTAGCATTACGGTAGAAGAAACCGCATCCTTAGCCAGATAATGCTGACTGTGTCCCAAGGTCAAACCATAGTCGAGTTTCCACTGTCCCTGGCCATTAGCGGCAATTACCGGTTTATCGCCCTCGCCATATGCCGAAATCACCAGGGGAGCTCCATCACTATCTGCCTGGTAGGCACAGGTAGTGCCGTCATTAAACTTGAAGGCTTTATCGCCACTGATACACAGATGCTGGTTGTTGAAGACATCCCCGCGTTTTAACAGAATCTTGTCACCGGCATGCAGAGTCAGTTTATTGACAGCATCCAAGGTTTTAAGGGGTTTATCCTCAGATTTTCCGTCATTAGCGTCATTACCTGCTGCACTCACGTAATAGGTGGTGGCAGGAATAATTTCCGCCTGCACCGGGGCGGCTACTGCCGGTAACTGAGACAGGGCAACCAAACTGGTGGCAAGCATGGTGATACCGGTAGCTTTAGCAAGTTTCTTCAGGTTCATCTTTCCCCTATCGCCTGCTGGGTAACCAGCTCTATTTACTGAAAGTGTCTTTAACGAAAGCAACTACGCTTTCTTGATTTATCACCGTATCCATACCCTGAACCTGTCGAGCCAACAAGTCGTAATAAATCTGGGTACGAAGATCAACTTTGACGCTGGGTGAGATAATCTTCCACTTTTCCTCTTCCGAGGAAAGCTTAGCAATTTCTTCACCAAAATCCCAGGCGTTAGCCAAATAGTGATCTTTAACCTGCCGGTCACTAACCCCCATCCCGGGGGCTTGTTCAGTATTAATATATTGGTCACGCAAACTGCTGACGTATTTCGAAAGATAAACCGCTAAATCAGGTTGCTCGCCCTCGAAAGCCTGATTCTTCGCGGCGGCTGTGGCCTCGCTAGGTGAGCTACCCTCTCGCCAAGACTGCAGCGCCTCTTCCCAGGTGGGGGTGGTCATTTGTCCCCCTAGCACCGCTTGTCTATAGGCAGCGTGCTGTCCTTCTAATAAATGCACAGCCAGGCAAGCAGCATATGCAGCCGGTTTGCGGGCGCTCGCGCAAAACTTTTTACTGGCAGGTGAATACGCTTTTTGCACTACCAGCTGTTTGCGTTCGTTCTCGGAGCTAGCAGTGGGAGCAGCGCTTAGACGGGTACATTTAGCTTGATTTTTTTGCCAAAAGTCAGCGCCAATAGAGTTTTCTGCGCTACCGCAAGCCGCTACCGCCTGGGATTTAACCTCTGAGAGGGCGTATTTAAATTCGGCAGCGCTCACCTTTTGCCCGGCGATAGTTACCCCTGGCAGTTGAGGTTCTTCTTTTATCGCTTCGGTATCTGAGCGAGGTATCCCCACAGCCCAGATAACAGTCCCCACTAGAACACAAAGCGCTATCCC
>CABQYA010000001.1:0-53269 GCA_902468275.1 uncultured Urmitella sp. | reverse complement strand
CCAGTCTTCTAATGACGTGTTCCCCTCCTCCATTCATATCGCCGCTTATGAGGCAGTAGAGCACGCCCTACTGCCGAAACTAGATCAACTGGCCACCAGCCTAGAAAATAAAGCTGAAGAGTTCGCAAACATCGTCAAGGCGGGGCGCACCCACCTGATGGATGCCACCCCGATTATGCTGGGGCAGGAATTTTCCGGTTATGCCGCGCAGGTACGCAAAGGCATCGACCGGGTAAAGGACGCAGAAAAGAACCTGGCAGAACTACCTTTAGGTGGCACGGCCGTCGGTACCGGGATTAACACTCCCGAGGGTTTCTCCGAGCGGGTGATTGCCCTGATCGCAGAGAATATGGATCTACCGTTCCGTCAGGCAGATAACCATTTCGAGGCGCAAGCTGCACAAGATTCCCTGGTAGAAATGTCGGGGGCACTGCGGGTGATAGCGGTTTCTTTCGTCAAGATTGCTAACGATTTGCGTTGGGCATCTTCTGGGCCGCGCTGCGGCCTCGGCGAAATCACTCTGCCAGATTTGCAGCCCGGATCTTCGATTATGCCTGGGAAAATTAACCCGGTATTACCGGAAGCAACCGTGCAGGTAGCTGCCCAGGTTATCGGTAACGATCAGACAATTGCTTTCGCGGGTGCGCAAGGCAACTTCGACCTCTTAGTAATGCTGCCGGTGATGGCGATTGACCTGCTAGAGTCGATTAACTGCCTGGGAGCAGTTGCCGGTCTGCTAGCAGAACGCTGCGTGGACGGCATTGTGGCTAACCCAGAGCGCTGCCTAGAATTGGCAGAATCTTCGGCTTCGATTGTGACTCCGCTGAACCGTTACATTGGCTATGAAAATGCCGCTAAAATCGCCAAGCATGCAGTGAAAGAGAAAATGACGGTCAAGGAATCGGCTCTGGATCTGGGATTTGTTGAGCGTGGGGAAATCAGTGAGGAAGATTTAGATAATGCCCTCAATGTTGCTGATATGACCCATCCCAAAGCCAGCAAGTAACCAGCGACAAGGCAGTTAGTCAGTAATTAGAGCTTGCACTGACTGCTAGTTCGCATAGCGTAAGTGGGGGCGCGAGAGAACTATTCTCTCGCGCCCCCACTGTTTATAAACTGTTAGACCGGCTAAGCGGATTTCCGCAAAACAGCTCAGAGACTATAGGCAACAACCACGGGGGCATGGTCAGAAAAACGCTGGTCGTAGGCATCGGCACGGTCAATTTTCTGCGAACGCGCCAATGCTGCCAACTTCGGGTTCGCAAGCTGATAGTCGATACGCCACCCGGCATCGTTATCAAAGGCTTTACCCCGCCACGACCACCAGGAATAGGGACCTTGCACCTGACCGGCTAGGGTACGCACCACATCAACCCACCCCTGCTCGCGCCAGCGATTTAAGAACGCGATTTCCTCGTCTAACACTCCGGCGCGTTTATTGTGGTTAGGCTTCCAGTTCTTAATATCGAGCTCGGTATGCACCACATTAAAATCCCCCGCCACCAGCACTAAAGAGCCATTATTATCCGAGGACGAGGCAGAGCACAACTGTTTTAAGCGTCCCTCAATCCGCTCTAGATGCGCCATTTTATGCTCTTGTTTTTCGGTTCCCACTTCCCCGGAATGAAAATAAGCAGAGATTACCCGCAAGCGCTCGTCCTCGCCACCCCCGGTTTCATCCCTAGCCAAAACAGCTTCTAACCAGCGCCCGGTATCTTGGGGCACTGCAACCGGTACAGTATCGGCTTGAGAAGATTCCAGATGCCAGCCGCAAGACTTCTTGACTGCAACCGCTACTCCCGCCCGTCCTTTGAGCTGCGAAGCATTCACCACTACCTGCCAGTTATCCCCAAATAGCTCCTGAGTAATTTCTTCACTAGCCCGCACTTCTTGTGCCAGTACCACATCTGGCTCAGACTGCTCTAACCAAGTATCCATTCCTTTACGGAACGCTGCCCGTATCCCATTGACATTAACCGTGGCAATCTTGAGCATATTTCCCCTTTATCTTTTCTTTTGTCTCACCCTTGGTGAGCCGCAAGTTTCGCGATATCTATTTTCCCGCTGTCAATTTGACTGCGAATCCCGGCCAGCTCAGCGCTTAAACTATCGGAAATCAGCGGAGCATAATCGCCGAAACCAGCCAGTTTAACCCCAGAGTTCTTTAGCGTCCCCACATAATCTTTACTGGCAATCCAGCCCGCTTTCGCCTGATCAAATAATTCTTTAGCGCACCCGCTCGCATCAATAACCGTGGAGGTAAACACGCTAGATTTCACTTGAGCAGAGTTCGCGGCCAGGTCTTGACCATTCCAAATCGCCAGTGCATCTTTACCTGCCAATCCCTCCAGGGAAGCGGATTCCCCAATCGGAGCAATCACCAAAATAACATCTATTTTCTGCTCTGCCAGTTTAAGCAGCTGTTCATGAAGTTTTGCGCTCTCAACTTGCAGCGGTCCGCCTGCGTTATTATCCCAAGCCGAAAGTTTTACTCCCGATCCTTTGAACTGGTTATAGTATTCAGCTCCCAGGCGAAACGCATTAGCCCAAGTCTTAGCAGCGTTTTCGCTGACAGAATTATCTATTCCCTGATTGGCATCTGCATTATTCACGCTGCTAACCGCGCCGATTTGTCCACTCTTAGTGACCGCAGCTGCCGCATATCCAGCTAGAAATGCCGGTTGGCGCAAATCAAAATCGATACCCCTAACATTGGCAAGTTTCTGTTGTCCCTCGGCTGCCATTACTGCAAAGTTAATATCGGGATGATTCTTCGCAACTTTTTGCACTTCCCCACTAAAATTTGGCTCTAAGGACAGTACGTTAGCGCAACTATTTTCCCTAAGTTTCCCGGCAATCTGCTCAGCTTTATCAACACTGATATTTACAGATTTAACTGCCCCTTTATTTTCGGGTTTTGCCAGCAAATCCCCAATCGCTTTCGACACAGCCGCTGCCCTAGTATCTTGCGAATTCTTTTTTTCTAGTAGACAAAAAACTTTGCTCACCTGGGCACTTGTCCTGCTTTTCGGGGCGGTATTGGTATTGGAGGAGGACGCACAGGCAGCAAGCGGCAACGACAAGGTAATTGCCATCACCGCTAGCCGTATTGGATTCCCTTTCAAACGCATAGGTAAAACCGATATTAGGATACTTGACGAATCGCGGTCTCTACCACGTTTAGCAATAGATTCGCCCTGGTCATCGGACCAATACCTCCTGGGTTGGGGGAAAGCCAGCCCGCGACCTCATCAACGCACTCTGCCACGTCGCCCTCAAGGCGAGCCTTCCCGGTTTCTGGATTAACTGCGCCGCGGGAAACCCCGACGTCTAGGACTGCTGCGCCTTCTTTAACCATCTCGGGTTTAATAATTCCTGCCAATCCCGCGCAGGCAACAATCACATCCGCTGCGCGCGTATGGGCAGCTAAATCCCGAGTCCCGGTATGGCAACAGGTGACAGTGGCGTTAATATCTTTGCGGGTCAGCATGAGTGGCAAGGAACGACCCACCGTGGTTCCCCTCCCTACTACACATACCTGCGCGCCCTCTAGCGGAACCTGATATTGCTGCAACAAGTCAATACAGGCTCTGGGGGTGCAAGGCAGCGGAGAGGTTACCGGCTCTTTAACCCGCAGCACCAGCCGCCCCAAGTTCATTGGATGTAAGCCGTCAGCGTCCTTATCAGGGTCAATAGCTTCCAAAACCCGATTAACATCGACCTGACGAGGCAGCGGTAACTGCACAATATAGCCAGTACAAGCCGGATTCTCGTTGAGCTTTTCAATCTCCGTTAAAACCTGGGCGGTCGAAACCGTATCTGGCAGTTCCACTCGAATCGACTCGATACCTACCTCGGCACAGTCACGGTGTTTACCGGCCACATAAGATACCGAACCCGGGTCACTTCCCACCAAAATAGTGCCGAGCCCCGGTTTAATCCCCTGTTCGTGCAGGCGTTCCACCTGCTGACGCATTTCCTCTTTCAGTTGCCGCGCCCTGGTCGCCCCATCCAGTAAAATCGCGTCCCCGCTCCAACCTTTACGCATCTATACCCTCCCGGTTAAGAGTGCGGGTAGACCGCTAGCCTACCCGCACCCAAACTTGGTTGCTATCAATATGGCTATCTGTCAGCTTTACGCCAGCTGATTTAAATCCACATATAGTGGGAACCGCTCGATTAATGCTTGCACCCGCTCACGGTAACTGCCAGTATCGACTTGCCCCTGGCAAGCCTCCACCAGCACCCCGGCAATAATCTCAGCGACCTCGGTGAATTCTTTGCGCCCGAAACCGCGAGTAGCTAGCGCCGGGGTACCAATCCGCAGCCCGGATCCTACCCGGGGAGGACGCGGATCGAAAGGTACCGTATTGCGGTTAATAGTAATTCCGGCTTCATGCAGTAAATCTTCGCCCTGTTGCCCATCTAGCTGGGAGTTACGCAAATCCACCATCACCAGATGCACATCGGTTCCCCCAGTTAGTAAGGAAATCCCACAATCCGCCACATCAGACTTGGTAAGACGGTCAGCTAAAATCTTTGCACCCTCTAAAGTACGTTTTTGCCGGTCTTTGAAATCGTCACTGCCGGCAATCTTCATGGCGACTGCTTTCGCTGCCACTACGTGCATCAACGGACCGCCCTGTTGGCCGGGGAACACCGCGGAATTAATTTTCTTTCCGAGTTCCTTATCGCGCGACAAAATCATCCCGGAACGCGGCCCACCCAAAGTCTTGTGTACAGTAGTGGAAACCACATCGGAATATGGAACCGGGTTCGGGTGTAATCCCGCAGCTACCAGCCCCGCAAAGTGCGCCATATCGGTCCAGAGGTAGGCTCCGACCTCGTCCGCGATTTCTCGGAAAGCCTTGAAGTCTTCCTGGCGGGGATAAGCCGACCAGCCCGCGATAATAACTTTCGGACGGTACTTCAAAGCCGCATCGCGCACCTGATCCATATCCACCCAGTTAGTTTCTTTATCTACCTGATAGGCGGTGGCGTTATAGAGCTGACCGGAGAAATTGATTTTCATACCGTGGGTAAGATGCCCACCGTGATCTAACGCCAGCCCCATAATAGTGTCCCCTGGCTGAGCCAAGGTAGACAACACCGCAGCGTTGGCTTGCGCACCCGAATGAGGCTGCACATTAGCGAACTCGGCAGAAAATACTTCCTTGGCGCGATCGCGTGCCAGTTCCTCGGCTACATCAACTGCTTCGCAGCCCCCGTAATAACGCCGCCCCGGGTAGCCTTCCGCATATTTATTGGTGAGGACGGATCCTTGCGCCTGTAACACGGCGCGGGGTACAAAGTTTTCCGAAGCAATCATTTCCAAAGTGCCACGTTGGCGTGCTAGTTCACGGTCAAGAACTGCCGCAATCTCTGGATCTACTTCGCTAATCGATTGAATGAGTAGGTTATCTCCCATTTGACTATTCCTTATATGTAGTGCCAGATCAGCCCAGGCGAGCGACTGATAGACAACTTGCTCCCCGGTGGTACCCCACCTACGCCAGTCACGGTTACCCTATTAGTCTACCGTGCTCTGAAGAGGTTTTACCTAAAAGTTTTACCGGTTTGTGATTCCATATTCTGACTGCCCAACTAGCCTCTCCGCTTACCTCCCATATACTCCCTAGAGATTCCATCTGGTAATCAAGATAATTATTTAGGAGAAAACTAATGAGCGAAACTCAAAAACCGATTAGCGGCACCCCGCATCGTGATAAATCCGATGAGGGCTACCGCAAAGGGTTAAAGTCTCGCCACATGCGCATGATTGCGCTGGGCGGGGCCATCGGGTCCGGCCTGTTTTATGGCGCATCGGGACGTATCGCTGACGGGGGACCGTCAGTTGCTATTGTTTACGCAATTTGCGGTGGGATTGCTTATTTAATGCTTCGCGCCCTCGGAGAACTTAGCCTGTATCGTCCCTCTTCTGGGGGGTTTATTTCTCACGCGCGCGAGTTTATGGGCGAGCGTGGCGCCTATTTCACCGGATGGTTTGCCTTTATTACTTATTCTTCTGCTTTAATGGCGGATATCACCGCAATCGCTAACTATATGCATTATTGGAAGCCCTTCCAGATTGTCCCGTTGTGGGCGTGGGCGTTTATCGCCTTGGCATTAATGGTGATTGTCAATCTGGCCAGCGTAAAGTTTTTCGGCGAGTTCGAGTTTTGGTTCGCGATGATTAAAGTCGTTGCGATTGTGGTCTTTATGATTTTGGCGGTAGTGGCGATTGTTTTCGGGATTTCCTTAACGGTGAATGGAAACAGCTACACTCCCGGCGTGCACGCCATCACCGAGCATGGAGGACTATTCCCCAAGGGCGCATTCACTATGGTGACCCTATCTTTAGGGATTTTGTTCGCCTATGGTGGCTCTGAGTATTTGGGGGCTGCCGCCGGCGAGGCTGAGGATCCCCAAAAGGAAATGCCGCGGGCAGTTAACTCGATGATGTGGCGGATTCTGTTGTTCTACGTAGGCTGTATCGTCCTGTTTACTTTGCTGTTGCCCTATAACGTATATAAACGTGACGAGTCGCCGTTTGTGACTTTCTTTAGCGGCCTAGGTATTCCCGCTGCCGGTCACATCATGAACCTGGTGGTATTGCTGGCTGCTGCTAGCGCTATCAACGCAGAACTTTACACTTGCGGACGAGGTCTGCGTTCTCTGGCTGTATCCGGGTCTGCCCCTCGCTTCTTGTCCGGTATGAACCGGAACGCGGTTCCCTATGCGGCTATTATCGCTGCTGGCACTATCGGTTTAGTCGGGGTGATGGTGAATTTGTTCTACCCCAATGAAGCCTTTGATGTGATTGCCAATATGGCCGGGATTGGGATTTGTGCCATGTGGGGATCAATCATGATTTCAAACATTTTGTTTGTGCGTCACTGCCGGAAGAATGGTCTGGAACGCCCCAAGTTCCATGTTCCTCTCGCGCCCTACTCTAACTACCTGGTATTAGCGGTTTTGGGGGCAATGATTGTGCTTATGTGGTTCGAGGGCGGGCTGGGGCCAACCGCGATTATCGCTTTCGCGTGCGTAACCGTAGCCTTGGCTCTCGCCTGGCTAATAGTGCGTAAGCACGTTGATCATGACATGTTTACTGCTAACGCTCCCGCCGAAACCGGAGCTAGCGATAATCAATAGCGCCTAAGTGCGGGGAAAAGTTTTTCCTCCCGCCCAAGAAATCGGGGAGAGACCTAGTCTCTCCCCGATTTCTTATGCCCACCGCACCCACTCGGGTAAAACTCTCCCCCGCGCAATTAGCGTGCACATAAATCATTGCCCACGCTATTAACGCGTAATTAGCACAGAGATATTTCAGAACCGGGCGGGGGAAAAGCACTCCGGGGCCCGTGAGCCTCAACAAGTTCGGCTCAAGCCCCTCTCGTATCTTTTCCCCCGCCCTCTTGAAACGTTAGTGGTTGCAGATTCACGCGCTTAGCGGGCGCGGACTTTCCATCCTTTAACCCCGCGTTGGTGCAGGGATTTATCTACGAAACATTCCGGATTTAAGGGCTCTCTAGCCTCCATTTCGGCTATTAAGAAAGCTACTACCGCCTCGTAAGAATTGGTGCGTTCAAAAATGGTGCGTTGCCGTTGATAGCCGACACCGAGTTTCACCATTTCCAGGATTGACCAGAGTTCCTCTGCGCAACCTAAATCCTCGGCAGCCGGTGCGAGCTGCTCTAACCAAGTCGGCAGAGAATCGGTCAAGAGCCTCTCTTCTCCCCGCTCGTCCTCAATCAAAATCGCATCCATCCCGTAGCGGGCAGCGCGCCACCGGTTTTCACGCACGAACCAGTCCGGTAAAACAGGCAACTCTTTGCCGGCATCAAGCTGGCGGGAAGCCGTTTCTACCAGGGATTGGGTAAGAGCAGCAGCCGCGGCGACCTCTTTAATAGTGGAAGAAGCGTCGGCTACCCGCGCTTCAATGGTGCCAAACTTGGGGGAAGGTCGAATATCCCATCTGACCTCATCGAAAGAGCGGATAACCCCAGTTTTTAGCATCCCATCGGTATAATTTTCCAGCTCTCGCCAGTCTAAGAATTGGTAGGGACGACCCGCCGTAGGGAGCTGCTGGAACACCATTGCGCGGTTATCGCAGTATCCAGTGTCAAGACCTGCCCAATAGGGAGAGGACGCAAATAACGCCTGCATATGGCCAAGTTTACTGGTCAAATAGTTTTGAATGGGGAGAACTTTAGCGCGACTCTCTATCCCCACATGCACGTGAGTACCAAATAGGAGCATTTGTCGCCCCCAATACTGGGTGCGGTTTACCAGCTCTTCATAACGTTTAGAATCGGTAACCTGCTGATAGCTGGGGTTAGCGAACGGGTGGGAACCGGCCGAAGCTAGCTCTACCCGCAGCGCCGAAGTAACCGGACGTACCAGGTTAATCCCCTCTATCAAATCCATTACACAGTCACGGACACTGTGGCGAGGACGCGAAATAATTTCTACGGTATTTAGCAACATTTCTCGGTGTACTAAACCGTTATCCGGGTGAAGCCGCTCCACTTCCTCCAAAATCGTGCTAGCGCATTGACGCAGGTCAAAAGAATCCTTATCGATTAGCTGTAGTTCCCATTCGATTCCGAGGGTGGAACGTTCGGATTTTGCAAAAGTTATCCCCATAGTTTGCCTCCTAACGCTGATAATGCTCAGTAAAAGCAGATAAGAGCCGGTGGGAACTTGTTACATCTTGGCTCATACAGCGCGATATCACTTCCTGTTTTTCACTGGCTTCATAATAGGTGTCCCCGTATTGGTCGATGCGGATTTTCATTCCCGCAGTGGTGATTTCCGGGTGAAATTGGGTGCCGTAATTGTTTTTTCCAAAACGCACTATTTGGCATTTGCAATGTTCGCCGCTCGCTAGCAAAGTTGCGCCCGATGGCACAGCGACCAGTGAATCCGCGTGTCCGGTATAGGCGCGAATTATCGGGTCTAGCTGCCCGGTTACCGGGTCTGCCTGCCCCTCCGCGGTTAAAGTAACTTCCACGGCTTGCAAATCCTCGGCGGTTAAACCGGTGAGCGCAGTTCCGCTAGCTAAAGCCAGCATTTGCAAGCCATAACATAACCCTAAGGTGGGAAAATCGTTATCTAACAGGTAACGCACCAACGTGCTTAGGCGGGCATGAAGATGTAAATGCTCAGGTTTAGCAAGGTCGCGCTGGATTTCAGCCCCAAAAGGCGACCCTGAGATTATCAGCCCTGAATAGTTGTTTTTAATATCAAGGTCGTGAACAGGGTCAAGGTCCGGCTCGGCAAGTAAAAGATGGGTGCGCAAACTGTCACCGACTGTCAATCCGGTTACCTGCGCTATGGTTTCCTTTTCGTCGCGGGCAATATCACCATCGGGACGGCATTGAATAAATAGGAACGGCAGCCTTTCTCGCATGACTCATAGCTTACGGGTTAGCGCGCCATCCGTCATGCCAGACTCTTCAGGTTGCGTAACAGTTCCGGAATATCATCGCGCACGGTCTCATAGACAACCGAGAGATCAACATTGCCATATTCATGCACGATACGGTTGCGAAGACCTTTCATAGCGCGCCACGGGATAGATGGATGCTGCTGCTTAAAAACTGTGGAAAGTTTGTTCGAGTTTTCAGAGACCTGGATTAACCGAAATAGGGTTGAGTCCACAAGTAACTCGTTATCCTCAAACTCTGTTTGGGAGTAACCTCCCGTGTGCGCGATAACGAACTCCAGGTCGAGAATACTCCTGTTTAGGTAGTACTGGTTTGTTTTGGGATTATCCATAGATTTTAATGCCGTCCCTCAGTATTTCGTTCACCAACTCAGGATTATCTTTCAGCTGTTCAAGTTTTAATAGATCCACTTTCTTATTGAGCGCTTCCCGCAAGGATTCTGCCAAATCATAAAATTTAATGCCGGAAATATTTGCGGATATCAACAAATCCACATCACTTTCCGGGGTGGCTTTTCGCTTGGCATAGGATCCAAAGAGATAGCAGTACTCAACATCATAGGAGGCGAATACTTTTCGACAGATCTCCTCGATTTTTGAGATGGTGAGGATCCCGTGTCCTTCATCAATGTATCCGTATCCTTCCAGTTTTTCCATCATGTAACGGTACTTTAAAGATTTTCTCTTCTTTTCTTCGTTCTCGTAGTTTTGGTAGGTGCGAATCGGAACATCCAAGTAGGAGGCGCATTCGACCTGAGTTAGTTTCTTCTGCTTACGGAGTTCCTTCAGGGTCACCCTCATCCCCTCTCTCTTGGATTATCGCGCCAAAATTAATCACACGCAACTATTTTACGCAATTCTTGCGGGTTTTATCAATAGTTAATACGCAATTCTTGCGTATTTTTCTTGCGTGTTTACCTTGAGGCGCGGTGTGCACCTATCTATCTCAGCAATTCGAAGTCAGCTTAAGGCAGCTTTTGTCCAGGTGGGGGCGGGAGCAGTGACAGTTACGGTGATACCAGGATTTTCTGGGTCGGGAAATTGTAGCTCTTGGGCATGCAAGCACAGCTGGGGCTCAACATTTTCTGGGGCAGAAGCGGGCAAAATTTCCGGATAGAGGGGGTCGCCCACGAGGGGATACCCAAAATGCGCCAAGGTGGCGCGCAGTTGATGAGTAAACCCGGTTTCTGGCTCTAACTGCCACAATAATTCTTCTTCGGGCGCAGATTTCTTGTTGCCCGGGCTTGCGTTTTCCTCTCCCCCCAGCTTTTCTGTCTTTTCGGGGAGGGGGAATTTTCCGAGGACGAGGGCGCGGGTTCGGCTTTCACAGCTCGCTACTTTTGAACCTATCGGGGGCGTCCCTATCGACACTGCCAGCGAGCCGGTTTCTTTAAACATAGGGAGCTGGAAATCAAAACTCTCTCCCACCTGGGGAATCACTCCTTCTCCCCTGCCGGCGCGGCTGCGCGCCAGGTAGGTTTTCTTTACTTGCCGGTGGTCAAATAGCTGCTGGTAACGCGCCCGATACTTCGAATCTAGGGTAAGTAATAAACATCCGGTAGTGAGGCGATCTAGGCGGTGCGCGGCGGTTATTTCGTCGTTCCCGAATTGGCGGCGGGCAGCTACCACCACTGACCGGGTAACCCAGGAGCCGCGGGGAATACTTGCCAGGCTGGCGGGTTTATTTACTACAATCGCCTCCTCTCCCTCCCAAAGCACCTGCAACTTCGGTAAGGCAGTGCCCTCATCGGGAGCCGCTCGATGCAAGTAGTAGCATTGCCCCTCCAATAGTTTATTGTCCGGGGATAGGAGAACCCCCAAGGACGAAACCACGTCACCTGCCGCAAACGCTTTCGCCACAAAATCGGCAATCTCTGCGGTAGACAGCGAAAGTTTGCGCTCTAGTTGGGTTTGCAACTGCCGTTCTAAAGTTTCCTGACCGGTAGAAACAAACCCCACTGGGTCGATTCCGCCCCGCGCAGGCGGTCGCGTCCCGACCCTTCGCTTCCTACGTCTTCCCACCGCACCCCACCTATTCGCTATCTTGGCCGCAGCTGCTACTGCCTTTTCCACCCTATCGCGCCCGACTGCGAGCAAATCCTCATGTAGAGGCTAACTGGCGGCTTGCTCCGTTAGCCTTTCTGCCAGGTAAGTGTTTATTACTGCATTCCTAGAAATAGCCAGGTCGACTGCCTGCTTATCCAGTCGCTGAATCATCCATTCGGGCATAGTTAGCGTTACCCGTTTCTGCTCAATTGAACGCAGCGGGGCATTTACCTGCGGGTTTTCTAGGTCAAAATAGTCGAGGACGTCCTCACCGTCGTCGAATTTTTTATCGATCTGCTCGGCAGTCACGGTATCAAATGCTTTGCTCATAAATCTCTATCTCCTTCTGCCTGGCGCGCCGCACCGAAATAATCCGCGTGCGCCAATCGCCTTTGCACACGAAACGCCAACACCAAAACCCCACCTGAAATACCTTGCGGTATTAGTAAAACCGCTACGCAGTTTTACATACCGCTGCGTCAAAAATGCCCTCAAGCGCAAGCGCTTGGGGCATTTTTTCCTTGCGGTAGCGGTGGGATTTGAACCCACGGTGGGTTGCCCCACACAGCATTTCGAGTGCTGCACCTTCGGCCGCTCGGACACGCTACCAGGTACTGTATTAGCTCTATTAGCAATTAACAGACCCTCAAAAGTTTAGCGGATATGGACACCAGAACTAAACTTTGGGCGCGAAAATGTGACCACTCCCGCGGCGAGCCCCTTCGCGTTGCCGCCGTGGCATAACAATCACCACCGCGTAACCACGCCAAACAGCGGCAACAGCACACTGCCGCGCAACCACGTATACAGCTCCACGCGTTACTACTGATCTACAATCCCGTATAAACGGTCACCGGCATCACCCAAACCAGGGCGAATATAAGCCTGCGAGGTAAGCCCCTCATCGAGCGCCGCCACCACTACGGTTACCTCAGCGCGCTCACCAACTGCTTCTTTAACCCGTTCAACCCCCTCAGGAGCTGCCACCAGACAGATACAGGTCACATCGCGCGCCCCACGCTCTAGAGCATATTCAATTGCTGCCACCAGAGTCCCTCCGGTAGCGAGCATCGGATCCACCAAGAAAACTTGCCGGTCAGTTAAATCTTGGGGCAACCTATTCGCATAGGTTTCGATTGCCAGAGTCTCCTCGTCACGTTTCATCCCCAAAAAACCGACCTCAGCGGTAGGAAGCAGAGCGGTCATTCCGTAAAGCATCCCCAGCCCGGCACGCAGAATCGGAATCACAATCGGACGAGGAGTTGAGATAACCTCGCCTTTCATGGATTGAATCGGGGTTTCGATTTGCTTAGGAGTAACCCGCACATGACGAGTCGCCTCATAGGCAAGCAGGGTAACCAGTTCATCGACTAGCTGCCGAAACACTGACGAAGGAGTATCTTTATCCCGCAAAATAGTTAGTTTATGTTTTACCAGTGGATGGTCAATAACTTTGAATTCCATACTCCCAAAATATCCCGTTTTTTCTTCCCGCGCCCACCCCTTGACAAATACTTCGTCCTCTACAACAAAAAACTCAGCTCACTAACAGCCAACGCGCCCTATCCCTGAAGAACCTCAAAGAAAGCCCTAGCCTATTTTCTTCCCCAAAATAACGAAATCTCTACCCCGTTTTGCCCCGCCGAAACCATCCTATGTTCTAACCTATTTATTATCGCGAAGTCAGGAGACATAGATGAGCCAGACAGAAAATGGGATTAGCGAAGCCGACGAAATCAAGGTGCAAAAAATACCAAATAAGGTTTATGAGGCTGAGCTGTACCGTTTACAGGGAGAACTCGGCAAACTACAGACCTGGGTGAAAGCTACCGGAGCGCGGATTGTCATTATTTTCGAGGGACGCGATGCGGCCGGTAAAGGCGGCACCATTAAACGCATGACCGAATATCTTTCCCCGCGGGTTGCCCGGATTGTTGCCCTCCCCAAACCGACGGAGCGGCAAGAAACTCAATGGTATTTTCAGCGTTATATCGAGCACCTGCCCGCAGCCGGTGAAATCGTCCTCTTTGACCGTTCTTGGTACAACCGTGCCGGGGTAGAAAAAGTAATGGGCTTTGCCCGCCCCGAACAGGTGCAACTTTTTATGCGTCAATGCCCCATTTTTGAACAAATGCTGGTAGAGGACGGAATATACCTACGAAAATACTGGTTCAGCGTCTCAGATAAAGTTCAATATAAACGTTTTGAGTCCCGATTGGGTGACCCTTTGCGCCAATGGAAACTCTCCCCCATGGATTTAGAATCCATCACTCGCTGGGAGGATTATTCTCGCGCTAAAGACGACATGATGGTGCATACGGATACTTCCGTCGCGCCTTGGCATCACGTACTGTCTGACTCGAAGAAGCAGGCGCGGTTGAATATGATTCATCATTTCCTCAGCTCTATCCCCTACACGGAGATTCAAAGCGAGGCGGAGCCGATAAAACTCCCCCCACGTCCTAACTCCAGTGGATACGTGCGCCCCTCAGTAGCAGTATCCAAGTATGTTCCAGATTTTGCGGGCGAGGTTGCCAAACAGCATAAGAAAAAGAAACTTGCGGGGACTGAGGAAGATTTAAAGCAGTACCGCGATCACGAAAACTAACTACCCTGCCCTGCTCCGTCCCGCCCCAGCAAATTTTTCCTGCCGAAGCTAACCGAAAGGGCATTTGATTAGCTTTAATCGTTCGTGCCCACATCGCGCGAACAAGCTGGCTGGTTTTCATTTAGAAGCTTCTCGCGAGAGTTTCCGCTAAGACCGCTAGGTTCGTTTCTGCCAATAATTGCTTGATTAATCGCCACTTCGCGCGCCACTTTCGTCAAGCGACGCTCGGCTGCGTTACGCTGCTTAGCCTGCACCAACATATTGTAAAGCACCAGCACTACCAGTAAATACAGCAAAAGATCCGCACCGCGCCCTACCCCTAAGAATCGGGCAATTTTCGTGGTAATTTCCGGGAAAATAACCGCAATCACCGCCGCAACTGCAAAACCTAATATCCCCAGGCGGCGCCAGGCGGTCTGTTTTGCCCCCAGGTTGGCTTTGAACATATAGAGGGAAATTGCCAGCACCAAAACAATCAGCAGGATTTTTATTAGCATCTTCAACCCCTATTTAACGAGCAATTCGGTAAGGATATTTATGGAGTTAAGCAGAGATTGCCCCTTGGATTTGGAATACTCCGTGTAGCGAATCAGCACACTGCGTTCCGCCCAAGGTAGTCCGGTCCTCGCCAGTTGTGCCACAATCTCAGAGGCGTGCGCCATCCGGTTCTGTAGCAGGTTCAATTGCTCAAAGGCATCCCGGCGCAAAACCCGCAAACCGTTATGGGCATCAGTCAGCTGCATACCGGTACGGTTGGCAGTCACCCGCGCTGCGGTTTTTAACACCAACCGCTTCAACCAGCCTACCTGAGTTTTAGAAGACAAAAACCGCGACCCGAAAACTATTGCCAAGCCCCCTTTTTCGGCTTGCTCCACCATGGCGAGGGCGTCCTCAACCCGGTGTTGCCCGTCAGCATCAAAGGTGACTAGGTATTTCGCCGGGGTAAAAGAACGTACGTATTCAATCCCCGTTTGCAGTCCCGCGCCTTGTCCCAGGTTCACGGGATGGCGAATAACGGTGGCACCGGCAGCCTTCGCGACCGCGAATGATTTATCCCGAGAACCATCATCTACGCAGACCACGTGGGGAAAAACTGGCAGAAGTTCAGACAGCACTTCACCTATCACTTGTTCTTCGTTATATATGGGGATAATCACCCAGGTGTCATCTCTAGCTGTCATACCCCTACGTTTCCCTCTTTCCCCTGAGGATTAATTAACGACTTACAGGATACCAATCATGCAGGAGTTTTCTTATAGATGTAAAGCGCTCTGACACTTATAATAGTGGTGACATAGGGACGAGACCCAAGAATCGTTAGACTCTAGGAGCTATCTGCTCCCACCAGAAAAAGAAGGTTACTTTATTTATGAGCGCTAGTTTTATTCCCGCCGCTAAACCCATTATTGGCGATAAGGAACGCGCCGCGGTGGACGCGGTTCTAAAATCCGGCATGGTGGCGCAAGGTCCGCGAGTAGCAGAGTTTGAAGAAAAGTTCACTGCTCAAATGGCTAACGGAACTGGTCAGCAGTCAGTAATGGTTAATTCGGGCACTTCCGCTTTGCACGTGGGTCAGCTGGCTGCCGGGATTAAACCTGGCGATGAGGTAATCGTTCCCTCCTTTACTTTCGCGGCAACCGGTAACTCGGTAGCGATTATTGGCGCCACCCCGGTTTTTGCCGATATCGAGGACGATTATTTCTGTCTGGATCCGGAATCGATTGAAGCTTCCATCACCCCGAAGACTCGCGCTATCTTGCCGGTTCACCTTTACGGACACCCCGCAAATATGACCGCCATCATGGATATTGCTAAGCGCCACGACCTGTTAGTTTTCGAGGACGCCTGCCAAGCTCACGGTGCTACCTGGAACGGTCAGCAGGTGGGTACTTTCGGGGCTTTCGGGGCTTTCAGCTTCTACCCCACCAAGAATATGACTGCCGGCGAGGGCGGGGCGATTACCACCGGGGACAGCGAACTGGCACGTGAAGCCCGGATGATTCGTAACCAGGGCATGGAAAAGCGCTATGCGAACGAACTGGTGGGTCTGAACAACCGGATGACCGATATTAACGCCGCTATCGGCTTGGCGCAGTTGTCCCAGGTTGCCGGCTGGATGGATAAACGCCGCGCCAACGCGAAGTTCTTAAACGAGAATCTGCAGGGGGTCACGATTCCCCCGGTAGCTCCGGAGGCTGAGCACGTTTACCACCAGTACACTATCCGGGTCAGCGAGGATCGCGATGGTTTTGCTGCTGCCTTGACAGATGAATACCAGGTTGGTTCCGGCGTGTACTACCCGATTCCTAACCATCGCCTGCCCTCCCTCGCGCCCTATGCACCGGGACTGGAACTGCCCCATACTGAAAAAGCCGCGAAAGAATGCCTGTCGCTACCGGTTCACCCCTCCCTTTCGCAAGGCGATTTGGAGCGGATTGTGGAAGCGGTAAACAAGCTAGCCAAGGCGGGTGCATAAAACATGGCAAACCTGCGTTACGGAATTATTGGTATCGGCTCGATGGGCCGGCACCATGTACGTAATATCCGCGAGCTGCCCGGCGTTGATCTGGTAGCGATGGCAGATCCGGCTGGCGATAAGTTCGGGGTTGCCGAGGGCATGAATCTCCTCCCCGATATTGATGCCTTAATCGCGCAAGGGCTAGATGCTTGTGTAGTGGCAGTTCCGACCGTTTTCCATGAGGAAACTGCGCTAAAACTAGCCAAGGCTGGGGTACATACCCTGGTAGAGAAACCACTTTCTACCGATGCAGAATCCGGGGAACGGATTGTGAAAGCATTCGCGGATGCTTCCTTGGTAGGAGCCGTGGGGTATGTGGAGCGCTGCAACCCCGCCCTCCTGGAAATGAAGAAACGCATTTCTGCGGGACAGTTGGGCGAGGTTTACCAGATTTCAACCCGCCGCCAATCTCCCTTCCCGGCACGGATTTCAGATGTGGGGGTAGTCAAGGATTTAGCTACCCACGATGTGGATTTAACTGCATGGGTTGCGGGTTCTAACTATGCATCGGTTTCGGCGGTGACCGCTTACCGGTCAGGTCGCGAAAATGAGGACATGGTCAATGTGGTCGGCAAACTGGAAAACGGGGTGCTGGTAAACAACCTGGTGAACTGGCTATGCCCCTTCAAAGATCGCAAAACCATTGTGATTGGCGAAAAGGGCGCACTGGTCGCTGATACCCTCATGGCTGACCTTACGTTTTACCGTAACGGCTCCATACCGGTGGAATGGACTCAGGTAGCTAACTTCCGCGGGGTTTCCGAGGGCGAAGTGACCCGCTACGAGATTCCCAAGCGAGAGCCACTGCGGGTAGAGCACGAACATTTCCGGGACGCTATTTTAGGAAAAGGCAGCGAACACGTCTCCATGTCCGAGGCACTGCAAGCCCTGAAAGTAACAGAGGAAATTCTTAAATCTGCTAAACAACGCTGACCAGTCTCTGCCCTCTAGATGACTTGGGTATGATGCCTATATGCGTTCGACTGCCAAGATACTGGTTATTTCGTTTTCGGATATTCAGCGCGATGCTCGGCTGTTGCGACAGCTCAGCGTGGTGAAAGACTTCGGACACGTAACTACTTTGGGGTATGGCAAGCAGCCAGTGGGCAGTGATGAGCACCTGCAAGTTCCTAGCGAACTGCCCTCGCTGCCACAAACCGTTCCGGGAGTGCTGAAACTAGCGTTACATTTACATAAGGCAAGCGAGTTCGCTGCACCTGCCTTAAAGCGTGCCCGTGAGTTGCTGCGTGGTCGCCAATTCGACCTGGTAATCTCTAATGATGCTAGAGCATTGCCAGTGGCTTTCTATGCCGCTGGTGCCTCTACCCCGGTGTGGGCGGATCTGCATGAATGGGCGCCGGAAGAGCGAACCCATATCGCCTCTTGGCGGATTTTAGTTGCCCCCTATATTCGCTATATCTGCAAAAAATATCTTCCTCGCACCAGCGCTCAAACTACGGTTGCCGGCAGGATTGCGCATTTGTATCAGGAAACTTTTGGTGTCCAACCCCTGATAATGCGAAACTCCTGTCCCCTGCAAGATTTAGAACCAAGCAAAACCAACAGCGAACAGATTCGCTTAGTTCATTCCGGGGGTGCAGTTCCCGGTCGGGCTTTAGAAACCACTATCAAAGCGGTTGTAGCTGCGGGAGAGCGCTTCACCCTGGATTTGTATTTGGTTCCAGCAAATGATGGTGGCAAATACCTGCGTGAACTAAAATCCCTGGCTGAAGGGTCACCTCGTATTGTGTTCCACGATCCGGTAAAACCGGCAGAACTACCGAAAACACTCAATCAATACGACGTCGGGGTATTTTGGATTCCCCCCTTCAACACCAATGCTCGCCTGACCCTACCCAACAAGTTATTCGACTTTGTACAAGCCAGATTAGCAGTCGCAGTCGGCCCCACAGTAGAAATGGTTGATGTTGTTAAACAGTACGATTTAGGAATAGTTTCTTCCGGCTTCTCAGTCGAACAGATTGTTGAATCTCTAAACACTTTAACCTCCGAAAACATTGCGGTCTATAAACAAAACGTAGATGCGGCCGCAAGGGACTTAAGTTTCGATAAAGACGCGGAGGTTGCGAGGAGTATTATCAGGGAACTATTAGGAAGCAACCGTTAGCTAATCCGGGTTTTAAGACCCTAGGTTTTATCACCTTAGGTATCGTTTAGCAGAGAACCTAGGAAGCAGGGAGGAAGTAGTGCGAATAAAAAGCATTCGGGAAAAACTCCTTGCTCTTCTACGCCGCAGCACGTTCCTAAACAATGTCCTGACCCTGGTGACAGGAACTGCTATCGCCCAGGCAGTTGGAATTGCATTAGCGATTCCTTTGGCGCGCCTGTACACCCCTAGCGATTTTGGACATTTCGCCATCTTTTCTTCAATCTCTGCTTTTGCCGCTACCATTGCTTCCCTGCGCTATGACCTGGCAATAGTTTTACCAAAATCAGATTCGGTAGCGAAACAAGTTCGCCGCCTAGCGCGCAGATGCATTCTGATAACTTCCATATTGACTTCGCTATTTTGTATTGCAGGCGCCGACTGGGTTGGGAAAACCTACCAATCTCGTCCTCTAACCATCTGCCTGTTTTTTGCTGGTATCTCAGTCTACGAGGTTGCAGAACTGTCTAACGTACAATACTGGCTGACCCGGAAAACTGAATACAAATTAATTGCGCAAAACCGGGTCATCCAAACCACAGGCGTAGCTGTTTTACAACTAGGATTCTTTTTCCTCTTCCCTTCCGTGGTCGGTTTATTCCTGGGAACGATTAGCGGACAGGCTTTAGCCCTCATGCTTTTACTGTGGAAAACCCGGAAAGACTTACGTCTGGACAAAACTGAAGACCTTCCTTCTCTGCGGGAGCTAGCGGTTCGCTACCGTAAAATGCCACTCCTCAACGGCCCAAATGTAATGGTTGATGCCCTACGCAACAACGGAATGAATCTCATAGTCGGTTTATCCGGAGCCGGGGTTCTCGGACAGTTCAGCAAGGCGCAAGGAATATTACAGGTACCGATGGGGTTCATTACTGCTTCGGTGACCCAGGTGTTTTACCAAAGAATGGCGATAGTAAAACCGGGAGAAATGCTCCCCCTAGTAAAGAACGTAACCAAGAAATTAACTGTCTTCGCTATCCCGGTGTTTACGCTGGTGTTTATCCTCGCTCCCTGGCTTTTTGTTTTCCTCTTCGGCCCACAGTGGGATCAGGCGGGTTATTATGCACGCGCCCTCACCCCCTGGATTCTGGTAACCGTGCTTACCTCCCCAATTTCCAATATTTTCATAGTTACCGAAACCCAGGAACGAATGCTGGTTTTCGCGATATTTTATTGCGCGGTTCCCTTAGCGATTCTGTTCTTCTCGCCCCTCACCATGCTTACAACCGTTGTTATCATGAGTTTTACCATGGCGGCGATGCTGCTCTTCATGTTGGCGATGGCATTTAAGGTAGCCAAAAAGTTTGACCTGGGGTTACTGACGCGCAATCCCGCTACCTAAACCTGGTTCTTTACTAGGGCAGTTAAACATAGAATGACCCTATGAAGATTCTGTCTGTCGTTGGAGCTCGCCCCCAGTTCGTTAAACTTGCCCCCATTGCAAAAGCGATAGAAAGGCAGGGAGCGGAGCACATTATTGTGCATACCGGGCAGCATTATGACCCGATGCTATCGGATGTGTTCTTCCGTGACTTAGGGATTCCTGACCCAGACGAGCATTTAGGGATAGGCAGTGGCAACCACGGCGAACAAACCGGGAAAATGCTAATCGCCATTGAGCCGGTCTTGCAGAAATATCAACCAGATTGGGTTTTAGTTTACGGCGACACTAACTCTACTTTGGCTGCCGCGGTCGCAGCGGTAAAGCTGCATCTACCGCTCGCCCATTTAGAGGCAGGGCTGCGGTCCTTTAATCGCCGAATGCCCGAGGAACACAACCGGGTTTTAACCGATCATGCTGCCAACCTTTTGCTGGCTCCTACTGCGGTGGCGGCGAAGCATCTTAGTAACGAAGGACTAGCGAAGCGAACCGTAGTAGTCGGTGACGTAATGACCGACGTAGTTTTACAGGTAAAAGAGCAGGTAAAAGACAAGCCTTCTCCGATTATGGAAGAATTTGGTTTTTCTGAGGGCGCATATCGGCTCGCCACTATACACCGCCCTGATAACACTGATGATAAAAATCGGTTAGAGCAAATCCTTGATTCTCTTGCCGACCTGGATTTGCCGACAGTTATCTTGGCACACCCCCGCCTGGTGGCGAAGTGCAAAGAGCACGGTATCCAGCTTTCCCGCGGAAATCTTTTGGAGCATCGTCCTCTCGCTTACCCGGAGCTGGTAGCTTCCGCTCTGCATTCGGCGGGAGTGGTAACCGATTCCGGGGGGCTACAAAAGGAAGCGTTCCTCTTAGGAACCATGTGTACCACGGTGCGTCCGGAAACTGAATGGGTAGAGACCGTAGAACTGGGGTGGAACCAGCTAGTAGAACCGGGAGCTACCCTGGTGAAAGCTGCCCAACGCCCTCCGGCAAAAGCTACCGACCAAGCCCCTTACGGAGACGGCAAAGCAGCCGAGGTCGTGGTCAAAACTTTAAGTAACTGGCAAGGCTAAGATTAAAATGCGTGTTTTATGGATTCCCTCCTGGTATCCAACCGCCGATAATCCCGCGAATGGAAGTTTCTTCGCGGAACAGGTTGATATGCTTCGCAACTGCGATATGGACGTGAGGGTGGCGGTCACGACCAGTGCTACCATCAAACAAGTAGAGCAGCAGGAAGCCCTGAAATTAGTTCCGATTCCCGATGGCTGTTCGATTGCGGTTCCCGCTATCCCCAGATCTATCGTTCCCGGAGATACCGCTATTGCACGGCTGGCAGCTAACAAAATAGCAGCATTCTTTGATAAGCAGAACTGGATACCAGATGTTATCCACGCGCACTCTGTTTTTCCGGCGATTCTAGTAGCACGACAACTAGCGCGTATTTGGAAGGTTCCTTTTGGGATAACTGAGCACCGCCCCTCGACTCTGAGGATTAATCCCAAAGGTTTTCGCTATAAAGCAATCAGGGAAGCGGTAACTAAAACTGCATTTCGTTTTACGGTTTCTGATGATATGGCAAGTGCGCTCACCACCTTTTATGATTCGAAACCGTTTATTGCCTGCCGCCTGCCAGCTGCAAGTAGTTTTTTCTATCAAGACCTTTACTGTGGATTTCCCGAAAAATTCACCTTTGGTCATGTTTCTTCTCTGGATAGCAATAAGTGTCCCGTAAACATTCTTCAAGCCTTTTCGCAATTGGAAAGCGCTACCGGATGTGAGCTGAAAATCGCGGGAGGTAGCTACAAGGAAATCAGTGACCTAAAGGCGTTAGCAGAAAAATTAGGTATATCTACACGAGTGAAATTTTTGGGACAAATCCCCAGAGACGATACGCCAGAGCTGATGTCTAAACTGGACTGTTTTATTTTGGCTTCCACCCGAGAGGCTGGGGGCACAGTTCTTTCAGAGGCACAAGCCTGCGGAATCCCCTGTATCTCTACGACCACTCCGGCAGGAAACTTCGCTATTAACTCTCTCAATGGATCCCTGGTTCCTGTCGGGGATGTTACCAGTCTCAAAAACGCTATGCAGCATCACTTAAATCTGGGGAAACCTAGTTTGAGGCTACGGACGCTAATCAGGGAGCAGGCACGCGACGCCTGCTCCCCGCAGGCTTTCGCCAAAACCCATAGCCACTGCTATCAGGAAGTCGCCGCGGGGAATCAACGCTGTTAGAGCTATTTCAGACGAGAAAGGGTGTCGGATACGGCTTGCGCTCGTGATTGCCAAGTTTGAGACTTTGCGACTTCCCTAGCGGTAGTAGCCTTTTGAGCTATCTCGGACGGATTTTCTGCTAAATGATTCAAAAGATTCCCAATCGCTTCTCTGTCATAGGGAACTACCCAACCAGCACCAGTTCTTGCTACTAGCTGCGCTACATAAGTACCAGCGCTAGCTAAAACTGGTTTTCCTCTGCCTAGATATTCAAAAAGTTTAAACGGGGCAGCAAAAGCTCTATACTTTTCCGGTTCCAAAGCCAATAAGCCGATACCAGCCCATTCATATTGGCTGTCCAATTGATCTTTTTCAGCATGAACTATTTCTATATTTTCAGCGTCCTGAAGATTATATTCGACTTTTACTTGTTCCCAGTCTTTGTTACGTACACACAGACGCATACGGGCATCAGAGCCCCGCACTGCCTCACAAACTTTATGTAAACGATAGTGGGAGCCTATTCCCCCGACATAAAAGACATTGCACTGGTCTACCAGCGGAGAATCAACTAGTTCTGCCCCCGGAGGCAACTCGGCAACCGGTTTGAAACCCTTTAAATCTAGGTATTCGCCCATCGCTTTTGACGGCAAGAACAGTTGCACTTTATTGCGCCGATAAATAAACCAATCAAGCCGTTGGAATAGGTCGGTTACCCGATTCCAGACAGTTGTCAAAGTTTGTAAATCTTTACGGAATCTCCAATATACATCCCGGTAAAACACCCCGACTGGGATACCATGCGCTTTACAAATCTGGTGAATAGAGTGATCAAGGAAAGGGGCGATCCCTTTTTTCAAAGAATCAGCAAACAGGTTTGGCTGCGTAGAGTTCTCAAAATAAAGAAAATCGTATTTCACTCCCCGTTGCAGCGACCGTCGTAGCTGCTTCTTTAGTTTGCGCCGCCGGGCGACATCGCCGCTTAAGTCAAAGACTTCGTACCCTAAACGCGAAAAAGTCTCCCGCATAATCCGCGGACGTAAACGGGAAGCCGAATTTGCAGTCTCTGGGATTTCATAGGGCGCATGAAAAATCATTCGTTTTACCAAAGATAACTCTCCAACAGGCTAGATTAACCAATAGTAGTATTCTGCCACACCACCTTAAGGAAAATCCCTAGGTGCTAGCATGGAGCAGATTAGGTCTCTAACGAAGAAAAGGAATGCAGTGGGCACAGTTACAACTGTTGGAATGAGTGCTAACTGGTCACAGTTAGATTCCGACCCTCAAGAAAACATACAGGTAAAATCCCTGTTAGATATAGACATCTCTCCCCTTAGAGGTGGTATTAACCCTGACAACTGTATCAAGATGCGACAAAACTGGGCTGCCCTGCAAATAGGTAAGCACGGGGCTATCTTGGCTACCGATCCTCTCCGCTCTTTCCCGCTATATTGGACTCGTACCAAGGAGGGCGTGGCAATCTCCGATTCTTGCTTCACCTTAGCAAAGAAAATCGGAGCTCGTCCTAACCGAAAAGTAACAAACTATATGCGGTATACCGGCTTTTGCCCCGGAGAAGAAACATTTTTCGCAGAAATTTCCTGTTTATCACCAGGGACGATTCTACATCTTGATTCTGTCGGGAAAGAAGTATCCAGAGTTTTCTATGACGACAATAGTTTCTCGATAGAACCGGTAATCACCAATGAGTTATCTTTCCGAAGAGAACTAGAAAATAACCTAGATTTAGTGATGAATAGAATGCTGGCAAGCATTGAATCTAGCCGGATTCTGTTACCCCTCTCCGGTGGTTTAGATTCCCGCCTATTAGCTACCTGGCTGGTCAATCAGGGGGTAACCAATGTGCTGGCATTTAGCTATGGGGAATCCGCGAGCCAACCCGAGGCTAAGATCTCCCGGGAAGTTGCTTCCCGTCTGGGCATTCCTTTCGAATTTGTGGAACTATCCTCCCAAAGGGTACATAGCTACTGGCAACGTAAAGAAACAGCGGAACTGTTACGTTATGCATCCTCCGGAAATGCACTGCCCCATATCCAGGACTTTATTGCCTTGCAAACTTTGCTAGATAAAGAGCAGGCCTCCCCTGGTGATGTATTACTTCCCGGTCACACTGTGGTGGGGAATATGCACAACCTGGAGCTACTAGAGCAGACCAACACCACCTTTAAAGATATAACTCACGCGGTCATCAGTAATCACATGAGTTTAAGATATGGTCGCCCCCCGCAATCTATTCAAAACCAAATGCGGGACGATTTGCTTACTCTAGCTAATCATCTTGATTTTGATGGCACTCCCCGCTCTACTCAACGTCTGGTAGAAGCATTTAATCTGCATGAACGGCAAACTAAATACATTAATAATTCGATGAAGATTTATGAATACCTCGGTTTGCGCTGGGCGCTTCCGATGCTGGACAGAGAGTTTGCAACCTGCTGGTTCTCAGGTGCGGTGGAACTAACGGCAAGCCGAGAATTCTATAAAAGCTGGATAAATGCGCTCTATGACGCTAGAACTGGTAAATCTAATCCGCTGTATGGGGCTACCCGACTCCCGATACCCGGTTTTATCCGTCCCCTGGCGATTAAACTCGCCCACCTGAGCCACCTTGACGTTTTAGTGTCTCATCTGCGCTCAGTTCATCTCACCATGAATCATCCGCTTGGGTTTACAAAGTATTTGCCGAAGATGAATCGGCTAGAACTTGTCTCTCGTCTGTTATTCGAAGGACCAATCATGGGGATTTGGACCAGAGAGTTCCTTCACGGCAGATGGCATCAAGATTTAGATATTTTTGACCAGGCCGATAAGTAAGAAAACTTAGTGCCAGACCTGGCGGGAACGAGGAAGAGAAAATGCGGGTTGCCTACACCATCGGGATACTAAGAGTTCCCCCCACCTATTTCGCGATTCAGCACGCAGAAAAACTGAAAACTAACGTTTCTACGCTCTTCGGTCTGGTTTTGGAAAAAAACGATAATTCAATAAAAACCCCCTTCATCTCGGCGGTTCCAGGCGAGGGCGTAATCTCTTTTCGTAAGCGAGAGTATATTGAACCTTTATTCTTAGGTCGAATGAGCAGACAAATTACTGCTTTCCATCCTGAGATTATTCATCAGCACTTCGCTACCTGGGCGATTCCAGCTATCAAGGCGGCGAAAAAAAACGGCGCGCCCCTGCTGGTAACCTTGCATGGCGCAGATGTGTTTATGCAGTTACATCCGCCCCGCACCCTAATGGGGCGCTGGCATCAAAAAAACTACCTTGCGGTAAACAGGGAAGCAAATAAAATCTTACCGGTAAGTCGTTACCTAGCTGATAAAGCTATAGAGAGCGGATTACCCGCCAGTAAAATCGAAGTTCACTACCAAGGTATCGACACTGATTTCTTCACTCCCCCGCCGACGCCCTCTGAAAATGAAATTCCCACAGTTTTACACGTGGGGGCTTTAAGCCTTGCCAAGGGAATTCCCACTTTAATTAAAGCCTCAAATATATTAAAGAGAACCATTCCCCATAGGTTGCTGTTGGTCGGAGACGGACCATTAAAACCAGAGGTATTACAGGCTCAACAACAGTACTCTCATATCTGCTATCTGGGGGCAATGAATCGCGAACAGGTAAGAGATATGATGCAAAAAAGCGACCTGTTTGTACTGGCCACGCAGCAACATCAAGGACGAGAAGAAGCAGCAGGTCTGGTAACTTTAGAGGCTCAAGCCTGCGGAACCCCAGTAGTACTTAATCGCTCGGGTGGGGCAGTAGAAATGTTAAGTGAAGACGTAACCGGTTTTACTGCCGAACGCGAAAATCCAGAGTCTTTAGCGCGCCAAATGCAAAAGTTCCTTTCTTTAGATCGCGCATCCCAAATAGAAATGGGGAAAAAGGCTCGGGAGTTTGTACTTAATGAAAGAAGTCTTGACTCTTCATGTCAGCGATTACTGTCTATGTACCACTCACTTTTGTAATGTTCTGTCTCTGTTTCCAGACTAGGTAACATCTCAGTTCCTAGTTACAGGCAGTAATCTCATAGAGGGCAGCGGTTCCCCCGGAATCAATTTTCCGCAAAGCCGACCAATTGATATTTCGATAGAATCCGGGAGAGTGCTTTTCCGAATTTTTTGCCATATTTGAAAGGTCGGAATCGTAATAGAAATAGGCAATATGATGTTTCTTTAGAACAGCACAAACTTCCTGGTCACGCCCAATATCAGAAAACCTATTTTTTAGATAGTTTTCGGCTTTGTTTGAAGGACGGTAATACAACTGAGGCAAAACCACTTCCCTACCACTGACAGCTTGCGCTAAAGCGGAGCCATTCATCGGATCCCCCAGTATCAAGCCTTTATCTAAATTTTCTTCACGCAGCCGGTAGAGCATAGCTATTTCGCCAGACCTGGCAACGATGGTAGAAAAAGTGGAGTCAGGGTTATAAACCATCCGATAATAAGAGGTCTTAGCTATCACTCCCAGGGGAATAGTGCTCACCAGAGCTAGAGCGCTAATCCCATAGAGAAGTGGATTAAGCTTTTTCGCGGATATTTTCAGATATTTGCTAACTATTTGCGGAAGCACCGACAAACAGGCAGAAACTCCCAAAGCCATGATTATGACGTGGGGAACAGCTAAAGCGCTCAAGGCGCGATAGGGACTCATATACCATATACCCCCCAGAATCGTAAGGGGGAATATGCGCCACATGGTAGATAGCACCACCAGTGCCATTGCCCCCCAGGCGCAGGTGACAACTATCGCAGATTTTCCGAAATGGCGAACGAATACCATTCCCATAAGGGTTACGAACAAACATAGAAACGCCAATAAATGCCGACTCGTTCCTACCAGGGAAGAAACCGGAATAGGATCAGCAGAAGCCAAAGATAAGATTTTGATAAAAGCTGATAGGGAGACATTAGGAGTGGTCTCGTAGGCGGTTGCCATCCGGTGAAGGGTATCTGAAATATAGCTGTTAGACATTATGGTTACAGTTACCACTACTAGCAGAGCCGCCAAGCCGCTTCCCACAGCAACTAAGGCTTTAGCTCGCTGCTTCACGGAAAGTGCTCTTAACCAATTCCAAAGCATATATAGCGATGAACCTAGTCCCAGCATACAGACATTGAACAGGAATGACGGATGCACTAGGCACAGAGGCAACACTAAAGAGCTTAAAAATACTATACGAATCACGCGGTCATACAGCATCCTGGGATAAGATACCCGAAATAGTAATACAAAAGCAGCCCCTAGGGACGGCAAGCAGGCAACAGCCAGAGAGTTCGGGAAAACTGGGTAAGCGCTTTGTAGATAGGTAGGATAGACACTCACAACACTTGAGCAAATCTGGGTAGCCAACACTATATCTGGACGTTTAGGGAATAGTCCGTATGCAAGCAGAGATAACCCTAGAACCCAAAGCACCCCCACTACGAAGTGCATACTGTTCACGCCGCTAACAATGGTTTCTTTCGTGGTAAATAGAGACACAAAATCATGCCAACCACTCGGATAAATAGTTTTAGTGGTCTCTAAACCATACATTCGGGTTGCCCCACCGAAGGTTGAACCATTTCCAGAGTTTAGGATGTTCCAAACCAGATTCATATGGAAAGTCGAATCAATCTGCTGAATCGGGCTCCGAACAGAAGTTGCAAAATAGAACGGAATGATTTGTAAGAGACAAGCTACAACCCCGGTAGAAAGAAGCCACCGCGGTGGAGCACTCACGTGTACCGGCTGGCATTTTCGCGACAGGAGATACGCTGGAACGAAACTTAGAGCGGTCATTAACGCAAAACTAGCAATCCCCCACCGGATTCCCACTAAATCAGCTAATACTGCGCCTAATGCACAAATAGATAAGCTAATCAGTGGGGCGAACGCCCAGGCTGCAACCCCTTTTATCCGTGAAATCCGCGCCAGGGTCAGACCGGGAATATAAAGAATCAGTAAGGAACAAGTTACTTGCAGCAGGTAGACCTGGAACACTAATTCTCCTAGCAGTAGTCTTTAATGAATACTTTTCTCTATTACCGATTAGGATTTTAACGATTCCCGGCGAGAACCTTAGCAACCGCCCGAGAGGATGCTCTCAAGGAACGGTTATTAACTACCCATTGTCGCCGTTGCTCTCGGTTCTCAAGTGTACTTTTTCCCGCATCGAAATCGCTAAATACCTTGCTGATACTGCTAACCGAATAATCCGCACAAAACCCTAAAGAATTATCAACGATGTCTACCCTAGCCGGACCGGGCCCCGCATAAATTACCGGAGTTCCACACGCCAAGGTAGACAGGACTTTCGTGGGGTAAGCATGGTCGTATCCAACACCGGTTTTTATAGAAACCAGCCCAGCATCCGCGCCCGCTATCCAACGCGCAGTTTCACCTGGAGGAAGTGTTTGTAGGACGTGAACGCGTCCTTTCAAATCCGGTTGTTCGGCCTGTTCTTTAAGTAAATCCCAGTCACTGCCCTTGCCAAGAAACACTAGATGATGAGGAATGCTATCAATCACCTGAGCCAGAGCAGAGATAAAGATGCTGGCACCTTGCCATTCGGAAGCAGTGCCGGTGTAAATAAAATAGGGCGCATCTGCCAATCCACTATCATCTCTCTCAGCGCGAGATAACGGCTTAACTTTGCTGGTAAAGGTATCAGTATCAATTCCGTTGGGAATAAGATATACAGACTTTGCTCCCATTGCGCGCGCAGTCTCAGCGATTTCTTCATTAACCGCGATTACTGCCGCCGCACCCCGAACCGCAAATGTCTCTAAGGCTTTCACCGCAGTTACCACAAGTTTGGGGGCGAAGGACGCACTGGCAGCTCCCCACAAATCCGGCAAGTAATACACATAGGGAACGCCCAAAATCCTCTGGGCTATCCGCATAAAAAACCCGGTAGTAGGAGGGGGCTCCACTAAAGTTACGGCAGCACGAGGTGAGAACAGGACTCGAAAAAATGCCGGTATATCAAAACTCAGATATTGCAGATACCCGCGTACGTAACCTTCTTTATCGCGCAGTACCGGGAAACGCCGTACCCTACCTTGATTATCGGCTGCTGTTCCCGAGGGCGCGGTAGTGGTCACTACCTCAACTTCTACGCCTTTGTCGCGTAGAGCCTGAGCTACGCCCGCTAAACGAAAAGACGCAGCTGCCGCCTCAGGCAAAAAAATTCTTGAAACTATTCTGACAAAGCCACGACGTTTACCCAACAAAACTCCCTTGCCTAGATTTCTCGCAGCTTATTATCGCAAACTTCGCGAAAACGCTTGCCAGACTGGGGACACTCAAATACACCCTCTTCGCCTGGAACGGGCTGCAATTTCACCCCTGCTGGTCCCACCCAGCCGATGCGGCGCGCCGGAACCCCGGCTACCAGGGCATATTCGGGAACATCTTTGGTGACTACTGAACCGGCCGCTACCAGCGCCCAGCGTCCGATAGTTACCGGCGCCACGCAAACCGAGCGCGCACCAATCGCCGCTCCCCTCTTAATAGTGACCCCCACCTGTTCCCAATCGGAGGCAGACTTAATTGATCCGTCCTCGTTAATCGCCCGGGGAAAATGATCATTGGTCAGCACTACCGCAGGCCCGATAAATACCCCATCCTCTAGAGAAGCCGGTTCATAAACTAGGGCATAGTTTTGCACTTTGCAGTTATCACCCATGTGCACGCCCTCGCCAATATAAGCGCCGCGCCCGATAATACAGTTCTTACCCAGCTGGGCGTATTCGCGCACCTGAGCCAAATGCCAAACGCTAGAGCCTTCCCCAATCTGTGCTTCGGGGGAAACATCTGCACTATCAACTATGCGGGTCATAAAACCTCCAATGGTGAGTTTTCTTCCTCTTACCCTAACGCAAGAACACAAGTGCAGTTAGCATGCTTAGAATATAAATAAACTTAGTTCATCGCTATTATTTTGGAGCTTTCATGCGCGTAGCAGTTGTGGCAATGGGAAAAATCGGCTTACCCCTAGCGGTACAGTTTGCCTCTAGCGGACAGGACGTGATTGGAGTCGATGTTAATGAAAAGACCGTTGAGCTTATTAACCAAGGTAAAGAACCTTTCCCCGGAGAAGCCCACCTGCAAGAAAAGCTTTCCGAGCTAGTACCGGCTGGCAAACTCCGCGCCACCACCAACTACGCGGAAGCTATCCCTAACGCAGATGCCATCGTTTTGGTAGTTCCCCTGTTTGTTGATGACGAAACCTGGCAACCAGACTTCGGGTGGATGGATGAGGCTACTCGCTCCTTAGCAGAGCACCTAACCCCCGGAACCTTAATTTCCTATGAAACCACCCTGCCGGTGGGTACTACTCGTAATCGTTGGAAGCCCCTGATTGAAGAGATTTCAAGGCTAAAAGAGGGCGAGGATTTTCATTTAGTATTCTCCCCCGAGCGGGTATTAACCGGACGAGTATTCCAGGATTTGCGCCGCTACCCCAAACTGGTAGGCGGGCTATCTGAGGCAGGTACCCAGGCGGCAATCAAGTTTTACGAAAGCGTCCTCCAGTTTGACGAGCGCCCTGACCTGCCGCGTGAAAACGGGGTTTGGGATATGGGTAACGCCGAGGCCGCCGAGATGGCTAAACTGGCAGAAACCACCTACCGGGACGTAAATATCGGGCTCGCTAACCAATTTGCGGTCTACGCAGACAAAGTCGGTATTGACGTACAAAAAGTAATCGATGCGTGTAACTCACAACCATATTCCCACATTCACCGTCCTGGGATTGCGGTGGGGGGACACTGCATTCCGGTATACCCGCGCCTTTACCTGTCTACCGACCCCGATGCTTCCGTGGTTCGCACCGCGCGTACCTATAACGCCGGAATGCCCGAATACGTAGTATCCCGGGTAGAGGAAGTGCTGGGCGATTTGAAAGACCTCAAAGTGGCGGTACTGGGGGCTTCTTACCGGGGGGCAGTTAAAGAAACCGCGTTCTCCGGAGTGTTCGCTACCGTTGATGCCCTGCGCAAACGAGGAGCAAAAGTACTGGTACATGACCCCATGTTCAGCGACGAGGAACTCGCGGGCTTCGGCTGGGAGCCCTACCACTTCGGGGAAGAAATCACCGCCGCCATCGTGCAAGCCGACCATGCGGAGTACCAATCCATCAGCGTAAAAGACTTACCCGGCATCAAATTATTATTTGACGGTCGCCGGATAACTAATCCTCAGCTATGGAAAGGCACCCCCCGCATGGTCATCGGAAATCGGGTTTCCCAATAAAGCGAATACCCCTATTTTTACTGTTTAAGCACCTGATGATAGCTGGCTAAATCTAGCACTCCGTTACCGGAAACTCCGATTAGCACTACCTGACCGTCCTTAGCTTCGCCGGAGCGGATAAAGTCCAAAGCTCCCGCAATCGCGTGAGTGGATTCAGGAGCCGGAATAATACCCTCTGCCCGGGCAAATTGTAATCCGGCAGCAAAAGTTTCTTCCTGCGGGTATGCTCGAGCTTCCATGAGTCCTAGATGGTAGGCATGGGAAATCATCGGAGCCATCCCGTGATAGCGTAAACCTCCGGCATGGATGGGATCGGGAACGAAATCATGCCCCAAGGTGTACATCTTCATCAAGGGGGTCAATCCGGACGCATCCCCATAGTCGTAACGGTATTCACCCTTGGTGAGCGAGGGACAGGCTGCCGGTTCACAGGCAACTACCCGGGTTTTGGCATTGTCTCGAATGTTGGTACCAATAAATGGGGTCGCCAAACCCCCTAGATTTGAACCGCCACCTGCACAACCAAAGACCAGGTCAGCCCCGGATTCTCCCGCTTTAGATAGTTGTTCTTGTGCTTCTAGACCGATAACGCTCTGGTGGATAAGAACCTGGTTCATCACCGAGCCCAAAGCATAATGAGCCTGGGGGTCGGACACCGCAGATTCCACCGCTTCTGAAATTGCCATTCCCAAAGAACCGGTGGTGTCGGGATGCTCCGCGAGGATTTTACGTCCCGACTCGGTTAGCTCCGAGGGCGAGGCGTGGCATTTTGCGCCATAAACTTCCATTTGTAAGCGCCGATAAGGCTTGTGGTCATAGGAAGTACGCACCTGCCACACTTCACATTGCATCCCCAACATCGAGCACGCCATAGCCAGGGAGGCGCCCCACTGACCAGCTCCGGTTTCGGTAGTCAGTCGCTTAATTCCCGCAACGGCATTGTAATAGGCTTGGGCGATAGCTGAGTTAGGTTTATGGGAACCAGCAGGTGAGTTGCCCTCATATTTGTAGTAGATACGGCATTTAGTACCTAATTCACGCTCTAGGTTATGGGCGCGGTAAAGCGGAGCCGGTCGAAAATTGGTGTAAAGTTCGCGAATCCGTTGCGGAATCTCTATATAGCGTTCCTTACTCATTTCCAGTTCGATTAGTCCCGGAGGAAACAGGGGCTGCAAATCCTGAGCAGTTATCGCTTCTTTGGTCTGGGGATTCAGATAAGGAGGCATCGGCTCTGGAAAATCAGCGGCAAGATTGTACCAATGGCTGGGAATCTGGTTATCAATGGGGAATCCACCCGGTTTTACCTTGAGATTATCAGTCATTATTACTCCTATCTTTTTGTTTTTTAACCGCCGCCACCTAGACATAAAAATACCCGCCAGGAGGCGGGTCAATATGCGCATGAGAAAGCAACCCGCCTAAGCGAGCCACCACCACTGGATTTTATTTACCGGTGTCGTTCTCATACCCACACTTTAGCCAAAACGTGAAAGCAACTACAAGCTGTCTCAAAAATTGGTGTTTTCCTTTTTTGGGCTTTAGTCTGAAATTAGCCATCAAGAGCAGTGCAGAGACCTGGCTCGCGCACTGCAGCAACCGGTAAGACGGTGCTAATGCCAGGACCGATGGAAAGGGACTTATGACTAGCGTTAAAACGGATAAACCGCTGATTGAATTGCGGGACGTTTATAAGATTTATCCCCGCAAAAAGCAGGACAAGTTACACGCCCTTGATGGGATTTCCTTAAAAATCGGGGCGGGAGAAATCCACGGTATCGTTGGCCAATCGGGAGCCGGAAAATCTACTCTAATTCGCTGTTTAACCGCACTGGAACGTCCAACTTCCGGCGAGATTCTAGTTGCCGGTAAAAACCTTTCTACTCTTTCGGAAAAGCATCTACGCCAGGCTCGTCGCTCTATCGGAATTGTGTTTCAAGCAGCTAACCTGCTAGATTCGCGTACAGCCGCCGGAAATATTGCCTATCCGCTATATTTGGCGGGACAAAAACGCGGTGAACGCCACGAGCGGGTGCAAAAGCTCCTGGATTTGGTGGGGTTGCATGATCGGGGTTCCTCTTACCCCTCTCAGCTTTCCGGGGGACAGCAACAACGAATAGGGGTCGCCCGGGCACTTGCCGACGAACCCCAAGTGTTGCTGTGCGACGAACCTACCAGCGCTTTGGATACGGAATCTACCAAGCAGATTCTGCATTTGATTAAAGATGTTCATGACCGTCTGGGCGTTACCGTTCTGATTATTACCCACGAGATGAGTGTGGTTCGGGAGATTTGCACTCATGTCACCTTGTTAGAGGGCGGGAAAATTGTGCAGACGGGGTCGGTAGCAGATGTAGTCAAAGCACACTCCTCGCGGCTAGCTAAAGACCTGGTTCCGCCCCCTAATGTAGAGGGCGAAGTAACTTTACAGGGTAAAGCCGCCACGGTGGTGGATATTGCGTTTACTTCTTCACCAGGGGTACCTACCGGTTCGAAAGTTATGGATTTGGTTGCTGAGCTGCGGGGCGATATCGTTGCCGGAACTTTTGAAACTGTGGGCACCACTCAAGTTGGTCGCTTGGCTGTAGGGGTAGAATCCACGAGACTGGACGCTTTTATCCGCGAAATGGAAAATCATCACATCTATACGGAGGTGCGAGCATGAGTCTTATCGCTACTACCTCACAGGTTGTGTCCATGATGCCCTTAGCCGCGGATAGCTCTGGTCGTTGGTTTTCCAATCCGGTGATTACTAATAATCTACTGGATGCCACTTTAGAGACCATTTATATGTCTTTATGGGCGGGATTATTCTCGATTCTGCTGGGATTGCCTATTGGTCTGCTGTTGGTGGCGACTGCTCCCGCAGGGCTATTGTCAGGGTCTAAAGTCGCGCGCGTGCTCTACGCAGTGCTGGGATTCATTGTGAATGTGGGACGCTCGTTACCTTTCATCATTTTGATGATTTCGATTATTCCCTTTACTCGCCTGCTAGTGGGCACGACTTTGGGCTGGAAAGCTGCGGTAGTGCCCTTAACGCTGGCAGCAGCTCCTTTCTTTGCTCGCCTGGTCGAATCCAATGTCCAGGGAGTGGACAGCGGCAAATTGGAGGCCGCAAAAATGGCGGGGGCTTCCAATTGGCAGATCATGATGGGGGTACAGGTGCGCGAGGCGCTACCTGCTCTAATCCAATCAGTTACCGTCACTTTGATTTCTTTGATTGGCTACGGCGCGATGGCCGGTACTTTGGGTACCGGCGGCCTCGGCGCCCTGGCTATAAACTATGGTTACAACCAGTTTATGGGTGACGTAATGCTAATCGTGGTCATCGACATCTTGTTAATCGTGGTCATCGTACAGTGGCTAGGAGATATGCTTAGCCGGCTGGTAGATCACCGTTAAGGGAAACCCAGTCGGGAACCTATTACCGCTAAATCTAGCGGTTTTCGATAAAAGTTATTTTTTCTGGAGTGGCACTTGCTATCCAGGAATCCCCCTCCGTAGTCCATTTCGTAGACGCTGGTGAGGGCGGGTAAGAAAACTTTGTAAACTACCTAAAAACTACTTATAAGGATATTTAAAATGAAAACTTGGAAAAAATTTGTGGCTGCAGCTGGAGCTGCTGGCTTAGCTTTGAGTCTTGCCGCTTGTGGCAGTAATTCTGCTGAAGATGCCAATAAACTGGTCGTGGGTGCTTCCCCTTCTCCGCACGCACAGATTTTGCGTTACGTGGCCGATAACCTGGCGGAAAAGCAAGGTATTCAGTTGGAAGTAAAAGAATACACCGACTACATTCAGCCGAATGAAGCCCTGAACTCTGGGGATTTGGATGCTAACTATTTCCAGACGGTTCCCTACTTTGATGAGGTAACCGCTAAGAATAACTGGCAGTTCGAGCATGGCGAGGGAATCCATTTGGAGCCGCTAGGAATCTATTCCGAGAAAATCAAGGATATTAAGGATGTTAAAGATGGCGCCAAAATCGGAATCATTAATGACACCACTAACCAGGCGCGTGCCCTAAAGCTGCTGGCTGATAAGGGATTGATTAAATTACCTCAGGATGAAAAGCAGCAGCTGGTATCGGTTATTGCGAAGTCCAAAGAATACAATCCCCGCGGCTTTGAACTCTCCGAGGTAGAAGGACCGCAGTTGGTGCGTTCCCTCGCCGACCTGGATATCGCGGTGATTAACGGTAACTTTGCGCTCGGTGGAGGTAAGAAACCCTCAGATGCTTTGATTTTGGAAGCCACTGAGAACAATCCTTCCTTAAATATTCTGGCTTGGAAAAAAGATTCCAAGAAAGCAGAAGCGGTAAAGAAATTAGATGCTCTTTTACATTCGGCAGAAGTTAAATCATTCATTGAAAAACAATACGCAGATAAATCTGTGTTACCTGGGTTTTAAATCTAATACCTAATAGATAAGGGTGGGGGCATCAGGATTATCCTGATGCCCCCACCCTTATTAATCACAATCAGTGGCGTGGAATAGAACTTATTTCAACGTCACCGTGCAACCTTTAGCTCCAGCCTTTACATCTCCACTAGGGGAACTGACTGATTCCACCTGAGCTTTTTTAGTAAACACCACAGGGGTAATCGGATCTTTTTCTAGGCTGATTATTTTAGGAACATCTACTCGAACAATCGGTTGTCCGGCACTTACGGTATCGCCTTCACAGGCGAGTAGTTCAAAACCCTCACCTTTCAGCTGTACCGTGTCGATTCCTACATGTACCAGCACTTCCAGCCCATTTTCGTCCCCGACTATTCCAAAAGCATGTCCGGTTTTGAATAACTTAATTAGTTTTCCAGAAATCGGAGCCAATACTTCTTGAACCTGCTCGTCAGGCTGGACAGCGAACCCTTCACCCAACATTTTTTGCGCAAACACTGGGTCGGGAACCTCTGTCACTGCCTGTAGCTTTCCGCTGAGCGGAGACAATACGGACTGTTTCTTTTTGCCGAAGCCAAACACTGTTTTATTCCTCCTGTTCACCCATAAGCACAGCTGAACTGGACTTTAGCAGCATTGCCATATCGTCGTACACGAACTGAACCTGAGGACCAATCACCACTTGGATTGATTTTTGACCAGGACGAATAATCCCAGCCACTTTGGCCGCTTTAATTACTTTCTCGTTAATCTTCAGCGGATCTTTTACATTTACCCGCAGACGGGTAGTGCAATAATCCAAAGTATCAATGTTCTCTGCGCCACCTAAACCATTGAGAATGGTTGCAGCTTGGGAAGAGGGATCAACGTCCTCTAGGTCGGACATATCTAGCTCGTCATCTTCTAGTTCCCGTCCCGGAGTATGCATATTCATTACCCCAATCAAGGCATAGAAAATCACGAAGTAGAGAGCGAAGAACACTACGCCCATTACCAGCAACATATACCACTTGTTAGCCACCGGGTTTTGAGCCGATAGGAACATATCTACGAAACCGGCAGAGAAACCGAAACCGGCAGTCCAGTGCATTGCCGCTGCAATCGCGACCGAAACACCAGTCAATAGGGCGTGAACCAGGTAAAGAACCGGAGCTACGAACATGAAGGAGAACTCTAGAGGCTCGGTTACACCGGTAAAGAAGGAGGCTAGCGCGCCAGCCATCATCAGAGCGGCAACAGTCTTCTTCTTCTTATCTTCAGAACGCAGGTAGATAGCCAAAGCAGCGCCCGGCAGACCGAACATCATAATCGGGAAGAAACCAGCCTGGTAACGTCCAACTACCCCAACAACCTCACAGGTATTAGCGGCAGAATCCCAAACACCAGGACAATCAGCGGCAGTCTTTGCGGCTTCAGCAGCAGCAATAGTTGCCCCGCCGCCTAGGAACTTGCCGATGTCATTAATCCCGACAACATCAAACCAGAAAATAGAGTTCAAAGCGTGATGTAGACCAGTGGGGATTAACAACCGGTTTACAACGGCGTACAGACCGGCACCGATAGCCCCCATACCTTGAATCCATTGACCGAAGTTGAACAGAGCCGAGTACAGTAGCGGCCACAGTACGAACAGAATCCCCGCTAATACGATCGAGAATAGCGAAGTAAGGATAGGAACCAAACGGCGTCCCGAGAAGAATGCCAAGAAATCAGGCAACTTGGTCTTGTGGAAATGGTTGTAAACCCAAGCAGCTAGTAGACCTACCAGGATACCAATCAGGACGTTCTTGTCATTGATTGCCGCCCAACCTTGAGAAGCCCAATTCAGAGCAGCATCGCCCTCAAGCTTCGTTAAATCTACGCCCTTGTAAGAGGCTACAGCGTCCTGTCCAACTACCAGTTTAACCGTGGCATAACCCAAGAAACCGGATAGTGCAGACGCACCGTTATTATCTTTTGCTAAACCGAATGCTAGGGCGATAGCAAACAACCACCCCAGGTTGTCCAGTACCGCTCCACCGGCTTTAATCAACACGTAGGCAGCTACGTTATTAGCACCCCAACCTGTGGGGTCAATCCAGTAACCGATACCCATGAGGATTGCAGCTACGGGCATTACTGCCACAGCACCCATTAGGGCACGACCAAAGCGTTGCAGCCCTGCCATTGCTCTATCTTTCATTATTCATCCTTTTGTCGGATAACCGCTTCGCGCCTTGCGATACGGCTTTTAAATCTTCGCACCAACCATGTAAAAACATCGCCAGATAGGCAATTTCGCCTGTAACCTGCGATGTTAATGGTTTTTGGATAAGTCTCCCGATCAATAATTTCGCCATGCTCCATTCGTTGCCTAGCTGACCACGCAATATAAGCGCGATTTTATTTTCCCGGAAGTTACCGGCATCTACCCGTCTTTGCAGGTGCGCCAAATGACCGGTGAGATCGGCGCGAAGATTATTAGGTACGTCCTCCACTCCTAACTGGGAAGCTACCTTGTCTACCAGGCTGGCGAGCTGATTTGCTTCCGCCAGAGGACGTTTTACGTTCCTTCCCGTACGTGCCGCCTGCAAATGCAAAGTTATAAGCGCGGCTTCATCGGGAGGCAAATTAATACATAGATTAGAGTTCAGAAAATTCACTATCACCTGGGCGGCTTTAAATTCTTCAGGATAAACCGCTGCTATTTCAGCTAATAAAGTGGAATGAGGCAGGGAGCCGTGATGCAGCCTTTGTACCGTAAACACCAGGTGATCAGTAAGCATCAGGTAAATGGAGGGATCTAATGATCCTAATAAATCGATACCCATATTAATAGCTTGCGAAATAATTTCTAGGACAGGGGTCTCTACGTTTTCCAGCATTTCCAGGAATGCTACTCGGTCTTTCCCAGTAGCCACGAAAGTTTGTTGGGCGCTACTGGGGTCAAGATTAGAGCCGGGTTTTTTACCGAAGCCTATTCCTCGTCCTAATAAAATAATCTCGTTTTCTTGATTGCCAACATAAGCCAGTACCGCGTTGTTATTAAAAACGCGCGTCACCGTATATTGACTGCCTACCAAGATGGGAATCTCCTTGCAAAAGGTTAATGAAGCGTCCTCGCTTTCCCTGTCCGGTATTGCCCATCACCCAAGGGACGGTTACACCCAGATACATTCTTCAAAGTAAAACACTAACCCCACTGAGTCAAGTTTTTTTGTAAACTAACGTTTTTCGGTGTTCATTTGTAAGGTAAAGATATACGCCTAGCGGGTTTTAAGGGTAAAAGATTGAAACCCCCAAAAGCTTACACATCAGGAAGGAACGGGAAATGAAAACTGCTGATACGACCAGCATCCAGGAAACAAACGACCTCAACGAGCGGGTTATGTTAAACCGCCAACTAGCGCAAATGCTAAAGGGCGGCGTGATTATGGACGTCACCACCCCCGAGCAGGCTCGCATTGCCGAGGACGCAGGGGCGGCAGCGGTAATGGCACTAGAGCGTATTCCCGCAGATATTCGCGCTGCTGGTGGCGTTTCCCGGATGAGCGACCCGGCAATGATTAAGGGAATCCAAGAGGCGGTTTCTATCCCGGTAATGGCGAAATGTCGCATCGGGCATTTTGTAGAAGCACAACTGCTAGAGGCTATCGAAATCGACTATATCGATGAATCAGAAGTGCTCTCCCCCGCCGATGACGTTTACCACATTGATAAATCCCAGTTCAAAGTACCTTTCGTGTGTGGGGCTCGTAACCTGGGTGAAGCGCTACGCCGTATTGGTGAGGGCGCGACCATGATTCGCACCAAGGGCGAGCCGGGAACCGGTGACGTTGTACAGGCGGTACGCCATATGCGCGCGATGAACGCGGAGATTCGGCGGATTTCCAGCCTCCGCGAAGACGAACTTTTCGAAGCCGCCAAGCAGCTTGAGGTTCCTTTATCTCTACTTAAAGAAGTACACGATTCCTCGCGCCTGCCGGTAGTAAACTTCGCAGCTGGTGGCGTTGCTACTCCTGCGGACGCTGCTTTAATGATGCAGCTAGGCGCAGAGGGCGTGTTCGTGGGCTCCGGTATTTTCAAGTCCGGCAACCCGTCTAAGCGCGCTAACGCTATCGTCAAGGCGGTCACCAACTTTAAGGACGCGAAACTGATTGCTGAGCTTTCTGAAAACCTGGGAGAAGCCATGGTGGGGATTAATGAAAGCGAAATTGATCTTTTAATGGCAGAACGCGGCAAGTAAATGCCTCCAGCAGAAACGGTTAGCGATACAATATGGAAAAAGTTGGCGTCCTAGCAGTTCAAGGCGCATTTATCGAGCATGAACAGTGCCTGGAAGCACTGGGTGCACAGGTGGTAGAGCTGCGTGAAGCCGCAGATTTACGTAGTGGGTTTAACCGCTTGGTGCTGCCCGGCGGAGAGTCTACAGTGCAATCTAAATTGCTGATTGAACTGGGGATGGCGGAGCGTCTACGGGAAATGATTACCGCCGGAATGCCAGTTTTAGGTACTTGTGCAGGCTTAATTCTGTTGGCAAAGCGGATTATGGGCAAACGCAGCGTCGATCGCACCGCACTCGGTACTTTGGACGTGAGCGTGGAACGGAATGCCTATGGTCGCCAGCTTGGGTCATTTATGGCTGAAGCCCCCTTTGCGGGTATGGATAACCTACCGATGACTTTCATTCGCGCTCCCCGCATTAGCGAAGTGGGTTCCGGAGTAGAAATACTCGGACGAGTGGACGACAAAATTGTAGGAGCGCGGGCCGGAAGTCAGATTGGGGTTACTTTTCACCCCGAACTGACTGGCGACCCGCGCCTACATCAAATGTTCTTGAACCTTTAGTTCCGGATACTCTTAGCCTTGTTCGCGTTGGAAGCTCATCGTGGCTTCATAGTGTCCGGACTCGCTCGGCCAACGGGTAGTAATCGCCTTGGCCTTGGTATAGAACTTCACGCCCTCCGGACCGTGAATATGGGTGTCACCTAGCAGGGATTCTTTCCATCCGCCAAAGGAATAGTAGGCAACCGGGGTGGGAATCGGGACGTTTACTCCTACCATTCCGGCCTCTACCTCTAGGGTAAACTTGCGCGCTACCCCACCATCATTAGTGAAGATAGCAGAGCCGTTGCCGAAGGGAGAGGAGTTAACAATCTCGATTGCTTCCTCGTAAGTTTCAGCGCGGGTAATTACCAGCACCGGCCCGAAGATTTCTTCATAATAGGCGGGGGCATCCTTGGGGCAGTTATCGATAATGGTCGGCCCGACGAAGTAACCGTTCGGGTAGCCCTCAGGCCGGAATCCACGGCCATCGCGCACAATAGTGGCACCGCGTTCCTCAGCATCAGTAATGAGCCCTTCAATCCGCTCCTGTGCTTTCTTGTCAATCACCGGCCCCATTTCGCAACCCTCGACCATGCCCTGATCTACCCGAATCTGGTCAGCGTGAGCTTTAACTTTCTCGGCTAGTTTTTCCCCAGCGCTACCAACCGCAACTACCACCGGTAGCGCCATGCAACGCTCGCCAGCCGCCCCGAATGCAGCCGCCGAAATATGCTTAGCGGCGAAATCAATATCTGCATCCGGCATTACGATAGCGTGGTTGTTTGCCCCGCCCAGCGCCTGAACGCGTTTGCCATGAGCAACCCCAGTGTCCTGCACAATATGTGCAACCGGGGTAGAACCAACAAAGGAAATTGCGTCGATTCCGGGATGCTCCAAAATCGAGGTAACTAAATCTCGGTTCCCGGTCAATACCTGGTAGAGACCATCAGGCAGTCCTGCCTGCTTGTATAGCTCTCCGGTGAACAGCGCCGCCGAGGGGGTAGCGGAAGCCGGTTTGATGATAATCGCATTACCGGTTGCGATAGCTAGCGGGTGCATCCACATGGGTACCATTGCCGGGAAGTTGAACGGGCAGATACCCGCTACTACTCCCACCGGTTGCCGCACGGTGAAGATATCAACGCCGGTAGAAATCTGATAGGAATGTTCGCCCTTCATATTGGCGTTAATTCCACAGGCATAATCTAGGGTTTCGCGTCCGCGCTGGATTTCCCCGATTGCATCCGAGTAATTCTTGCCGTGTTCCTGCACGATGAGCCTTGCCATCTTGTCCTGGTTTTCCAAAACCAGGTGGCGCATCTTGAACATTATGTCTACTCGTTTAGCCAAAGATATTTTTGCCCATTCTTTTTGGGCTTTCTGCGCGATTTTTACTGCTTCATCTAAATCTTCGCTAGAGGCGGAGGGAATGGTGGCGATAACTTCCCCTAATGCCGGATCTTCGATTTTTATTTCTCCGGCGGGTTTTCCCGATGCGTATTCGCCATTAATCCAGTGCTGCAACTGTTTTACCATTGTCAGTATCTCCTTTGATTATTGCTGACTTTATCGCCGGTCATGCCGGTTTTTCGACATCCCTAACACTTAATTGAAATGTCCTTACAAAGATTACTTTACTCGACTTAGGTCCCAGACACAACCGCTCGGGTTACTTACCCCTGGCCACTTTAGGGACACTTTCAGGGCCATCTTAAAACGCTAACACCAGGTTTAGGCGCTGCGCCCCTTTGATTAGCGATTAGATTTAGAGGACGCAGTGCAGATTAGCGCAACCCTCTCCCCACTTTAGGGCGCGCCCTCAAAATCCAGTTAGGCTTATAGCGTGTTCCAGAATTTCGCCTGCTTCCCCCAAAAGATATACCGGTTCGGCATCACCGTAATGGCAATCAGCCTTTTGACCCTGAGCGCTTGCAGTCCCGCAACCGACCACCACGCTTTCTCTACAAAAAACACAACCGCTAGCAGCTCCACCCCTAGCGCTACCCAGAAAGATTCCCCTACTACAGTCTCCCCTTCCGCCTCGCCCTCGACCCCCAGTCCAGAACCTAAAAAGATACTGGCAGGAAAAACTATCGTAATAGACCCCGGTCACTCGATTGGGCGACACTTAACCAAAAAAGTTCCTGATGGGCGCGGAGGGAGCAAAGCCTGCAATACCTCCGGAACCGCAACTAACAGCGGATACCCTGAACATATTGCCAACTGGAAAGTTGCCCTGATTTTGCAGACTGAGCTGCAAGAAAAAGGGGCAACAGTTCATCTGACCAAAAAAGATGACCATGCAGATAAGGTATGTGTCGATCGGCGCGGACAAATCCCGAACGAGAAACACGCCGATGCGTTCCTCTCTATTCACGCCAATGGTTCCCAGTCGTCTGCCCCTCACGGATTCTTCGTAATGGTTTCCAATCCTCCGTTAAACTCTGCGCAAGGCGCACCGTCCCGGAAGCTGGCACGGGCAGTTTCCGAAGGACTTAGAGGCGCAGGGCTTACCCCCTCCACGATTTTTGGGGCAAATCCCGTCCCCCGCTCCGACCTCGCCACCCTAAATTTTGCGAAAGTACCAGCAGTAATGGTGGAGCTTGGCGAAATGAGGAACCCGCAAGACGCTCAAAGATTATCCAACCCTCAAGGGCAACAACAGTACGCTTCCGGTTTAGCAAAAGGAATCATTAGTTTCCTTTCCGCCAGCTCCGGCAAAAACTAACGCAGCAGCTAGTAGCTATCAGCAAAAACGATCCCTCGCCCTCAAATCGTTTGCCTACCCAAAATCAACATCAAAGCCCCAAACACCCCAGAGGAATCACCGCAATCCCGTCTTTTCGCATATAAGCCTGTTTTCCACCATACAAGACAGCGGCAGCTCGCATTTTTTCGCCGACACGTTCGCGCAACCAGAGTAAATGCTTAACGTCATGGTCAGTGACCCGATTCGCGGTTTTGACTTCCAAGGCAACTATTGCCCCTCCTCGTCCTTGCAAAACCAAATCGACCTCATGCTCACCTGCGCGGGTACGGAAATGCCCTACCGTAGCTTCTAGAGCTTGAGCAAAGACCCTAACGCATAGCACAGCCAAAGACTCAAACAACGCACCGTACATATTAGCCCCGGCAGGAGTCAGTAAATCCTGAGACTCTAAATCCAAGAGACGAGCTGCAAAGCCAGGATCTACTAGATGATGCTTAGGGCTGCTGGTCAAGCGTTTCCACCCCGAACCCAAAGGCTGCCAAGCTTCCAGAGGCTCCAAAATCCACAGTTTGGTTAAGAAATCACGATAGGTGCGGGTAGTTTCGGAACTGGGTTTATCCCCCTCCCCAGCAGTCGCACCTTCTAATATCTGCACATAGGACGCGGTAGTCGCGGTAGCCTGCGCATAAGAACGCAACCAAGCTCGCAAAGTGTGCGGAGTGCGGGTGAAATATCCTTGAGTAAAGATATCTTTATCCATCACGTCACGCAGATAGGAATCTACCGCCAAACGCAAAGCGCGCCCAGTTAATTGTTGAAATCCGGGCAGCCCGGTTTGACAGATGGCATCAGCGTAATCAGAGGCAGTTAAGTCACTGCTACCGGTTATCGCTTGCTCACCGGCGAATAGGTCACGCAAACTGACGGTGGGGGTAGTAATTCCTCGTTCGGAAAGGGTTAAAGGTCGCATTCGTAAAGTTATGATTCTGCCCGCTCCCGAATGGGTTTGTACCCCGGGTTTGGGGCTGGCGGAACCGGTTAGCAGAAAACTTTCGGGACGTGCACCAGCATCAACCGCGCGGCGAATGGTGTCCCAGGTTTCTGGCAATAGTTGCCATTCATCCAGGAGAACTGGGGGTGGTTGTTGTAGGAAAATACGCGGGTCTGCTTGCAAGATAGTGCGAGTATCGACTTGGTCTAACTGGTAGGTAGTGCGGGCGAGTCGCTGGGCGGTCTCCGTTTTCCCCACTCCTTTAGCTCCTGCTATACACAGTGCAGGTAATTGGGGAAACACTTGGGCAATCTCATAGTCAATTACCCGTTTTAAGTAGTCAGACATATTTTTACTATAGCCTATCCACCTGTTTGCCGGAAAGTTATCTGCCTATTTGCCGGAGAGTTATCCACCTGTTTGCCGGAAAGTTATCTGCCTATTTGTCGGAATAACCGGTGATTCCCAAAAGCAAGCATCTAAACGCACCCCAACTAGAGTCAGAAAACACGAGCAGAGGATGCACAGAAGTCCCCAGTGAAAGGAACAGACAATTAGATGCAACTTCTGCATTAAAGCGCCGGTAAATGGCTGAACCCTAGGGTTACCCCTAGCGCCGCCTAGCGAAAAAGTCTTTTAACTGCCCTCCGCACTCGTCCGCTAAAATCCCGCCAATAACTTCTACGCGGTGATTCAGCCGGCTATCTCGCAAAACATCCCGAACAGAGCCAGCAGCACCCGCCTTATCATCCCAAGCGCCGAACACTACCCGCGAAACCCGAGCATTCACGATTGCTCCGGCACACATCGTGCATGGTTCCAAATTCACTACCAAAGTAGTATCTGACAAACGCCAGCTTCCGCGTCTCCTTGCCGCCTGCCGCAAAGCCACAATCTCGGCGTGAGCAGTAGGGTCAAACGGGGAAACCTCCCGCTGGTTAAAGCCGCGTCCGATTATTTGCCAATCCTCTAACTCGGATTCTTCTGGAACATTGAAAGAGCTATCACCTAGAGCTTTACCCGAGGAAGGTCGGGCAGCTTTTACCCCTCGCGCGCCCTCGTCCTCGAAGATAACCCCGTCGGAAGCATTAAGGGGTTGCATCCTTCCTTTCCTAGGAGCGAGCACCAGCGCACCTACCGGGACATCCCCGCCCTCACCGGCAAGTGCTGCCAGCTGCATAGCTTGCCGAATAGCCCAATCGAATCGATGCACACTCCAAATTTAATAGAGAACAGCTACCTGATTGAAACCTATGGACTTATCCAGACAGAAACCCAAATAAGTGAGAGACTAACTATATGTTTGAAAGAGCCGGGCAAAAAGCCAAACCAGAAGATTTAATCAATGTCGATGACCTCCTAGCCGCCTACTATGACCTAGAGCCAGACCCTAGCGAGCCTAGCCAACGGGTAAGTTTCGGCACCTCGGGGCACCGGGGCAGCGCCTTCGACCACGCATTTAACGAAGCTCATATCGTAGCTATCACCCAGGCAATCGTAGAGTATCGCCGCAACCAGGGAATTAACGGACCGTTATTTATCGGACGCGACACTCACGCCCTCTCCGAACCGGCTCACCGCAGCGCCCTAGAGGTGCTGGTAGCTAACGGAGTGGACGTCCGGATTGATTCGCGGAACTCCTATGTACCCACCCCGGCGGTTTCCTTGGCTATTTTGCAGGCCAATGGAGCCCCTGGCAAGGTACGAACCTCGGGTGCAGATGTGGCAGACGGGATCGTTATCACTCCTTCCCACAATCCTCCCCGCGATGGCGGCTTCAAATACAATCCCCCCACCGGCGGGCCAGCCGATGTAGACGCTACCGGATGGATTGCCGACCGCGCTAACCAGATTCTTGAAGATGGCTGGCGGAATGTTCCCCGCTCTACTTTGTCAGATTTATCCCGAGCAGATTGCGTACACCCCCATGACTACCTGCGAGAATACGTAGATGCACTCCCCAGTGTAATTGACTTGGACGCGATTCGCTCTGCGGGAGTGCGCATTGGCGCCGATCCCCTAGGGGGCGCTTCAGTCGACTATTGGGGCATGATTGCAGAACGCCACGACCTGAACCTGACAGTGGTCAATCCCAATGTAGATCCCGCTTTCAGCTTCATGACCTTGGATTGGGATGGAAAGATCCGGATGGATTGCTCCTCGCCCAACGCAATGGCTTCCCTGCGGCAAAAGATGGCTCCTGACGAGGACGGGATTACGCCTTTCGATATTGCGACCGGTAACGACGCGGATTCGGATCGCCACGGGATTGTTACCCCAGATGGATTGATGAATCCCAACCATTACCTGGCAGTGGCGATTGAATACCTGTACACCCACCGCCCGCAGTGGGGCGCAGATTGCGGGGTTGGTAAAACCTTAGTTTCTTCCTCGCTAATTGACCGGGTAGTAGCCCATATGGGGCGCAAACTGGTGGAAGTACCAGTGGGCTTTAAGTATTTCGTACCGGGACTACTCTCCGGAACTATCGGTTTCGGAGGCGAGGAATCGGCCGGCGCCTCGTTCTTGCGCAAGGACGGGTCAGTATGGACTACCGATAAAGACGGCATTATTTTGGCGCTGCTCGCCTCGGAAATCCTGGCGGTCACTGGTTCTTCTCCCTCGCAGCTACATCAGCAGCAGGTGGAACGTTTCGGAGCATCCAGTTATAAGCGTTTCGAGGCCGCGGCTACCCCAGAGCAGAAAGCCAAGCTCAAGAAGCTTTCTTCCGAGGACGTCACCGCCCTGAAACTAGCTGGGGAGGATATCACCGGCAAACTGGTGCGCGCCCCCGGTAATGACGCCGAAATCGGCGGGCTGAAAGTAGTCACTAAAGATGCCTGGTTCGCGGCTCGCCCCTCGGGTACTGAAGATATCTATAAGATTTACGCGGAATCCTTTAAGGGCGATGAACACGTAGATCAGGTGATTTCTGAAGCTCAAGAGGTAGTAGGCGCTGCCCTCTCGTAAAGCACGTAATAAGTGGGGGGCTAGGTTTTTCCTCCCGCCCAAGAATCCGGTAAATACCAGCGGTATTTACCGGATTCTTATGCCCACCGCACCTGCTCGGATAAAACCTAGCCCCCACCCCGCAACAGCTCCGCGCGGATACACCTGATTTACTGCTGGAACTTGCTGGTATTCCCGCAAAACGCTAAGGGCGAGGATTACTTTTTGTCGATCAGGCTAGGCGGGCGTAAGAACTTGGGTAATACCTCAAGTATTACCCAAGTTCTTTGGGCGGGAGACAAAAGTAATCCTCGCCCTTAATGACGGGAACGGCGTGCGAGTTTAGAAGCTGGGGAAAGATTTATGCCGAGGGGTAGACACCCTAGCCACCAAGATCCCCTAGAATCGGATACCCGGTAATAAATCTAACAATCTGTAATTCTTAAGGCATTAAATCCGTGAAAATGCCAAAGCATTTTCCGGATTTCGGGGCGCGAGGTAAAATCTTTCCCCAGCTAACACGCAACACCCCATTAGCTAACGGGAACGGAGTTGACGGTTGGTGGCGGCAGTTGCGAGGGCGGCGCGGGGGTCTTCCGGCCAAGGGTGCTTGCGGTATCTACCACGCATTTCTGCTCGTACCTGTGGATACACTTCATCCCAGAAATGATCCAAGTCGGTGACTAAAGCCAGCGGACGTCCTGCTGGCGACAGCATCTCCATCGCCAGGTTCACCTTTCCGCCCAGGATTTTCGGCGTGGATTGCAGGCCAAAGAACTCTTGTAGTTTTGCTTGCACTCGGGGCGGGCCGCTAGCTACCTCATCTGGATAGATGATGGCGGCGGTACGACCTGAGGGGAGAGTAATATCTTGGGGGACTTCCCTATCCAAGTTACGCCGTGATTCATAGTCCAATACTGCCTCCAACCAGGTTGCTACCGGCGCATTTAACGCAGTATTTCCAGTGGAAAAATAATCTACCAGACTTAACCAAAAACTTGGATTGTCACGTAAATCCCCATCGGAAACCGGGGGCATATTTGACAGGCACTCGGCAGCCCACGCCATACGTGCGCGCAGATTTCGGGCTTTTGGACTCCAAGGGATAAACCTTAACCCGCTTCGTTGATACTCATTTGCGAGGAGGTGCTCAGATTCAAGGATTTGAGCTGGCTCACGGTGTAGGGGAATTTCACCCAGGTATTTAGTCTTCCATGCCGTTATTTTCCCTTTTTGGAACTGTTCCTCGTGACTTTCACGCATAAGGTGTTTACCTAGTTCAAGAGCTAACGGTTCAGTTAAGGGGGCGGCGAAACGAATAACATCATCTTTGCCTTTACGGAGTCCAACTTCAGCAATTGCCAGCCATTCCTCATTGAATAGAGGATTTGCATTATTTACACCGGCAGCACCTCCACCACAAAGTTGATAGATCCCTTGTTTACTGGTTAAGCGCCCTATCTGTTCAGGAAAAGCTGTGGCGACTACTACCCCTACGCTTAATTCCCCGGCGATTTCCGGCAAGGCAAGCACCGGTTTTTCGCCTCGGTTATTCGCTCCACTTCCTCCCCGCTTGCCCTCGCTATCTAGAAGCGAAATTTCTTTAACCAGCTTACCGGCATCAATATCTTGATAACGCTGCGCTAGGTTTTCAAAACGGGAACGTTCTTTGCAGTAGTTCTTGTCTCCTTGTCGTTCTGCCTGACAAATAGCTGCCCATAAATCCCCATCTGAACGGCGTAAATCCGCCTGCAAAGCCGCGACCACTTGGGCGGCGCGGCGCTCACCTACCAGACGTGCCCCCAAAATCAGGGCACGTGCCAGCCGCGGGTGAGCGGGAATTTGCACCAGCTGGCGCCCAAAAGCAGTAATCCGGCAATCTGCATCTAAAGCGCCGAGAGCCTGCAAATCCTTCTCCGCCTGCTGCCAGGCAGCAGGCGGAGGGGTAGTCGGCAGCGCCAGAACTTCCAGATTGGTTTGCCCCCAATCTGCCAGCTGCAAATAGGTCTGCGTCAAATCACTGCGCAAGATTTCCGGCTGACTATCGGCTTCCATGCGCGCATAAGTTTGCTGGTCATAGGCGCGAATTACTCGACCGATTCCCAAGCGCGCGGCGCGACCTCCGCGTTGAATGGCGGTGGCTTGCGAGCAGCTAAGTGTGATTAGTCCCCCGGAATTGCCACGCAGACGGCGGGTTGGAACTCGCGATAAACCACTGTCAATCACTTGGCGAACCCCGGGAACAGTAAGCGCCGATTCAGCCACTGAGGTGGTCACAATAATCCGTCCCTCTCCCGGCTCTAGAGCGTCCTCGCTAGCAACAGAGGCGTCCTCAGAAAGCACTTTTGCCTGCTGGCAAGGAGATAACTGCCCGTGCAGGGTCATTATTCTTTCCGGGTGATTTGCGCGGGTACGCAACGCCGAAGCTATCGCCTCTACATCTGCAATTGCCGGGGCAAACACTAAAGTGTCACCTTGAATACGACGTTTTAACGCCAGATCGGCCAAGTAATCCCGAAACTGCCAGGAGGTTCCCCGCTCACTGATTCGCGGTACCCGTAGTGGTGGAGGCGCGGATACTTGTTGCAGGGGAAAAAGTTTGCCCTCCGCCTCTAAAACAGGGGTATCTTCCCCTAAGACCTTCCGGAAAAGCTCGCTATCTAAAGTCGCCGACATCACCACTATCCGCAGCTCCGGACGCAGCTGCCGCACTTCGCAGAGCAGAGCTAATAACACATCAGTCTCTAAAGAGCGTTCGTGTACTTCATCGATGATTACCGTGCCAATACCAGAAACTTCCGGATCTGCCAGCAGCCGGCGCAACAACAGTCCGGCAGTAACAAAATCCAGGCGAGTATCCTGCCCGCGAGTAGTTTCTCCCCGGACTGAAAATGCGACTTTCGCCGCCAGGTTTTGCTTCTGCCTAGGCAGTAATGACTGCAAGTAACTGGCAGCTGCCCGGCAAGCAATCCGACGTGGCTCGGTGACCACTACCCCCGCTGCCATGCCACCCTCACTTGCCCGCATATCCTCTAGAGCCCAGCAAAAAGGAGGAACCAAAGTAGTTTTCCCCGACCCTGGCTCGGCACTAACAACCGTTTTCCCTACAGTTTCGAGGGCGTCTTTGAGTCTTGGCAAAATCTTCGCTGCTGGAAGTCCGGGGGCGAGGGCGCCTGCCTGAGAAAGCGTGAACATGATTCTATTTTGCACCGCCGCCAATAAATCCGAATATCCCTCAGCGCGGTAAGGTTAAAGCAAATCGAATCGCCTAAAAAGCACAATAGAAGCATGGGGTATCGTAAGCAAAACCAATATGAACGGTTATGGAAAAAATCTTCCTGGGGAAGCCGGATAGTCGCGTTTTTTACAATTGCCTTGTTAATCTGGGCTTTCGTTCCCGGACTGGGACCAGATTTAGCTGGTCTTTCCCATAGGGGAGCCCCTAAGGTTCAGCTACCAGATTGGGGAAAAAGCGCAGATCAGATTTTGGCTGAATCGGTGCAGACTGATTTAGTGAAAGCAATCTCTAAGTTACCGGAAGCTCAATGGAAAAGTGCCAGCGCTTATGACCGTTCCGAATTTGGTATCCGCTGGGCAGACATTGACCACAATGGCTGCGACACGCGAAATGATATTTTACGGCGTGACCTTTCAGCAGTAAAGACTAAAGCAGGTACGCATGATTGCACGGTACTGTCTGGGACTTTCACTGAGCCTTATACCGGTAAATATCAGCAGTTCCATAAAGGTGTCGAGACTTCATCAAAGATTCAGATTGACCACGTAGTTGCGCTTTCTAATGCCTGGAAAACCGGAGCTAGTAAGTGGGATACAAAGACTCGTGAACGTTTCGCCAATGACCCCTTAAATCTGCTGGCGGTCGATGGAACGGCAAATCAAGATAAGAAAGATAAGGACGCTGCCAGTTGGCTGCCCCCAAATAAAGGGTTTCAATGCCAATATGTTGCTTTACAGGTGGCGGTAAAAAATAAGTGGCATTTATGGGTCACCCCGGCAGAAAAGCGCGCAATGGCTTCGGTGGCGGCATCCTGCCCCCCGCAGCCCCTTCCCGCTGGTTAGCGCGGTTCGGTAATAGTCCGTGAGTGTTGGTAGCCCCCCTGCTCGCAGGGGTAGATTTTTCCTCCTGCCCAAGAATTCGGAAAACGTATCGGCGTTTCCCGAATTCTTATGCCCACCGCACCCACTCGGATAAAATCTACTCCTGCAAGTATTCACCCGATGCCTGCCAGCTCCTGTATTCTGCCAGCATCGACAGTAATCAACTGTTGCACCTTCCAAGACAAAAACACCCTCCCAACTGGACACAGACTCCCCAAATAACCGGAAATTCTCCCAATCGGGAGGGCGATAATGCACCGGGAGGGCGAAACGGGCATATTCACAGGGCGAACCACAAAACAATTTGATTAAGTTTCTTAACCGTTAATATACTTAACTACATGACTGAAGAAGCTAAGCCGGAAATCAAACGCAAACAACACCTAGAGAAACTCCTCTACCAGTTACATCGCCTGATTTTCACAGCAAATGACCTAACCAATCGGTATTCATCAAAAGTAGGGCTGCACGGAAAAGATGGAGAAGCTCTCTTGCAAATCTGGCAAGCAGAACTATCCGAACAACCCCTATCCCCCTCGCAACTAGCGAAAAAGCTACAAATTACCCGAGCGGCAGTCAGCTATTTGACTGATCGGCTAGTCGATTCTGGATACGTAAATCGCGAAACCAGCGATAGCGACCGCCGTAAAACTATACTGCGCATCTCGGAAAAAGGCGGGAAAATCGGTCACGATTTTACCGCCCCCATGGAGGCAGGACTAAAGGGATTATTTGCCGACCGCAGCGAAAACGAACTGGCTACATTTAGCGAAATGCTAGGTCAATTCTTAGATTCTCTAGACACTTCCCCACATCAAGAGTCCTAAAACTTTAGAAACCAAAACTAAACATCAAGGATTATTATGAGCAGCGAGCTAAAAACCCCGAAACCCGAAAAAGTAGAACAGAAAACAGAAAAAAGCTCCTCCCAGCCAACCAATACCGACTTTACCGCCCCCAAAAGGTGGAAACTCGTCCTCGTCCTCTACTTAGCGGGAATTGGTATGGGAGCCCTCGATATGGGCATCGTAAATCCGGCTCGTACCGTTATTCAAAACGGATTAGGCATTGACGATAAGGTCGGGGTTTGGGTATTTACTATTTACACCCTCACCTACGCGGCCGCGATTCCGGTTATCGGAAAAATCGCGGACATTATTGGACGTAAACCGGTGTACGTGCTGGCAATTGGGTTATTTGGGCTTGGCTCCCTGGGATGCGGACTAGCGCAAGATTTCTCTTCCCTAGGATTGTTGCTGGCTTCACGAGCTATTCAAGCTATCGGAGGTGGTGGCATGGTACCAGTTGCCACCGCGGCAGTAGGCACAATCGTTCCTCCTCCCAAGCGCGGTATGGCTCTAGGGCTGGTAGGGATGGTTTACGGCGTTGCCTCAGTATTTGGCGCCTCTGCAGGTTCCCTAATTCTCGATATTGCCGGTCAAGAAAATTGGCAATGGATTTTCTATATTAACGTTCCCATTGCCATAGTTGTTGTAGGACTGGGGATTTGGGCATTACCAAAGGAAACCCAAGATTCCTCCCGCAGACTTGATTTACCAGGGATATTAGTTCTAGTAGTAATGACAACCTCGATACTATGGGCATTCCAAAACCTGGATTTCACCCAGATTGGCGAGTCCGTCAAAG